>CAZARP010000001.1:0-10178 GCA_964487575.1 uncultured Christensenella sp.
TGGCGGAGAGGAGAGGATTCGAACCTCCGATACCTTTCAGTATACACGCTTTCCAAGCGTGCACGTTAGACCACTCTGACACCTCTCCGTGCATAGCCTATGTATTTTAATATATTTTTCGAATAAAAGCAAGTTAAAATAGGGTATGGTGCGAAAAAATTTTAAAAAAATTTTTTAAAAAGATATGTACAAATGCAGAAAGTCATTGTATAATATAAATAATAAAGAATAGGAGGGAAGTTATATGGCTTCTAAAAAAGATTATTTTGGTTTAGGTCGTCTGGTTAGTTTAATTCTCGCGATAATTCCCGTGACGTCGCTGGTGTGCGGAATTATTACGCGTATATCGGAAGGCAAAATAATAGCAGGCGTTATTCGCATACTTGTCGGTTGGAATATTTTCTGGATTTTAGACTTGATATTTATGGTTTTAAACGGAAGGATTTTCCGCTTGCTTAACTGTTAACGCAACACGAATGTCTGCAAAAGGCGCAACGTTTGTTGCGCCTTTTAGTATGTAAACCGATAAAAAACACCGCCGAATAAAGGCGGTGTTTTGTTGATATGATAAAAACGAGTTTATCAGAAATCGACTTCTGTGTCGTAATAGCAGCATTTAAGCAGTTTTTCCATTTCGGGAACGGAAATTTGACGGGGGTTGGACCCGGTGCAAGCGTCTGCAATCGCGTTCTTTGCGATTTCCGGCAGTCTTGCGAGGAACACGTCTTCGGGGACGAAGCCGTTCTCGCACGGGTAACTGTCGGCACCGTAATGCTTAATGCATTGCGGAATATTCAACTTGTCGTTCATTCCGCGAAGGAATGCGATAAGCGCTTTGACCTTTTCGTCGTCGGTGCTGCCTTCCAAACCCATATAGTCGGCTATAACGCCGTAGCGTTTCTTTGCGGTTTCGTCTTTGGCGTTGAATGCGATAACTTTGGGGAGGTACATCGCGTTTGCTGCCCCGTGGATAATATGCGCGCCTAAATCTTCGAACACGGCGCCGGTTTTATGCGCCATAGAGTGTACGATGCCGAGAAGCGCGTTGGAGAACGCCATTCCCGCAAGGCATTGTGCGTTGTGCATCGAGGCGCGCTTTGACATATCGCCCTCGTAAGAACCGATAAGGTCTTTTTGTATCATCGTGATGGCAAAAATCGCGAGCGGGTCGGTAAAGTCGGTATGCGCGGTAGACACGTACGCTTCTATAGCGTGCGTCATAGCGTCCATACCGGTGTGCGCAACCAGTTTTTTGGGCATGGTTTCTGCAAGGTCGGGGTCGACGATCGCCACGTCGGGAGTGATTTCGAAATCGGCAAGGGGATATTTAATGCCCTTCTTGTAATCGGTAATAACAGAAAAAGCGGTGACTTCCGTCGCCGTGCCGGATGTAGACGGGATAGCGCAGAATTTTGCCTTTCTACGAAGTTCGGGAATGCCGAAAACGACGCACATCTGTTCGAAAGTGATTTCGGGATATTCGTATTTAATCCACATTGCTTTTGCGGCGTCGATAGGGGAACCGCCGCCGATTGCGACTATCCAATCGGGTTGGAACTTGGTCATGGCTTCCGCGCCGCGCATAACGGTATCAACCGAGGGGTCGGGTTCGATGCCTTCGAACAATTCGACTTCCATACCGGCTTCTTTAAGGTAAGAAACCACTCTGTCCAAAAATCCGAAGCGCTTCATCGAGCCGCCGCCGACGCAGACCATTGCTCTGTTGCCTTTGAGGTTTTTTAAAGCTTCTAACGAGCCTTTACCGTGATAAAGGTCGCGTGGTAAAGTAAAACGTGCCATAAAATATACTCCTTTTTTTATTTTATTTTACCTCATTATAACACAGAAAATTCCGAAAATCAATATCTTTTTTTTTTTTTTTTTTTTGAAAAAATTTGCGAAAACGGACGCGAATTTTGTCAATAAAAACCGCCCCGAAAATCGGAGCGGTATAATAAACGAGAATAAGCGCGCAAAGCGTTAAACGTTAAATCTGAACAAAACGACGTCTCCGTCCTTAATAACGTAATCTTTGCCTTCGCTTCTTACCTTGCCGTGTTCTTTTGCGGCGTTGAAACTGCCGAGCTCTTTTAATACGTCGTAATCGACTATTTCCGCTCGGATAAACCCTTTTTCGAAATCGGTATGAATTTTCCCTGCGGCTTGCGGAGCCTTCGTTCCGTTTTCTATCGTCCAAGCGCGTACTTCTTTTTCGCCTGCGGTAAGGTAGCTTATAAGTCCCAACAATCTGTAAGAAGTCTTAACCAGTTTGTCTAAGCCGCTTTCGGTTTCGCCGAGTTCTTCCAAAAACATATTGCGTTCGTCGTCGGGTAAGGAAGAAAGTTCTTCCTCGGTTTTCGCGCAAATAACGATGAATTCGGCGCCCTCGTTTTTGGCGTAGTCTACGACCTTTTTGGCAAGAGGAAGTTCGGCTTCGTTTTTGCCCATATCTTTTTCGCTTATGTTGGCGGTGTATATGACGGGTTTCGCGGTAAGTAGGAACATATCCTTCAGCAACGCCTTTTCGTCGTCGTTTGCTTCCAACGTCCTTGCCGGTTTAAGAGCCGCCAGATGGTCGTACAAGCGCTGTAAAAATTCGGCTTCCGTCTTGTATTTTTTCTCCCCCGTACGGGTGAGGCTTATCGCTTTGTCCAAACGTTTTTTAACCGACTCGGTATCGGCGAAGATAAGTTCGGTGTTTATCGTTTCTATGTCGCGGATAGGGTCGATAGAGTTGTCCACGTGCGTTATGTTTTCGTCTTCGAAGCACCTTACGACGTGAACGATTGCGTCTGTTTCTCTGATGTTTGCGAGGAATTTATTGCCGAGACCTTCGCCTGCGCTGGCACCTTTAACAAGACCTGCTATGTCGACGAATTCCACGACTGCCGGCGTGATTTTTTTCGTATCGTAAAGTTTGCCCAATACGTTTAAGCGTTCGTCGGGAACCGCTACTATGCCGACGTTCGGTTCTATAGTGCAAAACGGGTAATTGGCGCATTCCGCGCCGGCTTTCGTGATTGCGTTAAAAAGAGTGGATTTGCCGACGTTCGGCAAGCCTACAACACCTAATTTCATAAGTATCTCCGTTAATTTGCTTTTAATATCAATTATAATATGAATTATGAAAAAAAACAACTTTTTACAGTTGCTTTTTTGAACAAAAGTGTGCTAAAATATCGGTACATTAAAAATTTTAAGGTTCTTTTTTTATGGATTACAAACAATACGTTGCTGAAAAACTTAATATCGACGGCGTTTCCGTCGCGGAATTGGCGTCTTATATAGAAGTTCCGCCGGAAACTTCTCTCGGCGATTACGCCTTGCCGTGTTTTAAACTCGCAAAACTTTTACGCAAATCTCCGGTTAAAATCGCCGAAGAACTTGCCGCGTCTTTTTCCGTCGACTCGGTTATAGAAAAGTGTGAGCCTCTAAACGGTTATCTCAACCTTAAGGTTAACAGAAACGGCTTTGCCGAGGAACTAATCGAAGAAATAAACAGACTCGGCGACGAGTACGGTTCCGCTACGATAGGCAACGGCAAAACTATTTGTATAGATTACTCTTCTATAAACATCGCCAAGCCTTTCCATATCGGGCACCTGTGTACGACCGTTATCGGTAGCGCGCTGTGCAAGATTTTCAGATTTTTAGGCTATAAAGTCGTCGGGATAAATCACCTCGGCGATTACGGTACGCAGTTCGGCAAACTTATAGTCGCATTTAAAAAGTGGAGTAGCGTTCAGTCGGTAATCGACGGCAGACTAAAAGAACTTTCTCGCATATACGTCAAATTCCACGAGGAAGCTAAAAAAGACCCGTCTTTGGACGACGAAGCAAGACGTTATTTTAAGCTCATAGAAGACGGCGACAAAGAAGCGGTCGAACTTTTCGAGTTGTTCAAAAGAATAACGCTTGAAGAAGTCGATAAGATATATAAGTTATTAAAGGTCGACTTCGACTCTTACGCGGGCGAAAGTTTTTATAACGATAAGATGGCGCCTATCGTTCGGGAATTAAAGGACAAAAATCTTCTTAAAATATCCGACGGCGCGTCGGTCGTCGATTTGGAAGAATACGATATGCCGCCTTGCCTTATATTAAAGTCGGACGGTTCGACGCTTTACGCGACGCGCGACATCGCCGCAGCCGTTTATAGAAAAAACACCTATGATTTCGACAAATGTCTTTACGTCGTCGCGTATCAGCAAAACCTTCACTTTAAGCAGTTTTTTAAGGTTTTGGAGTTGATGGGGTACGATTGGGCGAAAGATATGGTGCACGTCGCGTACGGTATGGTATCGCTTGAAAGCGGCGCGATGAGCACGAGGGAAGGCAATGTCGTATTGCTCGAAGACGTTATAGCAAAAACCATAGAAAAGGCTTACGCGGTTATAGATAAGAAGAACCCCGACCTCCCCGATAAAGAAAAAACCGCGCGTACCGTCGGTACGGGTGCCGTTATATTTTCCGCGTTGTGCAATAATAAGATAAAGGATATCGTATTCAGTTACGACAGAGTATTGTCCTTCGAGGGCGAAACTTGTCCGTACGTATTGTATACGGTGGCGCGTTGTAACAGCGTTTTGTCGAAATTCGGCGAACCTAAAAAGGTCGTCGTTCCTCAAATGTCCGCGGAGGAGTACGAGGTCGTTAAAATTCTCGGCAATTTCAAAGACGTTATAGTATCGGCGAGCGAAAAGTACGAACCGTCTTTGGTAACGCGTTATACCTTGGAACTTTCTTCGGCGTTTAACAAATTTTATATCGCTTGCAAAATCGGTTGCGAAGACGAGGCGCTTAAAAATTTCCGTCTCGGGTTGACGTCGGCGGTTAAAACGGTTCTAACTAACGCGCTCGGGCTTCTCGGCATCGATACCGTAGAACAGATGTAACGCGTTTAACGGAGAGTATTTTGAAAAAGCAATATAAAGTTATCGTAGTCGGCGGCGGCGCTTCGGGGCTTATGTCCGCCGTAGAGTTAACGAGCGGTTGCGACGGGTTAAACGGGGACGACGTCCTTTTGCTCGAACGTAACGACAGGGTGGCAAAAAAACTCGTTGCCACGGGTAACGGTCAGGGTAATTTATGTAATCGTAATTTCGGCGCGGAGTTTTACCACGGCGATAAAGCGTTTATCTCTTCTTTTATCGATAACTGCAAAAAAATCGACGTCGAACGTTATCTAAACAATCTACACATACCTACCGTCGCGGACGCGAGCGGCAAGGTGTATCCGCTATCTAAGCAATCGAGCGCGGCTTCGGACATTATAAGAAAAAGGTTAAGCGACAGCGGCGTGATTTGCGAATGTTCCTCTAAAGTAACAGATATATATAATAACGGCGGCGGCTTTGCCGTGCGAACGGGAACCGCCGAATATTTTGCCGAAAACGTGATTTTGGCGGTCGGAGGCAAAGCGGCTAAGCAGTTCGGTACCGACGGATCTTCTTACGACTTAGCGAAGAAGTTTTCTCACAAATTAACGCCGTTGTATCCGTCGTTGGTCCAAATAAAAACGGAAACGGAAAAAATAAAAGGACTGAAAGGGCTTAAAGAACAAGTAAAGCTTACCGTGCTTTCCGAAGATAAACCGATAAAAACCTTCGGCGGCGAATTGCTGTTCACCGACTACGGCGTGTCGGGGTCGGTGGTGTTTGCGGCTTCGTCGTATCTAAACGCAAACGACGAGCAGACGTTAAAAATAGAATTCGTTCCGTCGTTGACGGAAGCCGAATTGCGAGATATGTTGACCGAACGCTTCGACGACGGACTTAACGGAGAGTTTTTATACGTCGGCGTGGTGAATAAACGCATAGGCAACGCGGTCGTGAATGCGGCGCGTGCGCGCGGAGCGGCGGAGGTCGCAGTTGCTCTTAAAGATTTCAGATTAAAGGTTAAAGGCACGTTGGGGTTCGATTACGCTCAGGTTACAAAGGGCGGTATCGATACGTCGGACGTCAATCCCGATACAATGGAGTCGCGTAAGCAAACCGGCTTGTTCTTAACGGGCGAAATGTTGAACGTAGACGGCGACTGCGGCGGATATAATTTAACGTTTGCGTTTGTCGGCGGTATTCTTGCCGCAAAAGCAATAAAAACAAAATATAAAAAATAACTCTTAAAAGGAGAGCGGAATATGGAATTTAAGAAGTTTTCGGAAGAATACTTGTCCTCTAAACATTTGACGTTGTTGCGCGCATTGGGTAGAGAAATCGGCGTGCAAGCGGCGTCGTCGAAGGCAAAGGCGGAGCTTATTTCCGCCATATTGGCAATTCAAAAGGGAGAGTTGCTTCCGGTAAAACCCACGGGCAAAGGCGCTCCGCCTAAAATGGACGTTCCGCTCGACGAATTTTTGGTCGAAACCAAAAATTATCCCAAGGCTGACGAAAACGCCGATAAATTAGTTCTAAGCGACAGCGACAAGACCGACGAGGCGTTCGAAAGGGAAGGCGTACTCGACGTTATGGAAAAGGGTTTCGGCTTTTTGCGCGTCAAGACGGAAAACGGCAAAGAGGACGTTTACGTTTCCATAGCGAACATAAAAAAGTACAATCTTCGTCAGGGCGACGTAATCAGGTGTAAAGCTAAAATTTTGCAAGCCGGTTCTTCCGCCGCTTTGCAAACGGTTGAGAGCATAAACGGGTTTTCTCCCGAGGTTTTCGGAAACAGTTCGTTCGACGAACTCACGCCGTGCTATCCCGACGAACTTTTACGCTTGGAAAACGAAGACAACCATTCGGACGCGTCGGTAAGGTGTATAGACTTGTTCGCCCCGATAGGCAAAGGGCAAAGGGGACTTATAGTCGCGCCGCCTAAAACGGGTAAAACCACGCTCTTAAAAAAGATAGCGCTTTCCATAGAGAAAAATTATCCCGACGCAACGCTTATAGTTCTTCTGATAGACGAAAGACCTGAAGAAGTCACCGATATGCGTCGTACGGTAAAAGCGGAAGTGGTAAGTTCGACGTTCGACGAAAGCGTGGAACACCACGTCGCTTCTGCGGAAAAGGTTATCGCAAAAGCAAAACGCTTGGTCGAAGCCGGTAAAGACGTGGTTATACTTTTAGACTCTATCACGCGTTTGGCGCGCGCATACAACGCCACGGTCGAAAGTACGGGTAAAATATTATCCGGCGGCTTAGACCCTAAGGCGTTGCAAGCTCCGAAGAGATTTTTCGGTGCGGCGCGTAATATAGAAAACGGCGGCAGTCTTACCATTCTCGCCACCGCGCTCGTCGAAACGGGCAGCCGTATGGACGACGTGATTTACGAAGAATTTAAGGGTACGGGCAATATGGAATTGCATTTGTCGAGGGAATTGTCCGAAAAACGCGTATTCCCGGCAATCGACTTGTATAAATCCGGCACGCGCAAAGAGGAATTGCTTCTGTCTAAAAGAGAACTCGACGCCGAATATAAATTAAGAAAGGTATTGTCGGAAAGGGACGACGCTACCGACGTCGTTATAGAGTTGATGAAGCGAACGAAGAGTAACGAAGACGTGCTTGCCAAGTTAGACGCATGGCTTAAGATTTACGGCAAAGGCAAATAAAACGGCATAAAAAAACACCGAGCGAGATAGCGCTCGGCGTTTTTTTATTTGATTTACAGTATCGGCGTATCGACGGTTTCGGCGGAAATTTCGCTCGCTCCGTCGGTATCGAAAATAACTATTTCGTTTTTGCCTTGTTTTAATATAGACGCCGGGAGATATAACGTTTTTTGCGGACCCGCGGCGTTGTAATATCTGCCGAGGTTAAAGCCGTTTACCGAAATTATTCCGTGCGAAAAACCTTTAGGCAATACAAAAGTGTCGCAAGGTTCGTCAACGAAGAATTCTCCTTTATAAAAAGCCGGCACGTCAAGCGGCTTGCTTATCGGTTGATATTTTAGCGCGTCGAGGTTATCTAACGGCAGGGGATAGCAAGTGTAACCGAACACGTGCTGGTGGTTTACCGTAACCGAGCGGATACCCTTTCTTTCGTACTCTATATCCGGACCGAAGTTGACCCTGCCCATATTTTCCACTAATATAGCGAGGGAATGGGTAGATCTCTTTTTTAAATCCACGGTTTCGTAATCTCTGCCGCGCTCGTAAACGGCGATTTTTTGTCCGTTGTCGAATATAACCGCTCTGTCTTGCAAATTTTTTAGCCTTAACGTGCCGTTGAATGCCGTAAGATTGATTTCTTCGGGATTTAAACTGCTTTGCGGAAGGCCGAATTCGTCGACAACGTAAAGCATATAGCCGTACGGCAAATCGCATTCTTCGAACGACAACGGCGTTGCAGATCTGATTTTTTTGCTTATAACGTCGATATTATCGAACAACGACGCGGCGGCTGTAAATTTAACCTCGCCGTACGCCTTCTTTTTGCTTTCTTTTGCGGTAAGTTCGGGGAGATTGCCGCAATATTTGTCGAAAAGTTCGCGTATTTTGTAATATGCCGGGGTTCTGTCGCCGGCTTCGGTCAGCAAAGCGTTGTAGTCGTAACTGGTAACGGTGGGCATATAAGTGCCGTCGTTGCCGTTGGCGCCGTTCATAAAGCCGAAGTTCGTGCCGCCGCAAAACATATAAAAGTTAAAGTTATAACCGTTTTGCAAAAAGGGTTCGGTTTCGTTCGCGATGTCTTCGGCGGAACGTACGTGGTGGTCTTCGTACCAGTGGTCGAACCAACCGCACCAAAACTCACCGCACATAAGCGGCTGATCGGGACGGATTTTTTTAAGGAGCGGTATGCTTGCATTTACTTTTGAACCGAAATTGAAAGTTTCCGTTACGTCTTTAAGACTGCCGCGCTCGCTTAACAACTCGTCCGGCCCGTTAGAAGTGAATAGTTGACAATCGGGGAGACGTTTGCGGTAAAAGTTTTTAAGTTTGGCAAGGTAGGTTTTATCGTTGCCGTAACTGCCGTATTCGTTTTCTATCTGAACCATAATAAGGTTGCCCTTCGGGTAAACGTGGCGCGCTAAAATTTTGGTCAATTTACCGAGATACCGCAACAATTTTTTCAAATAAAGAGGATTGTCGCAACGCAATCTTAATTTTTCGTATTTTTTAAGCCAATAGGGGAAACCGCCGAATTCCCATTCGGCGCAGATATACGGACCGGGTCGCACTATGACGTTTAAGCCTAATTCTTCGGCGGTGGAAATAAAAGCGTCTAAATCCAATTCGCCGGTAAAGTCGAATTGACCTTCGAATTTCTCGTGGAGGTTCCACGCGGTGTAAGTTTCGACGGTGTTGAAGCCGCATTCTTTCAATTTAAGCAATCTGTCGCGCCAGTATGCTTTAGGTATTCTAAAGTAATGTATCGCGCCCGAATGAATTTTGATTTCTTTGCCGTCTTTTAAAAATTTGTCGTTTTCTATAACAAAACTTTTCATATTTTTACCCCATGTGTTTATTATTCTTAATTGTAGCGGAAAACGGTATAAAAATCAAGAGTAATTTAAAATTATCCGGCGGCTTTTTTGAAAATTCTCACGGCAAGCGCGGTCATATCGTCGTTTTTGGCTCCGTCGGTTATTTCCAACGCTTTTTTCATCACGCTGTCGGCAAGCGTTTGAGGGTTCTTCGCAGGGAGCGTCCTTATAAAATCTATCATAGAAGCCGACGATCCGAAACTGTCGGACACCCCGTCGGTTACAAGCAGTACGGTGTCGCCTGCGGAAAGATTTACGTTGCAGACGGAGGGTTTAAGTTCGGAAAGTATTCCGAGCGGCAGCGTGTTGCCCTCTATTATTTTGATGCCGTCGTCGTTTATGATAAACCCGTAAGGCGAGCCGTACTTTATAAAGTCGGCGGAGCAAGTGTTAAGGTCGACCACCGTAACGTCCAATGCGGTAAAACTGTCTTCGGTGTTTATGGCTAACAGTTTGTTTACGGTGTTTAAAATAAGGTTGCTTTTCATACCCGCCTTATAAAAACTTTCTATTAAAGAAAGCGAAACCGAAGACACCGTTTCGGCTTGCAATCCGCTTCCCATGCCGTCGGCGAGTGCCATTAAAAATTTGTCCTTCGATATTCTCGTGACCGAATGCGTGTCTCCGCAAGAAACCGAGCCGTCTTTGGTGACCGAGGTTACGCCGAATACCGCGTCGTATTCGGAAGCCTTCACGAACGAAAGATAGCATTTGTCTTCCGATATTTCCGACTTGTCTTTGATTTCCAT
>CAZARP010000001.1:10278-27487 GCA_964487575.1 uncultured Christensenella sp.
ACGTTGTTGGGGCGTATGCAAGTTTCGCCTAATTCTTTGGGCATGTCTATTAAAGACAGTTTGCCTTTTGCAAGACCGATGTCCGTCATTTTAGAAATCCCTTTAAGCGCGTCGTCCTTTTTTTTGCAACGCGCGTATCCGTCGCAAGTCTTGCATATAGAGGTTAGAATTTCGCGCTCGATGGAAAGTTTCGCCGACTCCTCCGAAACGGCTTTTTGTTTGAAAACGTTAAAAGCGTCCGACATCTCGTAAAAGACGCCGGATAGTTCGTAAAGTCTGTTCGCGAGCATCGTGCGGTTGCGGTTTATCGCCTGTCTTGCGAGTTGTTTTTCTCTGAAAAGGTAAAGTTTTTCTTTCAGCGCCTTAAGCGGTTTGTCGGGTATCATGCAAAAAACGGCTACTCCGACGGCAACGGGAAGGAATTCGTATAACGTGTATTCGCCGTATACGCCGAAAACGAACTGTTGCAAATAATCCGCCGCCGGCACGACGGCTGCAGAAAAAAATCTCGACAGAGGCATAAAACTTTCCGCGGCAAGCGCCCAGACGATAATCGTCGAAACGTAATTGATGTTGCCGTAATATATCGCAAGGCTTATGCCGAATACCGCACCGACGATAATTCCGTAACCTCTTTTATAAATTCTGCAAGTCAATACTATAGAAAACGCCGCAAGACCTTTAACCGCAACGGGTGAGGTCAGATTGCTTAAACCTATCAGCAAAACTACGAATAAGACCGATACGGTGGCGAACTCTTCGTACCCGAGTTTGAATTTTAATCCTTTTTTAGTTATCGTCCTTGCGGTTACGTCGCACAAAAAGGTCAAAAACGTCGTGAATATAAGGGAAATTATTTTTTCTTGCAGAGATATGTACGTTTCGGTGTTGCCGAGGATAATAAATCCCGTCATTCCCAAGGCGGCGTAAACGCAAAGTTCCAACCGCATTTTGGCGCCGAATTTTTTATATATCAGATTAACGAGCGTCAAAAATCCGACGAAGATTGCCGCCGAACCCAAATATCCGAACCCCGACGTTATAACGACGGAGGTCAAAAACGGCAAAGGGGTAAAGAAAACCGAGCACCCGGAAAAAATCGCGGTGGCGTATACGGCAAAAGAATACGGAAAAGAATTTGCGCTTATCTTGTTAAAGATAAGAAATAATCCGAAAAGCGTCGAATATTTCAGTGCGGTCAGATAATTAAATTCGTTTTTTACGTGTTTCATTTTATCTCCGTATCTTTTTTTCGTAAAGTATACGCCTAAACTTGCAACGTTTTTTGTCTTTTAACGTCGCCTTCTGTTGAAAAAAGCAAATAAATAATTGTTTCAAATTAAGTCAAAGACGTTGATTTTTCTTTCGCGGTATAGTAGAATATAAAGGAAAGTCGTTTGAGTTTAACCCTGCTTGCCGCGCGCGCATATATTTACAGTGGCGCCGGTTGCGGCGAGGAGGGGTTGTATGATAAATATAGGCGTGGTCGGTTACGGTAACGTCGGCAAAGGCGTCGTGTCGGCGTTGAAAAATTCTTCGGATTGTGTTTGCGTCGGCGTTTTTACGCGGAGGGATCCTAAATCCGTTTGCGGTTGCGACGTAAACGCGTACGGCATAGCCGAACTTAAAAAATTCAAAGACAAGATAGACGTTTTAATTTTATGTTACGGCAGCGCTTCCGATTTGCCTAAAGCGTCGCTCCGGTTTTTGAAAGATTTTTGCACGGTGGACTCGTTCGATACTCATTCGCAGATTGACGAGTATTATTCTCGTACCGAAAAAACGGCAAAAGAAAACGATAAATTCTGTATAATCGGCGCGGGTTGGGACCCTGGTATGTTTTCGTTAATGCGCGCTATGTTGTCCTCGATTTCGCCCTCCGCCGAAGTAAGCACTTTTTGGGGTAAGGGCGTTTCTCGCGGACACAGCGAAGCCGCAAAAGGCGTAGACGGTGTGAAAGACGCCGTGTCGTTTACCGTGCCGCTAAGCAAAACCCATAAGCGTATATGTTACGTAACTCTAAAAAACGGTACCGACGTCAAAAAAGTCGCAAAGTCGATAAAATCGATAGGCAGCTATTTTTCTGCGGACGATACGACGGTTCGCGTTGTGGGCGATGCTAAAATGAACAAACTTAAACGTCATACCGAGCATCGCGGCAGGGTAGCGTGTTCGGGCAGTACGTCGCCGAAAAAGAAATTCGCCGCCGAATTTTCGCTCAACGTCGGCAGCAATGCCGAATACACCGGTTGCGTTCTGGTCGCGTATGCGCGCGCGGCGGCAACGCTTTATAAAGAGGGCAAAAGGGGCGCGGCGACGGTTTTGGACATACCGATAAAATATCTGTCTCCGCTTTCTGCGGAACAGTTAATGAAACACACGTTATAAGGAGACGATATGGCAAGCAAAAGCAGTACGAATAAGACGGCGGGGCGTGTAAGCAAAAAAGCCGCAAAAACGGTGAAAAGAAACAAGACGGGATTTCTAATCGTCGTTGTATTCTTCGTCGTTTTTGCGATCGGCGGATTTGTAGCCGCTTCCTATTTGATAAAGGATGACGGTTTTACGCTTGTCGTTCCCGAAAAGGAGCTTCGTTTAGAGATTAACGACGTTTACGAAGAGCGCGGAGCGGAACTTGTGATATGCGGCAAAAAATTCGACGGACTTTACGAAATTAAAATTTATAATTCCGACGGCGACGAGGTGGAAGCAGTCGATACTTCCGATAATAAAATATACGACGTGGTGTATACGGCAAAACCGCAAAATTCCGACGATTTTTTAATCAAATTTTTCGGTAAACGTTACGAGGATTATAAACAAGTCAGACACATCGTCGTCGGGGAGGGCGAGTAATGGCTAAAAGTAAAAAATTTAACGGCTTCGTTATTTTTATATTGGTGATTTTAGCCTCGGTTATCGGCGCATCTCTCGGCGCGTATGCGGAAATCGCGCTGAACGTGCCGAAAGGCGACGTATATTACGGCGGCGGTTTGGAAATCCATTTTCCCGAACTCGGCAGTTATTATACGGGCGATTGCACGCTTATAAAAGTCGGTTCTACCGAAGTTTTGATCGACGCCGGCGCGAAGACGGCTAACGTCGACGTGTTGGACAAGTATATAAGTACTTATTGCGAAGACGGTATGTTGGAATACGTTATAGTAACCCACGCACACGAGGACCACTACGCAGGTTTTTCGACCGAAAACAGCCTTTTTAATCGTTATAAGATAGGCACTATTATAGAATTCGCTCAAATAACCGACGGAAAGGCAAATCAGGTAATGTACAAAAACTACGTGCGCGAGCGCGACGAGGCTAAGCGTGACGGCGCGACCTGTTACACGGCGGCGGAATGCAGAACAAGCGGCAATTACGTTTTCGACCTCGGCAAAGGCGCTATGCTGACCGTACTTGACAGTAAATATTATTACGAAGCGGCGAAAAGCGAAAACGAACATTCCGTTTGTACGCTCGTAACCAAGGGCGACAGTAATTTTTTGTTTACCGGCGACCTTGAAAAGAAAGGCGAAGAAAGTTTGGTGGAATTAAACGACTTGCCGGAGGTGGATTTGTTTAAGGCAGGACATCACGGGTCTAAAACTTCGTCTAACGATTGTCTGCTTTCCGTCATCAAACCAAAAGTCGTATGCGTTTGTTGCTGTGCAGGTAGCGCGGAATACACTTCTGACGAGGCTAACAAATTCCCGACGCAAGATTTTATAGACAGAGTGTCGAAGTATACCGACAAGGTGTACGTTACGACGATGTTTGTCGACGATAAAGAAAAAACTTATAAAAGCATGAACGGAAACATAGTGGTTAAACTGACGAGCAAAGGGGTCGTCGTTTCTTGTTCCGCAAGCGATACCATTTTAAAAGACACCGATTGGTTTAAGAATAACAGGACTTTGCCGTCTGCTTGGCAATAAGGTAAAATCGTACCTGCGACGGAATACGTTTTACTTTTTCGTCGAAAAACGGTATAATAAAAAAAGAATGATTTGCCGCCTGCAACAGACGGGCGGCTTTAAGGAGATATATTTGGACAGACAGGTAAAAAAGACAGCAAAAAAAACAACTAACTCAAATTCCGACGTAAAGGCTAAAACCGGAAAAAATTCAAAAAAGCCGTCGGTCGGCAAAAAGGATAAGTTAACCGTTAAAAAACACGTTAAAGCGCCGCAAATCGCCGCGCGCGACGAGGCGGTTTCCGTCGGTAAAAACATAAAGACGGCAAAAAACGAAAGGTCGCTTAAAGTAAGGTTTTTGGGCGGCGTCGGCGAAATCGGCAAAAATATGACGGTTTTGGAATACGGTAAAGATATAATCGTAATAGACGCAGGATTGACCTTCCCGGGGGATAATATGCCGGGCGTGGATTTGGTAATCCCCGACGTAACTTATCTGGTACAGAACAAAGAACGCGTTCGCGGTATTGTCATAACGCACGGGCACGAGGACCATATAGGCAGTATACCGTATTTATTAAAGGAGCTCGACGTTCCGATTTACGGCACCAAATTAACGCTTACGCTTATAGAAAACAAGTTGAAAGAGCATCGCCTCAATGCAAAACTAAATTGCGTATCGGCGGGCAATATCGTAAAATTAGGGTGTTTTTCGATAGAATTTATCAACGTTAACCACTCGATAGCAGGCGCGGTTGCATTGGCTGTAACCACACCTGCCGGCGTGGTTTTCCATTCGGGCGATTTTAAAATAGATTACACTCCCGTCAACGGCGACACAACCGACCTTGCGCGCATCAGCGAAATCGGTCAAAAAGGCGTGTTGCTGATGCTTGCGGAGTCTACAAATATAGAAATCGAAGGCAACACGATGAGCGAAGCGGTCGTTAAAGACACTCTCGACCACGTGTTTGCCGAAAACGTCAAACGACGGATTATCATAGCGACTTTTGCGAGTAACGTTCATCGTTTGCAGCAGATATTGGACCTTGCCGTAAAATATAAACGCAAAGTGGCTTTTTCAGGCAGAAGCATGATAAACATAGCCGAAGCCGCTTCTAAAATCGGCGAGTTAAAAATTCCCGACAAGTTGATTATAGACGTCGAAAAGATTAAAAATTTCAAATCCGAGGAAGTCGTTATAATTTCTACAGGCACTCAAGGCGAGCCTATGAGCGCGTTGACGCGTATGGCGAGCGGCGAGTTCAATCAGGTCGTCATCGGAGCCAACGATACGGTAGTGATAAGCGCGTCGGTTATCCCCGGAAACGAGAAGATGATTTACGCGGTAATCAACAATTTATACAGATTGGGCGCAGAGGTCATTTACGAGTCGTTAGAACCCATTCACGTTTCGGGGCACGCCTGCAGGGGCGAATTGCGAGTGTTGCATTCGCTCGTCAAACCTAAGTATTTCATACCGGTTCACGGCGAGTACAGACATTTAAAAAAGCACGCGGATTTGGCTCGGAGTATGGGTATGAAGCCGTCTTCGATCGTCATTGCCGAAATAGGCGACACTATAGAGTTTACTAAAAACGGTATCAAACGCGGCGAAAAGATACCCGCGGGGTCGCGTTTCGTCGACGGCATAGGCATCGACGGCGCCGACAGTTTCGTGTTAAGGGACAGAATTCATTTGTCCGAAGACGGACTTGTCGTCGCGGTCGTAGGCTTGGACGAAACCGCCGTTCAATTATCGTCTATAGAGATAATCAGCAAGGGCATCGTGATAACCGACGCCATGATGGCTGAAGCAAAAGCCAATACGTATAACGCCGTTAAGCAGGTCGATTTACGCGCGTTGCGCGACGAAAACGAGTTGGCGAGCATAGTAAGGCGTTGCCTTAAAAACTATTTGTTTAAGGCGACAAAGAAAAATCCGATGATACTTCCCGTGGTTATGGTGGTGTAGTGGACGAGAGGATTTTGCGGTTAAGAGCCGAAGCCAAAGCCGCAGGCGAACCCGTGCTTAGGGACGAGTCTTTTGCGTTATTGTTAAAAGAAGTAAAAAATCGCCGCCCGAAAAAAATTCTGGAAGTCGGAACGAACGTCGGTTTGACGGGTGTTGCGATGCTGTGCGAAGCTCCCGACGCGTTTTTGACCGGGATAGAGATAGACGCGGATAAAATCAAACGCGCGAAAGCCAATTACGCGTTGTTCGGGGTTGCCGACAGAGCTAAAATTTTTTGCGGCGACGCGTCTGAAATAATTCCCGTTTTAACCGGCGAATACGATTTTATTTTTTTGGACGGACCCAAAGGGCATTATTACGGTTATTTGCCCGATTTGCTGTCGGTGCTTAAAGTCGGCGGCGTTTTGTGTGCGGACAACGTATTGTATCGCGGTTTTTTAAGCGGAGAGGTCAAAGTTCCGCATCGTCACGCGACCATTTTGCACAGTCTACAAAATTTTATGAACGATATAACGTCAAATGCCGATTTGTCGACGGTGGTGTACGATATAGAAGACGGCATAAGCGTAACGGAAAAATTAAGATGAACAAAATAGAACTTTTATCGCCTGCCGGCGATATGTCAAAATTAAAGACGGCTTTTTATTTCGGAGCCGACGCGGCGTATATTGGCGGTAAATCGCTCAGCCTTCGCGCTTCCGCCGGTAACTTTACCGACGAAGAGGTCGCGGAAGCGATAAAACTCGCGCATTCGCTCGGTAAAAAAATTTACGTTACCGTCAACGTGTTCGCGAAAAATTCGGACATATCGGCGGCGGAAAGATATTTTAAATTTTTAGAAGACGTAGAGGTAGACGGCGCTATAATTTCCGACCCCGGTTTGGTTTATCTTGCTCGGTCGGTCGCGCCGAATTTAAAAGTCAATCTTTCCACGCAGGCGAATACGCTTAATTATAAGGCGGTGGATTTTTGGCGTAATCTCGGCGTGGCGCGCGTTATTTTGGCGCGCGAACTTTCCATTAACGAAATATCCGAAATCCGCGAACGCGTTCCCGATATCGAAATCGAGACTTTCATTCACGGTGCGATGTGCATATCGTACAGCGGCAGATGTTTGCTGTCCGATTACCGAGCGGGCAGACCGTCGAATAGGGGCGAGTGCGTTCAAGCGTGTCGCTGGCATTACGAAATCCGCGAAAAAGGTTCGGATTGCGACTATATGCAAATAGAGGAGGACGAGCGCGGCGCGTACATACTCAACAGTAAAGATTTATGCCTTATCGACCGTATAGCCGATTTATCGTCCGCCGGCGTTTGTTCTTTTAAGATAGAGGGCAGAATGAAGTCGGAATATTACCTTGCGACTGTGGTTAACGCCTATCGTCGCGCCCTCGACGACTTTTATGTTCGCGGCGCGGAATATAAAAACAATCCTTTGTATAAAACCGAATTGGAAAAGACCGCGCACAGAGAATTCACGCAGGCTTTTGCGGACGGTGCCAACGACTCTACGGTAAATTACGACGACAGTCAAAGCAAAGGTACGCATAAATTCGTCGCGGTAGTGACGGAGGGTAACGACGGGAGAGAATACGCGGTCGTCGAAATGCGCAACAGGTTCCGCCGAGGCGACGCGTTAGAAGTGCTTTCTCCGTCGGACAGTTTTAACGCGCGGATTGTCGCCGATAAAATGGAAACGGAAAACGGAGAAGAGGTTATCGACGTAAAAATAGTTCAGCAACGCGTAAAACTGTATACCGACGTGAAGCTTTCCGTCGGCGATATATTAAGGAAGGCAAATTGATTAAAAATTAAAAAAGCCCGACTGCAAAATGCGGTCGGGCGAATTTTTTATTTTAAGCGTCTTCGAATAGTTTCACCAAAGTGTCGAATACAAGTTCTCGCATTATCGTGTAGTCGATGTATTCGTGTTTGTCGAAAACGTATTCGTGCGAAAAGGATTGAACGTTGTCCATCGCAAGATGTATGCGTTCCAACGGATTTTTTATTATAATTCCGGCTTTTTCGAAACGGTCGGCGATTTTTGCGGTAATATCGTCCTCTAATTGTATAAACTTGGAATTAACCGCTTCGTCGGTACTTGCGAGAGAGTGCAAGGCTTCGTGAATTTTACCGTTCTTTTTGTGCGTTTCTATAGTGCTGTCGATGACTTCCGACATTATTTTGCGAAAGTCGACGGGGGCTTTAATGTTTTCGATAAGTTTCAATACCGGTTCGAAAACCTTGTTTAAGTAAATATCGAGTACGCAAATAAGTATGTCGCGTTTGTTTTCGAAGTAACCGTATACTATACCCGTGGAAACGTCGGCGCGTTTGGCGATTTCCGCGGTGTTGGTTCCGTAGTAACCGACTTCCGAAAACAATTCGTAACCGGCTTCGACTATTCTTTTTTTCTTTTCGATGGAGCGCGATTGTTGAGGCTCTCTTACTTCGTTTTTCATAAAATTTATTATACAGCAATAATTGCAAAAAATCAAGCTTAAACCGAAAAACGTTTGACAAATTGCAAAAAAATTGTGATTAAGACTTGAAAACGGACACAAGATATAGTATAATATATACGTAGAAATTTTGCTTGGAGTTACAAATGTCTAAAAACAGTTACAAAGCGGAAGATATTAAGATATTGGAAGGGTTGGACGCGGTAAGAATGCGTCCCGGTATGTATATCGGCACTACCGGCGTAAAAGGTCTTCATCATATATTGTGGGAAATAGTAGACAACGCCGTGGACGAGGCGGCTAACGGATTTGCCGACAGAATAGAAGTTAAAGTTTACAAAGACGGCAGCGCTTCGGTCGAAGATAACGGCAGGGGCATACCGACGGATATTCACTCGAAAGCCGGCGTATCGGGGGTACAGGTCGTATTTACGCAACTGCATGCCGGCGGTAAATTCAATGCCGAAAATTACAGTTATTCGGGCGGTTTGCACGGCGTAGGCGCATCCGTTACCAACGCGCTTTCCGAATGGTTAGACGTAAAAGTATTCAAAAACACCGTTTACGAAATGCACTTCCGCAGTTATTTGGACGAGGCGACGGGCAAAATAAAATCCGGCGTTCCCGTCGCTCCTTTAAAAGACACTAAAGAAAAGACTAAAAAGAAGGGCACTTTCGTTCGCTTTATGCCCGATAAACGAGTGTTCGAAACCATCGTTTTTTCTACCGAAACCATTTTGAAAAGATTGAAGGAACTGGCTTTTTTAAACAAGGGGTTGGAGATAGATTTTTACGACGAGCGTACGGACTTTCACCGCGTATATAAATACGACGGCGGTATAGTCGATTTCGTAAAATATTTAAACGAGGGTAAAACGACTTTGTATTCCGAACCCGTGTACGCTTCGGCGGAAAAGGACGGTATTTTCGTAGAATTTGCGGTGCAACACACCGACGCTTACGTCGACAGTTTGTATTCGTACGTCAACAATATACCGACGGGCGAGGGCGGCACGCACGAAACGGGCTTCAGGTCGGGGCTGACGCGTTCTTTCAACGATTACGCGCGCGATAAAAATCTTCTCAAAGACAAGGACGACAACCTTTTGGGCGACGACTTTAAAGAAGGGCTTACCGCAATTTTATCGGTAAAGATGCAGAACGTGCAGTTCGAAGGTCAAACCAAAACCAAACTCGGCAATCCCGAGGCGCGTCCGGCGGTGGAATTCGTTACCGTCAACGAAATCGACGCGCTGTCTAAAAATAAAAAATTGAGTAAAACTTTCGACGTAATCGTCGCAAAAGCGATGTCTGCGGCGAAGGTAAGACTTGCGGCGAAAAAAGCCAAAGAAATCGCCAGGGCGTCTAAAAGCATAGAAGCTCAATCTCTGGTCGGTAAACTCGCTTCGTGTTCGGGACGCAAACCGGAACTAAACGAACTGTTTATAGTCGAGGGCGACTCGGCGGGCGGCAGCGCAAAGCAGGCTCGCGTTCGCCAGTATCAGGCGATATTGCCGCTGAGGGGTAAACCGCTTAACGTCGAAAAAAAGAAATTGGAACAAATTTTGCAAAACGAAGAAATCCGCACTATTATTTCCGCGCTCGGCACGGGCATAGGTTCGGAATTCGATTTGTCTTCGCTTAAATTCAACAAGGTTATAATTTTGTCCGACGCGGACGTCGACGGCAGTCACATCAGAGCCATATTGTTGACTTTCTTTTTCAGATATATGCGCGAACTTATCAACGAGGGGCACGTATATATCGGTATGCCGCCGCTTTATAAGGTGTACAAGGGCAACGTCGAAGAATACGCTTACGACGACGCCGAACTTGCGCAAAAGATAGAAAAGGTCGGTAGGGGCTATTCCATACAGCGTTACAAAGGTTTGGGCGAAATGGACCCGTCGCAACTGTGGGACACCACGATGAACCCCGAAACTCGCTCGCTTATGCGCGTAACGATAGAGGACGCCGCGGACGCCGAACGCCTTATAACGGTGTTGATGGGCGACGAGGTGGAAGAAAGGAAAAAATATATATTCGAACACGCGGAATTTAACAAAGAAGACAAATTCGCTAAGATGAAGCGTTCTTAAGGTGTAGGTTATGGAAAACGAAAAAGGTTTGATTTTTAATTCGCTTGACGACGTTTTGAAAAACTCGATGATTTCGTATGCTCAAGACGTCATAATGGACAGGGCGCTTCCGCGAGTGGAAGACGGATTGAAGCCCGTTCAACGCAGAATTTTATATTCTATGTACGAAATGGGTTTAACGCCCGATAAACCGCACAAAAAATGCGCGAAAATAGTCGGCGATTGTTTGGGTAAATATCATCCGCACGGCGACAGTTCGGTTTACGGCGCGCTCGTGCATATGGCTCAAAATTTCAATATGCGTATGCCGTTGATAGACGGTCACGGTAACTTCGGTACGGTCGACGGCGACTCGGCTGCGGCGTATAGGTATACCGAAGCGCGTTTGGACGCGTTGTCTTTGGAATTATTAAAGGATATAGAAGAAGACACGGTCGACTTTTCGTTGAACTTCGACGACTCTATGACCGAACCGGACACTTTGCCGGGTAGGTTTCCGAACCTTCTCGTTAACGGCGCGACCGGTATAGCGGTAGGGCTTGCCACAAACATTCCCACGCATAATTTGGGCGAAGTGATAAACGGCACGGTAGCGTATATCGACAATCCTAAAATTTCATTGAAAGAAATGATGAAGCATATACCCGGCCCGGATTTTCCGACCGGCGGCTACATCGTGGCGAATGAGGAATTGGCGGAAGCGTATAAAACGGGCAGAGGCAAAATCCGCATACGCGCTCGCGTTACGGTCGAAAACGAAACGTCGGAAAAGAAAAATTTGGTTATTTCGGAACTTCCTTATCAGGTTAATAAAGCCGAGCTGTTGAAAAAGATATCCGACCTTAAAGAAAGCAAAAAGGACGACGTTTTGTCGGGCATAGCCGAGGTCGTCGACGAGTCGGACAGAAACGGTATGCGCGCCGTCATTAAACTGCGCAAGGACGCCGACGCTCGCAAAATTCTTAAGTATTTGTTTAAGAATACTTCTTTGGAAACTTCGTTCGGCATAAATATGGTCGCGATAGCGGACGGCAAGCCGTGTCAGATGGGTTTGCTCGAAATAATCGGTTATTACGTTAATTATCAAAGGAACGTCGTGCTTCGCCGCAGCAAGTACAGATTGGAACGCGCAAAAGAACGCGCGCACATTTTGGAAGGCTTGATTATCGCCGTAAAAAATATCGACGAAGTAGTTAAAATAATTAAGAACGCGGATAACACCGCGGACGCTCGCGCAAAACTTCGCGCGCGTTTCGATTTGTCGGAAGCGCAGGCAACGGCGATACTCGATTTGCGTCTTGCCAGGTTGACAAAACTCGAGGTCACGAAACTTGAAGAAGAATTAAGACAGCTTAAAAAACTTATAGACGAGTTAACCGCCATAATCGCGAGCAAGGCAAAACAGATGGAAGTCGTTAAAACCGAAATGCTGGCGATAAAGAAAAAATTCGCAGACGGCAGACGCAGTAAAATCATAGGGAACGATGACGACGACAACGACCCCGAAGAAAAGTTGCCGACGCAGATAGACGATTTCGTGGTCGCGGTTACTTACGGCAACACATTCAAAAAGATGACCGAGCGTAATTTCTCTTCGAGCGACAGAAAGTTGAAGGATAATTCTTGCAAGGAAGAATTTATCAAAATCGTCGAACGGGTAAAAAGTAACGAGGTTCTGTTGGCGTTTACCAATAAAGGCAATATGTTCGTCGTAAATCCCGAAACGGCGCCCGAATGCAGATATAGAGAAAACGGCAGCAAACTTTCGGACGTTTTAGCCGGCGTTTCGTCGGGGGAATATCCCGTGTCCTTCTACGTGGTTCGCGAAAACGATTACGGCGGACATTTGTTGTTCTTTACGAAATTCGGTATGATAAAGAAAACCGAGTTAAAAGAGTATTGCACGTCCAAAAACGCTTATCAGGCGATTAAACTCAAAGACGGCGACGAACTTATACGCGTAGAAAAAGATGAAGAAGGCTCGACGATATGCTTCGTTACCGAAGAAGGCTTGTGTCTTAACGCACTTAAAGACGAGGTGCCTGTTCAAGGCAGAGTGGCGTCCGGCGTTAAGGGGATAAACTTAAACGATAACGACAAGATAGTTTTCGTAAGGCAGATAGACGACGAGGGCGAGTTGGTGGTCGTGAGCTCTGCGGGAACGTATAAGCGCGTGCTTACTTCGGAAATCGAACCGCTGCCGAGATACAGAAAGGGCGTAAAGATTTGTCAACTTGCAAATTCCAACACGATAATCGCGGTGGAAAGCGTTAAAGAACCGTTCGATATGGTTGTTATAGACAATTTCGGGGTGTCGTTTAAGATAAATACCGAAGACTTGCAGATAGAAACTCGAACGGGCAAGGGCAAACAACTTAAAAACGAACATAAAAAACGTATACCCGTTTCCGCATTCAGATTGATTTAACAAAAAAAGGCGTCCTCGAAAAAAGAGGACGCCTTTTTTTAACGCGTTAAACGGTTTTATCGTAGCAGTCGCACCGATGCGTGCCGACGTATCCCGTGTCGTGACATTTGTCGCAAGCATATTTGGGGGATAGGTCGTCTAAACTTAAGCGGATTTGTTTAAGAAGCGCGTTGGCGTTGTTTTGTAAATCCGCCTTTTCTTTTTCCAATTCGGCAAGCGCCGCGGCGTTGCCTGAAATTTCCGCGAAAGCCATGTCTTTTTCTATGCCGAAAAGCCGCTCGTATATCGATGAAAAACCGGTCAGTTCCATTGCGGAATTTACGTTCTTTTGCGCCCTCGATACGGCTATCGTGCGGCGCCTTTCGTATTCGTTGTTGTAAGCTTCCTGGCTGTCGGCGGAAGCGTTCGGCGCTTTGTCCGATATGGCTGACGGCGTGAATACCCCGTTGTTTTTCCAGTTGGACAGAATTCCGTTCATATACGCCGTCGGCGAATTTTTCCCGGCGGCGAGTTTCGCTGCCTCCATAATCATTTCTTCGGAGAAGTTCCAACCCTTCCATATTACAAGGTTGTCTTTGTCCCATGGGGTGGGACGGCGGTTAACGCCTGCGGTACGAAGCATTTTTTCTATAAATTCGTCGGTTTTGGACTGTGTTTCGAAGTAATCCGAAACGCTGGACAAATCGACGACGCCTTGCTTCCTTAACGCCTCTATAAGTTCGTCCATTTGAGGGAGGGTATTCGTGCCGGACTTAAAGCAATACGACGCAACGAAAAGAAGCGTTTCTTCGGTAAACCCGTACGACAACCACTTTTTAACGTAAACGTCGACGACCGTTTCGACGACTTCCACGTATACCGAAAGCGCTCTGTTTATTTTAACGGCAAGGTCGAACAACGACTGTTTTTTGTCGATATAGTCGGCGATTTCTTGTTTTGAAAAACTCTTCATGGAATACAGTTCCATTAAAAAACCGTCTAATTTTTCTACGTTGGGTTTTTTTAGCTTGCTCGCCGCGTAGACGATGTTGTCGGTTTCGAAATCGAGGTCGTTAGTCCATTTTTTATAGTAGTTCAAATCGTCTATGTCGGGCATGCGCCTTATTTGCATGGCGTTCAGTATTTTTTGAATTTCCGAAGTGCGCAACACGTAAGAGGATAACTCTTTTTCCACGTTTTCGACGGTTACGATGCCTCGTCCGCCGAAATCTTTCGCGACCTTTGAAACGTATCTGTAACTTATGTCGTTTCCTTTTTTGTCGACGCAGTATTTTATAATCATAAGCATCGCTTCGGGTTTTATGCCGTACGTTTCCATAATGTTGAAGTATTCCGTATATTCTCCGGTGGAAATCATACGAGAGGTAATCATCGTTTGCACGCCGTTGGTAAATTCCGAATATTTTTCGGTTTTGTATTTGCGCGGCTTCGCCGACGTTTTACCGTAATTTCTAACCGGCATATATTGCACCGAAAGAGGGTCGAGGCTGATTACCGAGCAAAGTCCCATATCTTCCCAAAACTTAAAGGCGTCGGCAACGCATTCCTCGGTTAAATCCAAGGTTTTGGCAATATCCGCGGCGGTTTGGTCGTATTTGGGATTGCTGCACAAAAACAAGCCGTAAAGATATACCTTAACGGCGTCGCCGGATGCGTTCGGCATATATTCGAAGATGAACGCGTTGTCGACGCCGGTATAAGCCGTTGCCGAAAATTCTTTTGAAAAGCTGCAGGTCATAAAGCCCCCTGTATCGGAAATTTGTAAAAACGCTTGCCTTGTCGTTTATTATGAGATATAATATAATAATCAAAAGCATCGACCGAACCGTTGTTTTCGGTATCGGTAGGTGATATTATAAACCAAGCCGCCGTAAAAATCAACTGTTGAAAGATTTTTTTTGCGGCAAATCTATCGGAGAGCGCGTATATTTGATGGCAGGCAATATTTTGACCCCTCTGACTCTTTGGGGGGATTTTAAGACGGACTTCACGCCGGAGGCGGAATTGATAAGCGAATACAAAGACGGTAACGTCGTAGTATCTCGCTACTTTATACGTGGCAAAAAGTGTGCCGACGGCTATGTGAAAATTTATGCGGCAGTCGCACGCGACGTACGCGCGTTGGTTTTACCGTCGGTTTTCGTCGTTCAGGATTTTTGCGACGGCGCAGACGAAACTTTGATATGCAATCTCGCTAAAAAAGGCTATGCGGCTTTCACGTTCGACTTTGCCGGCGATACGGGCGTAAACGGCAACCGTTCGGTGTATCCCGAAACGCTCGACCGCGTAAATTACGCGAACGCGAAAAAAGGTTTATTAAAGGTGGACGGCGACGTCAGAAATACCTGTTGGTACGAATGGGGCGTGACGGCAAGATACGCGCTCACTTTTTTCGGCGCGCAACCCTACGTCGGTAAAATAGGCGCCGTCGGGATAGGCTCCGCAGCGACGGTATTGTGGCAGTTGGTAGCCACGACCGATTGTTTTTCATCGGCGGCGTTCATAAAAAACGTCGGATGGACGGGATACGTCGGCACGCATAAATACGGCGAAGCGAAAACGCCGAACGTGTCGGACGAACTTATGAAGTATCTTGCCGGTATAGACGCGCAATCTTATGCTCCGCACGTAAAGTGTCCTACGCTTTTGTTGTTGCCTGCAAACGGCAGCGACGCCGATTGCGACAGAGCGGGCGATACCGTCGCCAGACTTAAAGAAGGCGTGTATTCGGCTATTCATTATTCGGTCGGCAATCGTTTCTGCGTTAATTCGGAAGCGTATAACGACCTTCTGTTGTTTTTGAAGAAAACGGTATTCGGCGACAAAAAGAATTTGTCGTTGCCTTCAGCCGTTTCGCTCGAATGCGAAATCGCCGACGGAGCATTGTCGTTCGTCGCAAGCGCGGAAAGCGCGCGATTAAAGACGGTTAACTTGTTCGTGGCGGAAGAGGTTACCGACTCGTCGCTTCGCTCATGGCGAGAGGTCGTCGGTAAAACGTCCGACGAAAACGGAAAGTACTGTTTTACTTATTCTCCGTATTCGATGTCGAAAAGCGTATTCGCCTTTGCGAGGGCGGTATACGACGGCGGGTTCGTCGTTTGTTCGGAAATTTTGTGTAAAAAATTCGACGCTAAAGAAGTTGTAAACGTCTATCCGTCGAACATAATTTATTCCTCTCGCATAGAAAAGGCTACGGACGTGTTTATCGCCGCTTGCGAAAACGCTTCCAGACCGTTCGGGATAACCATGGATAAAGACAATTCGGTAAAAACCGAAAAGGGTCCGATGGATATTTTAGGCGCCAACTGTTTTGGCGGATTGCTGACCTTTTCGGTGTCGGCGAGCAGGTTTAGTCCTAAAGAAGACTCCATGCTGATGCTGGACGTTTATTCGAAGGAAAATGCGGTATTGACGGTTAAACTAAAAGGCAAACTTTTCGGGCAAGATGCGGATTTTATCGCGCGGACGGAAGTTTCGGGCGGCAATATATGGCAAAACGTTAAAATAGAGCGTTCGACGTTCAAAACCGCGGAAGGGCGACCTCTTAAAACGTATGAGGGCGTTTACGCGATGGAGATAGACGTTTCGGGCGCGTATCTCATAAACAACGTGCTTTGGGTATAAAACCGTACGGCAGGGTATAATCACATAATAAAATCGTTCAACAAGGCTGGATCTCGATGGAAGAAAATTCGACGAAAACTTCGTGTAAAATAGCATATATCGCGATAATGTCGGTGCTACTTATTATTATAGCGCTTTCTTTGCTGAAGATTTTTGTTTTTACTACGGTAGAGGTAATCGGTCAATCGATGTATCCTACCCTTATCGGTGCGGAGACAGAGGGCGACGGCAAAGGCGACGTCGTCGTAATCAACAAAGTTAAAACGCCGCAACGCGGGGATATTATCATAATAAGCGATCCCGAACAAGACGGCAACGACGACAAATGGATAATAAAACGACTTATCGCGGTTGAAGGCGATACCGTCGAAATAAAAGACGGGAAGGTTATTTTAAACGGACAAACCCTGTACGAGGAGTATTTGTCGGAGGGGACGGTAACCGTTGCGAGCGGTTTTAATCCCGTAACGCTTGGAGCGGACGAGTTTTTTTATCTCGGCGATAACAGGCAAAACAGCAAAGACAGCAGATTTTACGGCACTTGTCAAAAATCGCAAATTCGCGGCGTGGTGGCGGAATGGTCTCTTAATACCGTCGGCGTCAACAGGTTTTTTCATAATTTAACTTTCAAACGTTCGTGCGGTAGCGGTGTGTAGATGTTGACGTTAAAATGCAGATTTGTTTTCGGAATAATAAAGTCGATAATA
>CAZARP010000001.1:27587-31959 GCA_964487575.1 uncultured Christensenella sp.
CAAAACCCTAACTATATAATGGCGGAATACTCTGACAAATACGTGCTGTTTTTAGCACAAAAAGGCGAATTGAAATATATCAGAACGGATTACAAGGCAGGATAACATGACGCAATATTTTAAAAACGAATTTTATTTAGACGCAAAAAAACAGCGCAATAAGACGCTAATCGTTTATTTGGTATCGTTAGCGATTTACCTTGCAGTTTCGGCGGCGTTTTTAATAGCTTATTTGCAACAGCCGTACGCTTCCGAAAATATAACGAAGATTAAAATCGGCGAATATGCCGTGTCGTGCGTTTTCGTAGTTTTTTCTTTTATCTATATGGGCATAAAATTTAAAAGAGTAAACAAGTATTATAAGTTGTGTTATAACGTCGCGACCGGGCTTAAAGAAACTTTTAGCGCAAAATACATAGGCGCCGACGATACATTGGAAGTCAAAGACGGCGTAGAGGTGAAAGCGCTCTTATTCGAAGAGTATAACAAATACAAAAAAGCGATATTCGAACGTAAAGTATGGGTTTTGTACGAACTTCCTTTTCCGGAAATCCCGGAAGGCGCCGAAGTAACTTTCGTTACTCAGGGCAACGTGCTTACGGAATACGACGTCGACGAAAAAAATCTATAAAAATAAAAGGCAGGGTATTATGAATAAATACGATTGGTCAACCGAAGACATTTTTACAACCGACGCGGATTGGGAAAAGACTTTTACCGAAGTCGAAAAGCAACTCGATTTTTCGCAGTTTAACGGAAAACTCGGCACTAAGCAGGGGTTTTTTGAATGTATGCGTGCGCAAGAAAGCGTCGGCAGACAGATAGAAAAGCTCGCCGCGTATGCGATTATGAAGTATGACGAAAACACTAAAAACGCGTTTTACGACGGAATGAAGTCGAAAGTGTACTCTATTTGTTCCAAGTTCGCCGAAAGCACCGCTTTCGTTACTCCCGAACTTACCTCGCTCGACTCGGCTGTCATAGAGGGATATATCGCCGACCCGGAATTAAAAGATTACGACTATAATCTTAAATGCGTACTTAAAGAAAAGGCGCACGTATTGTCTGAAAGCGAGGAAAAACTTCTTGCGAAAAGCAGCGAAACTTTGTCGTCTTTCAGGGATATTTTCGGCAAAATAGACAACGCCGACTTGCCGCTCGGAAAAGTGCGCTGCAAGGGGAAAAGTTATAATTTGACGCACGGCACTTACGGAGTGTTGCTTCGCGATAAAGACGTCGCGGTGAGAAAGGCGGTATTTAAAAAGTATTATAATGCGTACGTTTCTCTCATAAACACTATAACCGCGACGTATTACGGCAATGTAAAAAAGGACGTGTTCGAAGCTTCCGCAAGGAAGTATAGTTCTTCGTTGGCTTGCGCGTTGTCTACCGAAGACGTTCCGGAAGTCGTTTATAAAAATCTTATAGAAACCGTTAACGACGCCTTGCCGTTGATGCATCGCTATATGGCGGAAAAGAAAAAACTTCTCGGCGTAGATAAGATGCACATGTACGACGTGTACGTACCCGTCGTTGACGACGCGGAAATGGAATTGGAATACGACGACGCCTATAAATTGGTAATAGAAGGTCTGTCGGTTTTAGGTAAAGATTATGCCTCGTTGCTACAAAAGGCTTACGACGAAAGATGGCTTGACGTGTACGAAAAAGACGGCAAAAGGAGCGGCGCTTACAGCAATACGGTATACGATACGCACCCTTACGTTTTGCTTAATTATCAAAAAACCACGCACGAGGTGTTTACGATAGCGCACGAAATGGGGCATAGTATTCATTCGTACTTCGCAAACGCGGCTCAGCCTTACGCGAAGGCGAATTACACTATATTCGTGGCGGAGGTAGCAAGTACCGTAAACGAAGTGCTTTTGTTGAAGTATTTGCTTAAAAAAGCGACCGATAATAAGCTTAAAAAGTATTTGTTGTCTTATATGTTGGAAATGATAAGGACGACGCTTTTCCGTCAAACTCAGTTTGCCGAGTTCGAGGAAGCCGCGCACGCTTCGGTTGAGAACGGCGCTCCGCTTACAAAAGAAAATCTTTGCGATTTATATTTGAAGTTGAATAAAAAATATTACGGTAAATCGGTAGTATCCGACGATGAAATTAAATACGAATGGGCGAGAATTCCGCATTTTTACAACTGTTTCTACGTTTATAAATACGCGACCGGGATTATTTCGGCACTTGCCATTACCGAACGCATATTAAACGAGGGCGAACCTGCCGTCGCGGATTATTTTAAGTTTTTGTCTTCGGGCGGTTCGGACGGACCCGTCGAGTTGCTTAAAATCGCCGGCGTAGATTTAACGCAAAAACAACCGTTTGTTTCCGCATTTAAGGCATTCGGGGATATTTTAGACGAATTCGCAAAACTTTGATTTTGCGACTAAGGAGAAATTTTATGGCAAAAAAGGCTTTAACGGGAGAAATGCCGCACAGTTTAGAGGCAGAGCAGGCGCTTCTCGGATGTTTGCTTTTAGATACTAAAATTCAGGTAGAGGTCGCCGGGACTATAAAAGAGAACGATTTTTTCGCCGAGTCGCACAGACAGATATTCAGCGCGATGGAAAGCATAATAATCGCAAATCAACCCGTCGATTTGGTGACGCTGTCCGACGTCTTGGAAAAGAGAGGGATTTTGGAAAGCGTCGGCGGTATAGACTATTTGACCGAACTGACAGGCGTTTTGCCGTCCGCCGCTAACTATCAGCGTTACACCGATATAGTTAAGCGCGACAGTATGCTTCGCAAACTTATTGAAGGTTCGGCGGAAATCGTCGAAGATTGTAAATCAAGTACCGACGAGATAGCGTCTTTGGCAAAGGCGGAAAAGATAGTCTTCGACATATCCAACACCGCGGACACTAGCACGATGAAGCCTATCGGTTCCATATTGCCCGAAGTTATGACCAAACTTGACGAGTTAAGTCACGACAAGTCGTCGTACCACGGCATCAAAACGCAGTTTAAGGGCATAGACAATCTTCTTAACGGCTTGCACGGCAGCGACCTTGTGGTTATAGCCGCCCGTCCTGCCACGGGTAAGACGTCGTTCGCTATGAATATCGTGGAAAACGTCGCTTTACAAGGTTATTCTTGCGCGGTGTTTTCATTGGAAATGGGCAAAGAACAACTTGCGCAAAGAATGCTTTGTTCGGTTGCCAACGTCAGTATGGAGCACGCGCTTAAAGGTCAACTTAAAAAGGACGAATGGGTTAATATAGCGCGAGCAAAAGAAAAGTTGTCCGGCGCAAAAATTTACATAGACGACTCCGCGGCGGTTACCCCGCAGGAACTTTTATCGAAATGCCGCCGCTTGTCCAAAAAACACGGGCTCGATTTGGTAATGGTCGACTACATTCAGTTGATGGCTTCGGGCAGTAGAAGAAAGGACGACAATCGTCAGCAAGAAATAACCGAAATTTCAAGAAATTTAAAAATTCTCGCAAAAGAAATTAACGTTCCCGTGCTTGCGTTGTCGCAACTGTCGCGTGCGGTCGAAGCGCGTAAAGGCAGACCTCAACTTTCCGACTTAAGAGAGTCGGGCGCGATAGAACAAGACGCGGATATAGTTATGTTTATACACCGTCCCGACAAAAACGCCACCGAAAAGGAATTGGAAGAAAATAAAGTCCAAAAGAACATCGCCGAAATTCTGGTTGAAAAGCACAGAAACGGTCCTACGGGTATGGTTAAACTGTACTTTAAGGGCGAATGTACGAAGTTCGTCAATCTTACGGCAGACGGCGAGCCGGAGGACGCCGCTTCGGACAAGAAAGTCGAGGTGTCTGCGGAAGGATACGAAAGTCTTCCGCAGTCGGATACTAAAGAAAAGAGTACTGACGATGAGTTGTTCGGTTGAAACTAAAATTTGCGAAATAACCGACGAAAGCGTCGAGCAAGCAAAAAAAATACTGATTTCCGGCGGTCTTGTCGCCTTTCCGACCGAAACCGTGTACGGATTGGGTGCGGTCGGTACGATGGGCGACGCCGTTAAGTCGATATACGAAGCAAAAGGCAGACCGTCGGACAATCCTCTAATCGCGCACGTACATAAAGATTACGATTTGAGTAAATTGGCGTACGTCGAACAAGGATATGTCGAAAAGTTAAAAGACGCTTTTATGCCGGGACCTTTAACGCTTGTAATGCGTAGTAAAGGCGTTGTCTGCAAAGAAGCGGTGTGCGGCGGCGAAACTTTGGCGATACGCATACCGTCGCATTCGGGTTGTCAAAAACTTTTGCGTGCCGTAGATATGCCTATAGTCGCGCCGAGCGCCAACGTATCCAAGCATACCAGCCCCGTGACGGCAATGCACGTGTATGCCGATTTAAACGGTAAAATTCCGTT
>CAZARP010000001.1:32059-58922 GCA_964487575.1 uncultured Christensenella sp.
AACGTGTTGTCTTTGGGCGTCACCGCGGAAGATATGGCGGCAAATCTGTATTACAGACTGTTAGAGGGGGAGAAAAAGGCGGATATAATAATAGCGGTTTCTCCCGACCGTGACGACGGGGTGTATCTCGGCGTTATGAATAGATTAAGGAAGTCTTGCGAATGAGAATAAAAAGCATTTTGTTCGTGTGCACGGGGAACACCTGCCGCAGTCCTATGGCGGAGGTTATAATGCGCAAAAAGTTGAAACTGGCAGGGATTACCTCGATAAAGGTCGGCAGCGCCGGCACGTCGACCCCCGGCGGTGAAAAAATGAGCGCCAATTCCGTCGCCGCCCTAAAAATTATGGGATACGCGACTCGCGGATTTAAAAGTAAACCTCTCGATATGGCTATTCTATTAAAAAGCGATTTGGTCGTTTGTATGACGGAAGGTCATAAACGCGGACTGGCGCAATTACCTAACGTTTATTCGGTTGCCGAAATCACCGGCAAAGGCGATATATCCGACCCGTACGGCGGCGATTTGAACGCTTACGTAAACGTTTCTCATCAGATAGAGGACGCGTGTAACGCGATTTTGAAAATAATTTTAAATAATAAGGAGAAAAAGAAATGAAACTTGCGATAGGTTGCGACCACGGCGGTATCAATTTAAAGCCGACGCTTTTGGCTCATTTGGAAAAACGCGGTATAGAATACCGTGATTTCGGTTGTTTCGACAAAACGTCGGTGGATTACAACGATTACGCGGAAAAAGTATGCGCGGCGGTCGTCGATAAAGAATGCGATTTAGGCATACTTATTTGCGGTACCGGCATAGGTATGAGTATAGTCGCCAATAAAATTAAGGGTATAAGATGCGGACATTGTCACGACGTCTTTTCGGCGAGAATGACGCGCTTACATAACGACGCCAACGTTTTGGCTTTCGGCGAAAGGGTTATAGGCGCAGGTTTAATGACCGACATAGTAGACGCGTTTATAGACGCCGAATTCAGCAACGAAGAAAGACATATTCGCAGAGTGAATAAAATAAAAGCGCTCGAAGAAAAAAATTTTAATTAAATAGGTAAAGTTTATGTTTAAGATTAAAAAAGCCGTTATTCCGGCAGCAGGTTTGGGGACGAGGTTTTTACCGATAACGAAAGCGGTACCGAAGCCGATGCTTTCGGTTATAGACAAGCCCACCGTGCAATACATAACCGAAGAATTGCAAGGCGTCGGTATAGAAGAAATAGTCATTGTCGTAAGTCAGGGTTCCGACGTGATAAAAAAACATTTCGGACCGGCACCCGAATTGGAAGCGCGTTTACTTGCCGACGGCAAAAAAGCTCTTTACGACGTCGAGCGCAAAACGCAGGCGTTTAACGTCAAATTCGTAGAACAAAAAGAGCCCGACGGGTTGGCAGGGGCGATACTTTGCGCCGAACCGTATATCGGCAACGAGCCGTTTGCTTTGTTGCTCGGGGACGAGTTGTTGTATGCGGGTAAAGGCGAAACTTCTTGTATGCAATCGCTTGCGGATATTTACGAGAAGACGGGTAAAAGCGTAATCGCCACGATAGAAGTTTTCGGCGAAGACGTCTCTAAATACGGCAACGTAGGCGTCGGTAGCGAGAGCGACGGTGTTATGGAAGTCAATAAAATCGTAGAGAAACCGTCCGTTAACGAGGCGCTGTCGAACAACGCCGTAATCGGCAGATACGTTATGGCTTCGGGCGTGATGGATATTATAAAGACGCTCCCCAAGCGTAAAAACGAAATATGTTTTACGGAAGCGCTCGAGGTGCTTGCCGAACGCGGCGAACTTTGTGCTTTTTCTTACGAGGGGCGCAGATACGACGTGGGCGATAAACTCGGATTTTTGAAGGCGAACGTGGATTTCGCCGTTGAAAACGAAGAAATAGGCGAAGGCGTGGCGGAATATATAATTTCCGTTGCCGAAAAATTAAAAAAACATAATTGACAATAAGTTGATATGTACGATAAAATTTGTAAATATTGCGGCACTAAACTCAGCGATTATTACAGAACGGGTATGTTGGGCTGTCCGTATTGTTATTCGGCTTTTAACGACGAAGTATTGCTGTCCGCAAAAAAAATTCACGGTTCGACCCGGCATAAGGGTAAACGTCCCGTTTACGACGGCATCGATAAAGAATTGATTGCCGAATACGAGTCGTTGCTTGCCCGGAAAGAAAGCGCCGGTATAGAGGGCAGATTTGCCGATATGGCGGCTTTAACCGCCGAAATAGACGCGTTATCTCGCGAACTCAACGAAAGGGGACTTATCTGATGTCGCAAATGCTACCCGAAATAATAACGGGCAATATAATAACCACACGCGTTCGTCTGGCTCGTAACCTTTCCGAATATCCGTTTAGGATATATGATAAGGCCGTCGCGAGGGACGTGATAAAAAAAGTCAATCGCGCGCTGGTTAAGTGCGATACTTTTAATCTGTATTATATTTCCAACTTGTCCGACTTGACGGCTGAGGCGATGAAGGAACGTCATCTGATCAGCCGAAACTTATTGGATAACGCCGCTTGCGGCGCCGCGCTGATAAACAAAGACGAAAGCCTTTCCGTTATGGTTAACGAAGAAGACGTAATCAGAGAACAGTGCTTTATGGACGGGTTAAGACTTAAAGAGGCGTATAAACGTTTAAGCGTAATCGACGACGAACTCAACAAAAACCTAAATCTCGCGTTCGACGACCGACTCGGATACTTAACGGCATGCCCGACCAATTTAGGCACGGGACTGCGTGCGTCCGTGATGATGTTTTTGCCGACGCTTACCGAAAGCGGAAAAATTCGCGACGTCGTTCGTACGGCGTCCGCTGCAGGTCTTACGGTGCGCGGCTTGTACGGAGAGGGCAGTTCTGCCGAAGGCTGTATATATCAATTAAGTAACGAAGTTACTTTGGGTGTCGGCGAATACGAAGTTTTGAGAACGGTAGAGGACGCCGTTTTAAGCGTTTGCGCGGCGGAACGCGAAGAAACCGAACGCAGACTTAAGACCGACCAACTTAAAATAACGGACAGAGCGAAAAAATCGTACGGTATTCTGACAAACGCCGTAACGCTTTCTTACGCGGAATTTTCGGACTGTATGGTAAACGTAAAACTCGGCGCTATGCTGGGTATGATAAACATTGCCGAAATATCCGCGCTGGACAAGCTGATCGAAGCCGTTCGACCGGCTAATTTATGCGAAAGTTACGGCAAAAAATTATCCGAAATCGACTGCGAACTTCTACGCGCGGAGATAGTGGGTAAAAAACTTATTAAATTAAGAGAGGAGTAAACGGATTGTATTACGACGCATTTACTGAAAGGGTGAACGAAGTGATAGATGTTGCGACCGCGCTTGCAAAACGCTTTGGTTGCAAATATATAGGAAGCGAACATATCCTTTTCGGGTTGATGAACGTGCCCGACGGACGCGCCGCCGCCATATTAAGGCAGGCAGGTGCGGATAACGACAGGTATTTGTATTATTTTCAAAAAACTATAGAGAAGAATTTTGTCGTACCCGGCAATATGTTCACGCCTCGTACGAAACGTCTTTTCGAAAAGGCTGTGGATATTTCTCTTAAAGCGGGAAAGGGATATATAGGCACCGAACATCTTCTTTTATCGGTACTGTCCGAAACCGACAGCGTCGCCGTTACCATATTGAAAGCGATGCGCGTAGACGTCGACGCCATGGCGGACGAACTTGCGGACAGTTTGTTCGATACTCAGGATGATTTTGACGATGAGCAGGGTATAGACGACGATTACGGTTCGGTTGCGCCGACCAAGCAGCGTCGTCCTCAAAATCAATCGGACGAAACGGGCGATTTGTCGAAATTCGGGGTTAATCTCAATAAACTCGCCGAAGAGGGTAAATTAGACCCCGTTATAGGTCGTAAGAACGAGATGGACAGGGTGATACAGATTTTGTCCCGTAGGACCAAAAACAACCCCGTTCTTATCGGCGAACCGGGCGTCGGCAAAAGCGCCGTCGTCGAGGGACTGGCTCAAGCGATAGTCAAGGGCAACGTGCCGGAAATTCTAAGCGATAAAATAGTTTTTTCTTTAGACATCGCGGGGATGCTTGCAGGCGCAAGATACCGCGGAGATTTCGAAGAACGGTTGAAAAAGGCCATCGACGAAGTTAAGTCTAACGGAAATATCATTTTGTTTATCGACGAAATACACAATATCGTCGGCGCCGGCGGTACTGGCGAGGGCAATATGGACGCCGCCAATATATTAAAGCCTATGTTGTCGAGGGGCGAGTTGCAGACGATAGGCGCAACCACTATAGACGAGTACAGAAAGTATATAGAAAAAGACGCCGCGCTCGAAAGGCGTTTTCAACCTATAATGGTTGAGGCTCCGAGCACGGAAGAAACGGTAGAAATTCTTAAAGGTTTAAGGGATAAATACGAGTCGCATCACGGGGTCGCCATACCCGACGAGGCGATTATTTCGGCTGTCACTATGGCTGACAGGTATATAACGGACAGATTTTTCCCGGATAAAGCCATCGACCTGATAGACGAAGCCGCGTCGCGCGTTCGGCTTGACAGTTATAATTCGCCCGTCGAAGCAAAACAGAAGGAAGCCGAACTTAATTCTTTGATCGCGCAAAAGAACGACGCCAAACGCAGAGACGATTTGGAAAGGGCAATTCGTATAAATAAAGATATAGAAAGAATAAACGCCGAGTTAGAGGATATACGCGCTAAAGCCAATAAATCTCGGGTTAACCGCGAAACGCTTACGTTGTCGACGGAGGACATCGCCAAGGTGGTCAGCAACTGGACGGGCGTTCCCGTGGTTAAATTGACCGAAACCGAAGCGCAGCGTTTGCTTGATTTGGAAACTATTTTGCATCAACGCGTTATAGGTCAAAACGAAGCGGTCAAAGCCGTGTCTACTGCGATACGTCGCGCACGCGCCGGGTTAAAAGACCCCAACCGTCCGGTAGGCTCGTTTATTTTCGTCGGTCCGACGGGCGTCGGCAAGACCGAACTTTCAAAAGCGCTCGCGGAAGCTGTTTTCGGTAACGAAAACAGCATAATAAGAGTGGATATGAGCGAGTATATGGAAAAACATTCGGTGTCCAAATTGGTAGGCGCTCCTCCCGGATATATCGGTTTCGACGAAGAAGGACAACTTACCGAAAAGGTAAGACGCCATCCTTATTCGGTTGTCCTTTTCGACGAGATAGAAAAGGCTCATCCCGACGTTTTCAATATAATGTTGCAGTTGTTAGACGACGGCAGACTGACCGACAGTAAAGGCAGAACGGTAAGTTTTAAGAATGCTATCATTATAATGACGTCCAACGTCGGCGCGGGTGAAACGGGACGTAAAAGCGCATTGGGCTTTACCGGTTCCGGTGCGGAATACGACGACTTGCAGAACAGATATATGGAAGCGTTAAAGAACAGGTTCCGCCCCGAGTTTTTGAACAGAATAGACGACATTATCGTTTTCGATAAATTAAAGAGGGACGAAACGGCTAAAATTGCCGAATTACTGCTTAAAAGCATTAAAAAACGGCTTGCCGTTCACGGCGTTTCGCTGTGTATAACACCTGCCGCAATGGATTTAATAGTCGAAAAAGGTTATAACCAAGAATACGGCGCTCGTCCGCTAAAGCGTTACATTCAAAAACATATCGAAGACAGATTGAGCGAAGAAATATTAAAGGGCAGTTTGGTCGATAATTCCGCGATAGAAGTCGACAGTTGCGGAGACGATTTTGTGTTCCGCAAGGCGTAAATAAGCGAGTAAAAAAAAGGATTTTTCGTCCTCCGCGTAGTATTATTATATAGGAGGGGAAATATGAAATTATACGTTACAACCAGAAACTGTGAAGCAAGCGAAAAGTTATTGACCGTTACCGAACAAAAACTCGGTAAACTCGATAAGTACTTCGGCGACGGCGAAGCCGAAGCCAAAGTTTGTCTTAAAAAAGAAGGTTCGCATTTAACGACGGAAATTATGCTCGACTATACCGGCAAATTCGTCCGTGCGACGGCAAGCGGCGATAATTTTTACGATAATTTAGACGTAGTCCTCCCGAAACTCGAGGGACAGATAAGACGGCATCGTACTCGCTTTGACAAGCATAACAAGAACGCCGCTTATCGCGACGCAGCCGCATTCGACGATGAGGGCAGATACGAAAACGTCAAATCGTCGGTGGTTAAAGCGAAGAAATTCTTCTTAAAGCCGATAACGCTCGACGAGGCGATAGAAGAAATGGAATTGTTAGGGCATTCGTTTTACGTGTTCAAAGAGGCTAAAACGAATACCGTGCAGGTGCTGTATAAACGAAACGACGGCGACCTCGCATTGATAGAAACGGAGTAATACTGAAGATAAAAGATGCAAACGGGTATATCGACCGCGTCGCTGTTCGGTAGGTTTAATACCGAAGACGGATTGCGGTATTTGAGTGCCAACGGCGTGCGAACGGCAGAAGTTTTTTTAGAGTCGTTTTGCGAATACACGCGTGATTTCGGCAAAATATTAAAAGACAGAAAGGGTGGGACCGAAGTTCATTCGGTCCACACCCTTACTTTGCAGTACGAACCGCAATTATACAGCCTTAACGAACGTGCGATGAGGGACTCTTTTAAGTTGCTCGACGATGCAATGGCAGCCGCCGAGGAAGTCGGCGCCAAGTATTACACCTTTCACGGTGCCGCACTCGTAAAAAGAGTTCCTTCCGTCTTGGATTTTGAAAGAATTGGCAGAATAACGCGCGATATTTGCGACGTTTGCGCAAATCACGGCGTGTCGCTGGCGTATGAAAACGTGCATTGGTGTTATTATAATCGCCCCGGTTTTTTTAAGGAATTGAAGAAATTCGCGCCGGACATAAAAGGCACGCTGGATATAAAACAAGCGCGACAAAGCTGCACGGATTATACGGAGTTTCTTAAAGAAATGGGCAAAGATATCGTTACCGTTCATTTGTCCGATATAGACGCCAACGGCAAAATGTGTTTACCGGGCAAAGGCGTGACTGACTTTTATCGACTGTTTTCGGAACTTTGCGATTACGGTTTCGACGGCGCAGCGTTGATAGAGTGTTATAAGAACGATTTTAACGAAACGGAAGAATTGTTCGAAGCTTTGGAATATTTAAATGAAATAAAAAGAAAGGTTTACGGGTCGGTTTAACGTGCGGATAAAGACGGTTTTTATAGATATTGACAATACTTTGCTGGATTTTAATCTTTCCGCGGCACAATCCATTCGAATGGCTTTTAAAGATTGCGGTTTGACGTTTACGGAAAACGTCGTATCGACTTTTAGACAGGTTAACGACGGTTTATGGAGGGAAATCGAAAAAAAGAAAATAACGCGTGAGGAATTGCACGCCGTTCGCTTCGATATGGTTTTCGAAAAGCTCGGGATTGTCTACGACGGTCGAGTCATAGAAAAAAAGTTTTTAGAAAATCTCAACTATTGTGCGGTGCCGGTGGACGGCGCTTTGGATATAGTTAAGTACTTGTCCGCTAAATATACGCTTTGTACGGCTACCAACGCGTATTACAATCAACAAATAATGCGGCTTACCTCCGCAGGGATATTGCCTTATATATCCAAAGGGTTTGTGTCTGAAAAAATCGGCGTCAGCAAACCCGACGTAAAGTTTTTTACCGCGTGTTTAGAAGGCGTCGCGCCTATTCCCGCGAGCGAGTGCGTAATGATAGGCGACTCCGTTTCGGCGGATATAGACGGTGCCAAAAAATGCGGAATGCATACCGTTTGGTTTGACCACGACGGCGTCGGCGGCGACGGCGGTGCCGAATACGCGGTTCGGTCGCTCGGCGAAATAGAAAGTATTTTGTAATTTAAAAACCCGGGCACGGGTTTTTTTGAATGTGAACAATATAATCTCGCGTGTTGTTGACAAAGGCGCGCTTTATATGATAGTATAAATAAAAAACGACGAAAAGGGGGATTACGCTTTTTTGAGAAAGAAGGGGTTAATTTACGCAGACAGAACGATTATAAACGACAAAATCAAAGAAGCTTTTTCGTCGGTTTTGCCGGTTACCGTTATAGTCATTATATTGTGCTTTACATTGACGCCCGTCGACAGCGGTCTGATGTTGGCGTTTATTTTGGGCGCCGCTTGCGTAATAGTCGGCACGGGGCTTTTTACTCTCGGCGCGGATACGGCGATGACGCCGATAGGCGAATACGTAGGTTCGCAAATTCTTAAAAGCAAAAAAATGTGGTTGATAATCCCGGCGTATTTTATCGTCGGCGTGCTTATAACCGTATCCGAACCAGACCTTCAGGTGTTGGCTACGCAACTTAACGGCAGTATAGATACTTGGACGTTGATAATTTCCATCGGCGTCGGCGTCGGCGTGTTTTTGGTAATAGCGTTTTTAAGGATTGTGCTCAGGATAAAATTGTCGGTTCTGCTGATTATTTTTTATACTGCGGTATTCGTTTTGTCCTTTTTCGTTCCGCAATCGTTCGTTCCTTTGGCGTTCGACTCCGGCGGCGTTACCACGGGACCGATGAGCGTGCCTTTTATAATAGCAATAGGCACCGGCGTCGCCTCGATAAGAAGCGATAAGCAAGCCGACGCGGATTGCTTCGGCTTGACGGCGCTTTGTTCGATAGGCCCGATTTTGTCGGTTATGATACTCGGCGCAGCTTTCGGAGCGGACGCGCCGCAAAACAGCGCTTCCGAAGTCGTGAACTTTGCAAACTCGGCAGACCTCTTGCATAAATTCGGGCAAGAGTTCCCCGTATACATAAAAGACGTCGGTATCGCGTTGTTACCTATCGTCGCGATGTTCTTCGTCGTGTACGGTTTCGGCGAAAAGTTTGACAGGTACCGCATCGCGAAAATCGTAATAGGTATAGTTTATACGTACGTAGGTTTGGTAGTTTTTCTCGTGGGCGTCAATTTCGGGTTTTTGCCGATGGGTACGATTATAGGTAAGACGCTCGGCAGCGCTTCGTATAATTGGATAGTCGTCCCAATCGGCAGTCTTATCGGGTTTTTCGTCGTCGCGGCGGAGCCTGCCGTGCACGTGTTGACAAAACAAGTGTACGAAATGACTAACGGCGCGGTGCCTAAAAAAGCCTTGTCGTTCAGCTTGATGTTGGGGACGGCGATTTCCGTGGGACTTGCGATGTTGAGAATTCTGCTACATATAAACATATTATATTTTTTGATCCCGACGTACGTTATAGCGCTGGCGCTTACGTTCTTCGTCCCCGATGTCTTTACCGCGATAGCGTTCGACTCGGGCGGCGTCGCGTCAGGTGCGATGGCAACCGGGTTTTTGATGCCGCTTGCGCTGGGCGTGTGCGCGGCGGTCGGCGGTTCGGCTGCCGAGGGCTTCGGCGTGGTCGCGTTCGTTGCGATGACTCCGCTCATAACCATACAGATATTGGGGTTGGTTTACAAGATTAAACTTAAAAAATTATCTAAAAACACTGAAGAAGTGCAAACGGAAAAGATTATCGATTAGGAGAGTTTATGGAAGGCTTAAAGTATATGATTGCCGTAACGGTTAGAAGTGCGAGAGAAAAATATCTGGAGTTTTTTAAGACTCACGGTATACACAGGGTGCTGACGAAGTTTTGCGAAGGCACCGCGACTGACTCCGTGCTCGACATTATGGGATTAGAGGCAACCGAAAACGTTATGTTCGAGTGTATGGTCAGAAGCGATATGCTCGGGCAGTTAAAAAAGGGTCTTGTTTACGATATGGACATAGAGTCGCCGGGTAACGGCGTCGCGATGTTCATACCCGTAGACGCGGTAGCCGGAGAAACGGCGTTAAAATACATGGCGGGGTCGGAACCCGTTGAGAGAAAGGAGAGAGACAAAATGCAAGAAAATTCCAATCAATTAGCCTTAGTAGTTACCATTGCCGACAGCGGAAACACGTCGACGATAATGGACGCCGCGCGTTCTGCCGGCGCTTCGGGCGGCACCGTGGTCAAGGCAAAGGGCACCGGTGCGGAGATAGCCAAATTTTTCGGCGTGGCGATTTGCGAAGATAAAGAAATGGTTTATATCGTTTGTAAGCGTGAACGTCGCGACGATATAATGAAAGCCATTATGTCTAAAGCGGGGGTAGGAACGGATTGTCACGGCGTTACCTTCTCTTTGCCGGTCGACAGCGTATTGGGCATTAAGGCGTTGGAAGAATTTTAGTATGTCGCAAAACATTACGGCGTATGCCGACGCTCTTCGCGATACCGGCGTAATATCGTTTGTTCCGCACGGCAACAGTATGTGGCCTATAATAAAGAACGGTAAAAACACGGTAATCGTCGAAGCAAAAAAAGAAAGACTCGTCGAGGGCGACGTCGCGCTGTATGTTCGTGAGGACGGCGAATACGTTTTGCATCGCGTGTACGCTGTCAAAGAGGGCGGTTACGTTATGCGCGGCGATAGTCAAAACTATTTCGAAAACGTCGAGGAAAGCGCGGTTTTAGGCGTGTTGATCGGATTGTATTACGGCAAACGTTACGTCGACGTGAGCGATAGTTTTTATACGAAAAAAGTAGATAAGTGGTTTAAACACGAATTGTTGCGTAAAATCCGTTTGAAGTTTTTTTATCTCGGCGTGAAAATCAAAGCCAAATTAAAACGTATATTCGGTAAATAAATCGTTAAAAAAGCAAAGCGTTCGCCTTTGCTTTTTTTATGCGAGAAATTCAAAAAAACTTTTTTATGTATTTTAAAAAAATTTTGTAAAACCCTGCGTAAAACTCTTGACAAAGAAATATAATAAGTGTACAATTTAGTCAAAAGTTGGCAGTTGTGCTTGTAGAGTGCTAACAAAAAACATTTACAAGTGCCAGCGGGGGCGAAGATGAAACTTTCCGGACGAAAAAAACGCATACTTCAGTACGTGGTGGACGATTATATTTCAACCGCGCAACCGGTGTCGTCTAAAAGCATAACGGAAAAATATATGCCGGATATAAGTTCCGCAACCGTAAGGAGCGAACTCGCCGGGCTTGAAGAAATGGGGTATTTGACTCAACTTCACACGTCGAGCGGCAGGGTTCCGTCCATAGAGGCGTATAAGTTATACGTCGACGAACTTATGGATAAGGGCAGGCTTTCTTCGAGGGAAATCGATCTTATCAGAAAGGCTTTCGTCGGTCGCGCGGATAATTTAGAGGCGGTCGTAAAAAGCGCCGCAAAGGTAATATCCGATCTTACCGATTATACTTCGGTGGCGGTATCGTCGCACAGCGGTAAACAGAGGATAGTCAAACTCGATATTTTCAGATGTAAACCCGGCCAGGCTTTGTTGCTTATAGCGACCGAAAACATTCTTATCCGCGATAAATTCATCGATATTCCGTCGGATATGACGGACGAGCAAGTCTCGGAAGCCGCGCTTATGATGCAAAAAATGTTTATCGGCAAGGCGTTGGACGAAGCTACAGGCTTATTCGATACGGTTAAAGAACAGTTCGACGCGTACCGTGAAATTTTCGAAAGCGTGATGTCGGCGATAGAAGAGTACGTCAACGACGAGAAGCCGGAAGTCGTTTTAGAAGGCGAGGGTAAAATTTTACATCACCCCGGATACAACGACTCCGAAAAGGTTAAAAACTTTTTGTCGGTCGTGTCGAGTAAAGACAAACTGCGCGAACTTCTGTCTAAAGAAGACGACGATATAGAGGTAAGCATAAAGATAGGCGGTGGCGAGAGCGACGACATCCCGAAGGATTGTTCTTTGGTTACCGCGTCGTATTCGGTCAGCGGCGTTAAAATAGGTACTTACGGCGTCATAGGTCCTCTCAGAATGGATTATCAAAAAGTCGTTTCGGTATTAGAGGGCGTCGGTAGAATATTGGAAGATATGCTTGACAATAAAGATTAAGGTGTAAACGTTATGAGTGAAAACAAAGAAGAGATTTTGAAAGAGCAAGAAGTCAAAACGGTTGAAAACGAACAAGAAGCGGCAACAGAGGAAGCGACCGAGCCGATAGATAAAGAAAAGGAAGAATTGCAACGCCTCGCAAACGATTACAAAGACAAATGGATGCGCAACGTAGCGGAATTCGACAACTATAAAAAGCGTAACGCCAAACTGTGGCAAGACGCGTTTATAGAGGGTGAATTTAACGTTTTGGGCAAAATTCTGACAATCGGCGACAATTTGGACAGAGCGCTTACAATGGGGCTCGACGCCAAAACTCAGGAAGGCATAAAAAACGTAAAAAGGCAATTCGACGAAACGCTTAAAGGTTTGGGCGTGGAAGAAATCAATCCCGTAGGCGAGAAGTTCGACCCTGCGGTAGCAGAAGCGGTTTTTTCCGCGGAAGCCGAAGAGGGCGAAGAAAGCGACACGGTAAAGCAAGTATTCGAAAAGGGATATGTGCTTAACGGTAAAATAATAAGATACGCTAAAGTCAGCGTTATAAAATAGTAATTAAAGTATAAGGAGATATAGATTTATGAAAACGATTGGTATTGATTTAGGTACGACTAACTCGTGTGTCGCCGTGATGGAAAACGGCGAACCCGTAGTAATAGCGAATGCGGAAGGTTCCAGGACTACCCCTTCGGTAGTGGCTTTCCAAAAAGACGGTGAAAGACTCGTCGGTCAGGTTGCGAAACGTCAAGCGGTTTCGAACCCCGACAGGACGGTCGCTTCTATAAAAAGGCATATGGGTGAAAATTACAAGGTGGATATAGACGGCAAAGGTTATACCCCTCAGGAAATATCCGCAATGGTTCTTACCAAACTTAAAAAAGACGCGGAAGCGTATCTCGGTACGACCGTTACCGACGCGGTTATTACTTGCCCCGCGTATTTCACCGACAGTCAACGTCAGGCGACCAAAGACGCGGGTAAAATCGCAGGTCTTAACGTTCTTCGTATAATCAACGAACCGACCGCGGCGGCGCTTTCTTACGGCTTGGACAAAGAGGGTAAAACCCAAAAGGTTATAATTTACGACCTCGGCGGCGGTACGTTCGACGTTTCCATAATGGAAATCGGCGACGGCGTTTTCGAAGTTTTGGCGACGAACGGCAACTGTATGCTCGGCGGCGACGACTTCGATAAGAGAATTATGGACTATTTGGTTTCGGAATTCAAAGCAAAAGAGGGCATAGACCTTTCGGGCGACAAGCTTGCTATGCAAAGGTTGAAAGAAGCGGCTGAAAAGGCGAAGATCGAACTTTCCGGCATGAGCAAGACCAACGTCAACCTTCCCTTTATTACTGCCGACGCTACCGGTCCCAAACACCTCGACGTGGACGTTACCAAACAGAAATTCGACGCGTTGACCGCAGACCTCGTAGAGGCGACGGTTATTCCGATGAAGAAAGCGATGGAGGACGCTAAACTCAGCTATTCCGACATAGACAAAGTTATTTTGGTCGGCGGTTCCACGCGTATCCCGGCAGTCATCGACGAAGTCAGAAAGATTACCGGCAAAGAACCGTTCAAAGGTATTAACCCCGACGAATGCGTCGCTATCGGCGCGGCTATTCAGGGCGGCGTTTTATCGGGCGAAGTCAAAGATGTTTTGCTTTTGGACGTAACCCCGTTGTCTTTGGGTATAGAAACTTTGGGCGGCGTTTGTACGAAGCTTATAGAAAGGAACACCACTATCCCGGTGAAAAAGTCGCAAGTATTCTCTACGGCTGCCGATAATCAAACGCAGGTAGACATTCATATACTTCAGGGCGAGAGGGAATTTGCAAAAGACAACAAGACCTTGGGCAGATTTGAATTGACAGGCATAGCGCCCGCTCCGCGCGGCATACCTCAGATAGAGGTTACCTTCGATATAGACGCGAACGGCATAGTAAACGTTTCGGCAAAAGATATGGGTACCGGCAAGAGCCAGAACATAACCATAACTTCTTCCACGAACCTTTCTGACGCGGACATCGACAAAGCCGTTAACGAAGCCAAACAGTACGAAGAGGAAGATAAAAAGCGTAAAGAAACCGTAGAAACGCATAATAAGTTGGACGGAATGATATTCACGGTGGAAAAATCCGTAAAGGATTTGGGCGATAAGGTTTCCGACGAAGATAAAGCTAAGTTAGAGGAAGAACTCAAAACGGCAAAAGCCGAATTAGACTCTAACGATAAAGACAGAATGGAAAAGGCTTTCGAAAATCTTTCCAATGCCTCTCAGGGTATTTTCGCTAAGATATATCAGCAAGCAAATCCCAACGGTGACGCAGGCGCTTCCGGCGATACGGAATTCCATCAGGGCGGCGAACAGTAATTCGACGGCGAATTACTAAAAGAATAAAGTAAACGTTATACCGAAAGATAAAATACAGTCTTTCGGTATACGCATAAATAAAAGGGATTTTATGGCAAAAGATTATTACGAGGTTTTAGGCGTTTCGAAAAACGCCACTCAGGACGAAATTCGCTCGGCATACAGAAAACTTGTCAAGCAATATCACCCCGACCTTCATCCTAACGATAAAGAGGCTGCCGAAAAGTTTAAAGAAATTAACGAAGCCAACGAAGTTTTGTCGGATGAAAAAAAGCGTAAAAACTACGATACGTTCGGTAGTGCGGACGGTGCTGCCGGTTTCGGCGGCGGAGCAAGCGGCTTTGGCGGCTTCGGCGGTTTTGAAGATATTTTCGGCGATATATTCGGCGGTTTCGGCGGCGGAACGCGTACTCGCGCGCAGACGAAAACCAAGGGCGAAGATATTACAGTCGAATTAAAACTCAGTTTTTTGGACGCTGCCAAAGGGTGCCGTCGAGACGTTGCGTATACTCGCAACGAACCTTGTTCGGCGTGTAGGGGGACGGGCGCAAAAGGCGGTACGGCTCATAAAACGTGCCCTAAATGCGGCGGTTCGGGACAGGTGCAATACACTACCAACAACGGCTTTTTCCGTTCGGTATCCGTTCGTCCGTGCGACGAGTGCGGCGGCACCGGCAAAAAGATAATAGAAAACTGCCCGGAATGTAAAGGCAAGGGCAGTATTAAGACGAATACGCGTCTTACTCTCGATATTCCGGCAGGCGCGGATACGGGTAGTTATATTCGTAAAAAAGGATACGGCGAAGCGAGTACGAACGGCGGCGAAGCAGGCGATTTAATCGTCGTTATGCAAGTCGAACCCAGCAAGATATTTAAACGTAAAAACTTCGATTTATACGTAGAAGTTCCGATAAGCTTTAAAACGGCTGCACTCGGCGGCAAAGTTAAGGTTCCGCTTATAGACGATACTATGGAATACACGATACCCGAAGGCACTCAAAGTGGCAAGGTTTTTTACGTTAAGGGGAAGGGTATAAAATCGGCTCGCGGAACGGGCGACCTTTATATCGTCGCGACGGTCGAAGTGCCCACGAAACTTAACAGAGCGCAAAAATCCGCGCTGGAAACCTTTGACGAAAAGTCGGATATTAAACAATGTCCGCAAATGAAGAACTATAAAGACAACGTAGAAACAATGTACGGCAAAGACCCGTACTCGAAATAGTATGAAAAATTTTTTGGAATTAACCGTAATAACGTCGCATTCGGGCAGTGAGTTGGTCGGCGATATTTTGTTGGAGTACACCGAATACGGCGTCGCAATAACCGACGTCCAGGACGTTATAGATTTAGAACGCAACGGCAAATACTGGGACTACGCCGACGAGTCCGTTTATTCCGCGGATAAAACCGTGCTCGTTAAGGCGTTTTATCCGATAGAAAACGCAAAATGCACGGTTAAAGAGATCGAAACCCGTTTAAGCGAACTTAAGCAGATTGCCGAATTCGATGTCGGTACGTTGGAAACCGTAAAAAGGGAGATAGACGGCGATAAATGGCGCGAACAATGGAAAGAACATTTTAAACCGATACGCATAGGCAAGGTGGTTGTCGTTCCTGAATGGATAGATTACGAAAAACAAGACGGCGACGTTATCGTTTTGCTGGACTCCAATATGGCTTTCGGCACGGGCGAACACGAAACCACGTCTATGTGTATAGAGTTTTTAGAAAAATACGTCAAAGCGGACGATACCGTTTTAGACGTCGGTTCGGGAAGCGGAATTTTAGGGATAGCGGCGAGTAAATTGGGCGCGAAGCGCGTCGTGCTTACCGATATAGACGAATGTGCGGTAACCGCGTCGCGACACAATTTAGCGCTTAATAACGTCGATAACGGCGAAGCGATTTTAAAAAACCTGCTTGACGACACGACTGTAAAAGGCGACGTTATAGTATGCAATATCGTTGCGGAGGTGCTTATAGGTTTTGCGCCCTACATAGGCAATAATTTGAACGACGGCGGTACCGTTATTTTAAGCGGAATTTTATCAGACAGAACTCAAAAAGTTATAGACGCATACGTCGCAAACGGTTTTTGTTTGAAGGACGTAAAGACCAAAGGCGAGTGGTCTGCGTGCGTGTTTTCAAAAGGGAACGAACGGTGAAGGCGGTAGTATTTACTCTCGGTTGCAAGGTAAACGAGTGCGAAAGCGACTCTTTGATAGAGGGGTTGCTTCGCAAGGGATACGAAGTCAGCGACAAACTTGTCCCTGCGGATATTTATGTGGTTAATACTTGCGCGGTTACCGCCGAGGCGGAAAAGAAATCGCGCCAAACCGTCAGCCGAATACGTCGACTGAACCCCGAAGCGAAAATCATTTTTACGGGGTGCGCCGCACAAAAATCGCCGACGAGTTTTGCGGAAAAATCCGACAAATATCTTGTAACGGGCAATTTCAAAAAAAGCAAGATATTGGATATGATAGACGAGTGCGGCATAGTTTCTTTCGAGGACGACGGCAAATTCGACGAGCTTTTACCCATAAAGCCGCTGAGGACGCGCGCTTACGTAAAAGTTCAGGACGGTTGCGACAATTTTTGTTCGTATTGCGTAATCCCTTATTTAAGGGGAAGAAGTCGCAGCAGAGCACCCGAAAAGGTTTTGGACGAAGTATCTTCGTCGTGTGCGCAAGAAGTCGTGATAAACGGCATCAATCTTTCCGCGTACGAATATAACGGCATTAATCTTGCAGGTTTAATGCGGTATATCGGCGGTGCCGACGTGCGCGTCAGATTAGGGTCGCTGGAAGAACGGGTGATAACGGAAGATTTTTTGTCCTCGCTTACCGAAATGAAAAATTTCGCGCCGCAATTTCATTTGTCGTTGCAATCCGGCTCGGACGCCGTTCTCAAAAAAATGAACAGAAAATACACGAGAGGGGATTATCTTTCTAAGGTGAAGCTTATAAGAAAGTATTTCCCTTACGCCGGCATAACGACGGATATAATTGCAGGCTTCCCGACGGAAACCGAAGAAGATTTTGTCGACACGCTTAATTTAATCGACGAGGCGGAGTTTTCGGATATACATCCGTTTATTTTCAGTCCCAGACAAGGCACCGCGGCGTATAAAATGAAGGACTTGGAATATTCGGTTAAAAAATCCAGACTGGATAAACTACTGGAAAAGAAAACGGCGTGCAAACTTGCTTTTGCGACTAAGAACGTCGGCAGAGAAGAACTGTTTTTAGGCGAAGAGGTTATCGACGGTTATTGCGAGGGCTACGCCGGCAACTATTTGCGTTTATACGTGCCGGGCGACGTCGATACGAACAAACTCGTTAAGGTTAAAATCGTTAAACCGTATAAAGACGGAGCCGTTGCGGAAAAAATATAAAAATTATAGGAGAATATTATGTGCGACTGTTTGTTTTGTAAAATAATAGCAGGGGAAATTCCTTCCGCCAAAGTTTACGAAGACGACGATATGATAATAATTAAGGACATCGAACCTAAAGCGAAAAATCATTTTCTTTGTATTCCGAAAACTCATTTTAAGCTGCTAAGCGAGATGACCGACGAACAAAGCGAAACGTTAAAACGTTGCCTCGTCAAAATCCCGACGTTGGAGTGTGAGCTCGGTTTAAAAGGCGGATACAGACTGGTTATAAATCAGGGCGACGATGCGGGACAAAGCGTTTTTCATTTGCATATTCACATATTGTCCGGGCAGAAAATGGGCTGGACGCCGGCATAATTAAAGACAAATCCAAAGAGGAAAACAATGAAAAGAAGCAGCGGAGTGTTGATGCCGATTTTTTCATTGCCGAACAAATACGGTATCGGCGACTTCGGAAAAAGCGGTTACGATTTTGTGGATTTTTTAAGACGTTCGGGACAAAGCGTGTGGCAGATATTGCCGTTGGTTCAAACGGGATACGGCAATTCTCCGTATTCGTCTATATCGTCGGAGTCTTTCAGCCCTTACTATATCAGTCCCGAAGTTTTAAGGAAGAAAAAGTTAATAACCGACGAAGAATTGAAGTTTTCGGTCGGCGGCGGAGAAACGATAGACTACGGCGAACTTTACGCGGTCAGATTTCCGCTCTTAAAAAAGGCGTTCTCGCGTTTCGATACTTCAAACTCGGATTTTCAAAAGTATTTGAAAAGTCGCGTTTCCTACGATTACGCGTTGTATATGACCTTAAAATACGCGTCGGGACAGAAACATTTTTACGAATGGAGCGACGAGTTTAAATACAGGGACAAAAAGTCGCTGTCTAAGTTAGCCAAGGATTACGAAGACGAAGTGACGTTTTGGCAGTTCATCCAGTACGAAGCCTTGTCCGAATGGCTCGCGCTTAAAAAATACGCCAACGACAACGGAATAAAAATAATCGGGGATATGCCGCTTTACGTCGCGCTTGACTCCGTCGACGTGTGGGTGCACCCTCGATTGTTTAAGCTTAACGAAGATTTTTCACCTAAAAAGGTTGCCGGCGTGCCTCCCGATTATTTTTGTGCGGACGGGCAACTGTGGGGCAATCCCGTATACGATTACGACAACCATAGGGCGGACGGTTTTAAGTGGTGGACGGAGCGCATAAAAAAGGCGTTGCGAATTTACGATTACGTCAGAATTGACCATTTCAGAGGTTTAGACAGATATTACGAAATCCCTTCCGACGCGCACAACGCAAGAAACGGAGAATGGGTCGACGTTCCGTCGGACGAGTTGTTCGAAGCCGTTCATAAAAAGGTTGGCGCGGACAAAATTATTGCCGAAGATTTAGGCATAATCGACGACGGGGTGAGGGAACTTCTTAAAAAAACGGGTTATCCGGGTATGAAGATTTTATCGTTCGCATTTAACGGGCAGTCCGATAATCATTATTTGCCGGAAAACATAGAAGAAAATTCGGTTTGTTATACGGGTACTCACGACAACGATACCCTAAAAGGACTTATCGGCGGCGCGAGCGAATGGGATTATAATAATTTTCACAAAGGCGTGCAAAACAGTTTGAAAGTCTTCGGCCTTAACGATAAGACGGATACGGTCGACGATTTAATCGACGCCGTTGTAAAACTCGGTATGCGCTCTGCCGCTAAACTTTTTATATTGCCTATGCAGGACTTACTGCACTCGGGCGCCGAATACCGCATAAACGAACCGGGGACGGTATCGACGCGTAATTGGGCGGTGCGTATACAAAAGAATTGTTTTTCGGCAACGGTCGCAAACAAACTAAAACGTCTGACCGTCGAAGCGAAAAGATAATAAAAAAACCTCCGATAAAGAGGTTTTTTTGCTTTATATGGGGCGTTCTTGTTCGGACAGGAAGATGTAGGCGACGACGTTGGGACCCAAGTGCGAGCCGATAACCGGACCGATCATCCTTATTTCCGCGTCAACCTTGTACGTGTCGTACAGAAGTTTTTTCAAATGCCACGCCATTTCCGTATTGTCTGTATGCCCGATAATGACTTTGGAGTAGTCCTTGTTTATCGTGTACCTTGCGTATTCCTGCGCGATTAGGTTAACGGTGTGTTTAAGTCCCGACGATTGCTTGTATTTTTGAAGTTTGCCTTCTTTGTTGAATATAAGCACCGGCTTTACGTTGAGCATTTTGCCGACCGTCGCCGCCGTGGCGGAAAGTCTGCCGCCGCGTACGAGATACGATAAATCGTCTACGACGATAAAATGTTGAATATTGTATTTGACTTTCTCGACGTAATCGAACGTTTCTTGCAAGGTTTTGCCGCTGTTTCGCATATTGATTGCGATTTTAACCAACATACCTTGACCGATTGTGGTAGTGGAGCATTCGACGCAAAGACAGTTGAAATCGGGGTATTCTTTTTTAACCGCTTCGACCGCTTCTCTCGCTACGTCGACCGTTCTGCACAAACCGTAACTTATTGTAAAATGTATGGCGTCTTTAACGCCCGCTTGTGCCATCGCGCGGAAATGTTCTTCGTGTATGAACGGATTGTTCATACTGGTTTTGCTGGTAATGCCGCTGCGTAACTTGTTGTAATAGGCAACGTATTCTTCGGGAGATTGAAAAGTGTCTTTATATTCGGTGACGTTACCTTGGTCGTTCATCGTGAAGTTCAGCGGAAGAAAATAAAGTTCGTGTTCTTTAATTTCTCCGGCGTATAAATCGCAAGTGGAATCGGTAGAAATATCGAATTTTCTCATAAGGTAACTCCTTGTAACGTAATTTACCGAAATTATAACATACGTTGAACGCGTATTCAAAGCGAAAACTTATACGCCCGCGCGTAATTTGTAGTTATTTTTCGTAAAAAAAGCGTTTTTTGTTTCTGTAATACGACTGAGTGCTTTTAAACCCCGCGATAAAAATCGCCTCGGTCACGTTTTTGCCTTTTTTGTTTATAAGTTCCTCGGCGTATTCCAGCCTCAGTTTATTGACGTAAGAGGGGATACCCGTTTGCATATACTTATGGAACACGCGCGATAGATGTTCTTCGGCGTATCCCAACTTTTTCGACACGTACGATAAAGAAACGTCGCCGGTGAAGCCGTCGTTTAATATGCGTAATATTTTAAGTATCAATTCGTTCTCGCCGTGTGTGACGTTTTCGATTAACGACGTTTTTTCGGCGATGCAGGAAAGAATAAGGTTGGCGGCGGCTATTTTCGTGACGTCGTTGTCCGTCTTTAAGATGATTTCGTCAACTATCATTAAAATCTTATCGACCAGCGCGGCGTCGTGAATAATGCAGTCCTTAAACCTTTTGTTTATTCTGTCGCCGTAAAAAGAGGATAGGTATTTAAGCGGCAACACGAGTACGCAGTCGTCGACGTCTTCGGTGTGTTTGGTGTCGTAACTGTGTATGTCGTAACTGTTGAATATGACCGCGTCGCCGTCTTTTACGGTATAATTTTTACCGTTGCAACTGATAGCGTGACAGCCTTTTCTGACGACGAAAATTTCAACGTTGATGTGAAAGTGCGGCGCAAACGTGTGCTTGCGAGAGCGCGACACGTTGAGTTCGTCGGCGTCTTCACGCCATTTTTCATAAAACGCTTGCATAATATTTTTCCGATAACACGTTATAAAAACGGGTTAGAAAACCCGTTTTCGATTTAAAGTTTTTTGCCGCATTCGGGGCAAAATTTAGCGGTGCCCGTTATTTTTGTTCCGCATTCGGGGCAAAATTTAGCGGCAGTTGCTTTTTCCCCGCATTCGGGGCAGAATTTCGCGCCGTTCGGCATGGCTGCGCCGCATTTTGCACAAGTTGCCGAGGAGGGCGCCGTACCGGTCGTTTTGGCGGAATTATCGCCGGAAGATTTGAATGCTTCCGCAAAAGCGGAACCTAATCCGACGCCTGCGCCTATGCCTAATCCTGCGCCGGCGAAAGAGCCGCCCGTGCCCGGGTTTTTAGCCGCGTCTTTCATCGCTTCCGCGGCGGCGACCTTCATCATAACGTCGGTCTGACTGCCGAGAATACCGTACTTGCTGCGTTCGTCGATTGCTTTTTCGACTGCTTCGGGTACCGACATGTTTTCGATAAACAAGTTGGTTAATTTTAAGCCGATTTCATTGAATTTATGCTGAATGTTGGCGGTGACTATTTCGTTGAATTCGGTGGTGTTGCCTGCAAGGTCGAGTGCGGATATTTTGCTTTCGCCGATAGCGTCCGTCAATGCCGAAACCAGCATCGTTTTAAGCCAATCGGTTATATCGTGGGTGGTAAAGGACGAGTTGGTGCCGAACAATTCTTGTAAGAACACCGCGGAGTCGTCTACCTTAAACGCATAAGAGCCGTAACCTTTAACGCGTATCATGCCGAATTCGGGGTCGCGCATCACGATGGGGTTAGAGGTGCCCCATTTGTATCCGGTAAACTGTTTTACGTTGACGAAATAAACGTCGACCGAAATAGGCGTTTGAAAACCGTACTTCCAGCCCGCAAGTTTGGAAAGAATAGGGAAGATTTCCGTATTCAAATTGTACGTGCCGGCAGGGAACACGTCGCAAATTTTACCCTTATGTACGAAAATCGCTTCTTGAGACTCTCGTACGATAAGTTTACTTTTTTGATTTATTTCTCTGCCGCCGTTTTTAAGCGGAAGTTTATAGACAAGCGTGTCTTTCGTGTCGTCGGTCCATTCGAGTATTTTAAGAAATAATGCCATAGTAACGCTCCTTAAATCATAATGTAAAAATATTTTAGCATAATAATTTTTAAAATACAATAATTTTTGTAAAATAGTATTTGCTTTTTTTGTACGGATATGGTAAAATCGTAAAAGTAAAGCGGTGCAGGTGTAGTTCATCGGTAGAATGAGAGCTTCCCAAGCTTTAGAGGAGGGTTCGATTCCCTTCACCTGCTCCATTTTTTTTTGCGAAAAAACAATTTTACTACGGATAACCGTAATATATACGGAGTGCAATGTTACGTTTTTTAGAAGTCAGCGGCAACGATTATCAAATCGGCTACCAAATCGGTAGAAGTTTTAAGGACTATCTGCAAGGCAGAATTGGCTTTTTCGACGATCAAGCGTCGTCGATGCAAAGCGCGCTCGACGCCGTCGAACGTAAACTTGAAAAAGATTTTCCCGCATTGTTGCAAGAAATTTACGGCAGAGCGGACGGGGCGGAGATTTCTCGTCGCAGTTATTTGCTTATGCTGTTTCCCGAGGCGTATAAAAGATACGACGGTTGTACTACTCTTATCGTAAAAAAGCCCGGTTCGGTGTTGTTCGCGCACAACGACGACAACGAAAATTTTACGCTCGATAACACAGCGCTTATAAAATACGATTACGGCGATACTTTTATCGTGTCTTACGTAATGGTGGAAAGGCTTGCCGGCAGCGCGTTTTCCGTTAACGGCAAAGATATGGTTTTTTCCAGCAATTATATATTCGGCGAAAATCTTAATCTTCAAAACCTGTCGCGTTACGTCGTCGTAAGGGACGTAATAAATTCTTCGAGTATAGAAGAAGTTTTGCAAAAACTGCGCGATAACGACGTCGCTTCTCCGTTCAGCCTCAACGTACTCGAAACCAAAACGGGCAGGGCTGTCAATATAGAAAAGGACGTACACGATATATACGTGACGGAAGTTTCCGAACGTTACGCGCGTTCCAATCATTTTCATACCAAACAAAACGATATTTCAAAAGCTACGGCGGATACACTTTTCAGATACGTAAAAGCGAACGAATTGATAAATAAACTCGATGTCGCTTCGTGCGGCAAGCAAGATTTGGTGAACATTTTAAGGTATAGTACCGCCGATTACGATAAAAGCATATATAAGCAGTACGGCGACTATAACGGCAAATGGGTGACGGACGCAACGTTTTGCATTGATACCGCTGACGATTATTTCACCGTGTACGATTATATCGGCAATTCGGTATTGACAATCGGCAGGGACGGGAAGTTGATAGAACAAAAATCGATGAATTAAAAAAGGCGCGCTTTATCGAACAGCGCGCCTTTTTTGTTGGAATTATAAGTTTATTTTTCTGTCCTTAAAGTAAAACTCTTTGTCTTTTTCTCCGATAGGGCGAAGAACGCGACAGGGGTTGCCGACGGCAACCACGTTAGAGGGTATGTCTTTCGTGACTATGCTTCCGGCACCGATTACCGTGTTTTCCCCGATCGTAACGCCGGGAAGAACGACGACGCCTGCGCCGAGCCAGCAGTTTTTGCCTATCCTAATCGGCATATTGTATTGATATCCTTTTTGTCTCAATTCGGGCAGAATGGGGTGTCCCGCCGTCGCCAACGTCACGTTGGGACCTATCATAACGTTGTCGCCGACGTAAATATGCGTATCGTCCACCATCGTTAAATTGAAATTCGCGTAAACGTAATTCCCGAAGTGGCAGTGCCTACCGCCGAAGTTAGAGTGAAACGGCGGTTCTATGTAACAATGTTCGCCGATTTCGGCAAACATTTCTTTTAGCATTTTTTCGCGTTTTTCGATTTCCGACGGACGAGTAGCGTTGAAGTCGTATAATCTTTCCAAGTATTGTTGTTGAATTTTGCTGATTTCTTTGTCGCCCGGCAGATACAATTCGCCGACGTGCATTTTATCGATTTCCATATAAACACCTCTTTTTTCGTCAAATCGTAACCATAATTTAGGTTTACGGAATATTTATAACACGTGCGGCGCGTAAAGTCAAACTTTTTATCGGATTTTTACATTGCGCGACGGATTGTTCGTTTTTTTTAAAATACTGTTGACGGCGTATTTATAATATGATAAAATATATTCGTAAAAGGGGCGGCGGTTTGTCCGAGCCTTAAAAATATGAAAGGAGACTGAAAAATGAAAGTGAAGTCAAAAAGATTGTTGCTCGCGATTTTGTGCGTGACGTTTGCTTTATCCGTCACGGCTTTTGCGGCAGGGTGTAACAAGTGCGACCACTCTTACGGTTCGTGGGTGACCGAGCAGGCGGCTACATGTACCGTCGACGGGTTAGAAACGCGTACGTGTTCTAAATGTTCCAATAAGGATACGCGCACTATAAAGGCTTCTCACGACAGCAGTATCTACTGCAGTGCGTGCGGCAAGACTTTTGTCAGCCAAGATTTCGTGTCGAAGTTTAATGCCTCGGCGGACGTTTTGACCGACGGTAAAGGCGTAAATATGTCTGTTTCTCCGATTACCACCGTTACTAAGGTGCAATATGAAGAAGTTTGGAAGACTTTCGAAGTGTCTGTCGAAACGGTAAACGCTTTCTTCGGCTCGGACAGTAACGGCAGAGTTCTGTTCACTGCCGAAATTAAAAGTATTTATAACGAATACGACGGCGAAACCGTCGACGCTTCGAAATTGCAAACTTCTAATGAATTCTGGGGGCGTATAGCTTTGACTTCTTTGGAGACGACCGAAGAAACCGTGGGGGGGGGTACGACCGTTGCTTACGTGTGTGCGCTTACGAAAGACCTTACCGACAAGGATGCGACTTACGAGACTAATCTTGTCGGTTCGTATCCGTTGGAAAATTTGCTTGGCGGTATCGCCGGTTCCATCGTCGACGACGAACAGACAATTGCGCAGATTACTCAAATCATAACCGCAATCGAAGCGAAAGCGCCGCAGTTTACGAACTTTATAAAAACCGACCTTAAAGAATTCGTCGACGGCATATCTTCCGCTTTGGCAGACGAGATTTATCAGGCAACCGTCAAAACGCTTAACTTCTTCTTCGATTTAAGCAAGACCGACGACGGAGGATACGTTTTATCTAAAAAAGACGATTTGTTAACTTCGATAGCGACGGATTTAGAAACGTTAAGTTTGTACGAACTCGCCGATAAATACATAGAAAAGGGCATATTAGACAAGATTGCCGCTATAGACTTGATTAAAATTTCGGCTCTTAAAGTCAGCGACGTGGTAGACTATCTGGCAGAAATCGGCATAACGGTAGAAAAACTTGAAACTCTTGCGAACGATTTCAAAGAGATAGTGGATTTAACGGAAAACGTAACCAAGCTTAAGGGTTGGATAGAGGCGAATAAAGATAAAGCGGTAGTGGCGGTTATTAACGAGGTCGCCGGCGAAACCGTTATAGATTTAACTATGATAGCAACCGTTTCGGCAACGTTGAAACAAATCCCCGAGATGGCTAAAAATCTTTATTTCTATGACTTGATCTTCCCGTTAGACGGCTTGTATAGTCAGGATGCCGACGCAATACCGCCTACCGAGTCGGTTAAAGCTCTTGTGCGTTCGGTTTGCATCGTTTTGGATCAAACGTTCGATTATACCATAGTTACCGATGATAAAGGTGCTATAAAAGAGATTTCTTTTTCGATAGATTATGCTAAATTGTCGGATTTGGCGGATTTGCTCGGTGAAGAGAATTCTTGGGCGGCAACGTTCAAAGACACCGTGTCGTGCAACGCTCCGTTCGAAATGAAAATTTCGTTCGGCGAACAAAAGGTGGCGTTTGACTTCGAACAACTGTTTAGTGATATGCAAACGTACACTTCCGAAGAGGCTGAAGCCGCTTAATCGACAGTGCGGAATTTAAACATCGGCGGCGACTTATTTTAAGTCGCCGCTAAATTTAACAACAAAACAGCGAGGCTACTTTGCGAGTCTCGCTGTTTTGTTGTTTCCGTTACGCTTTATTTACAGCCGCAGCCTAACCCGGGGAAACTTCCGCCGTTCTTGCAACAGTAGCATATAAGCATAAGCGCCACAGGCAGACAGTAGCAACTGTTAAAGAAGCCGTTTAAGCAGCCGCTTTTGCACAGACAGATAATTAAAAGAATTATCAGTATCCAAAGGCAGCTGTTGTTGCCGGCAAAAAGGTCGAAACATCCGTTCATAAACTTTTACCTCCAAAGTAAATACTTGCCTCCGCCTATGTAAAATTTAGTGTCGGCGAAGTTTTTCTATTATCAATATAAGTTTTTATCGTTTAAAATGTTACAACTTTGTAGGATTTGTTTGCCGAGTAAAAAAAAATGTGTTAAAATAAACGATAAGCCGTCGGCGGGTATTTTTATAACTCGACCTATATGCGGTAATAATTTTTTTGTCAACGGGTATCCTTCGAGAACCCGATTGGAGGTTT
>CAZARP010000001.1:59022-60539 GCA_964487575.1 uncultured Christensenella sp.
GGTAATACAAATATAAAATACGGCGTTTTCGAAGCGGACAAGATGGTCGCTTCTTTTCGCGTGTCGTCACGCCACACGAGGACCGCAGACGAATACGGCGCAACTTTAATGAACCTTCTTGCCAGTAAAGATTTAACGAGAAAGGATATAAACGGCATAATCGTTTCTTCGGTTATTCCGTCGCTTAATTATACTATATGCCATATGTGCGAATATTTTTTCGGCATATCTCCGCTAATGGTCGGTCCGGGCATAAAAACCGGATTAAACATTAAAGCGGATAACCCTAAAGAAGTCGGCGCCGATATAATAGTCAACAGCGTGTCGGCGTACAACAAGTACGGCGGTCCCGTTATAGTCATCGATTTCGGCACCGCTACCACGTTCGATATAATAACCGATAAGTGCGAACTAATCGGCGTGGTAATAGCGCCTGGCATAAAGACGTCGGCGGAAAGTCTGACCGCAAACACGGCGCAGTTGCCGACGATAGAACTCGACGCGCCTAAAACGGTGATATGTAAAAACACCAAAACAAGTATGCAAGCCGGCGTTATATACGGCTTTGCGGGACTTGTGGATAATATAATCAACAAAATACGCAAAGAACTTAAAAATCCGCAAATTAAGGTCGTCGCTACCGGCGGTATGGGCGAAATCATCGCGAAAGAAGTAAAGTCCGTATCGTTGGTTGACAGGACCTTAACGCTCGACGGATTGAGAATGATTTACGAACTTAATTCTTAATAGAGGTACAAATGAAAAAGGTCGGTGTGGCTATACTCGGCGTCGGCACGGTCGGCGGCGGCGTGTACGAGATTTTGACGAATAAAAAAGAATTTTTCAAAAACAAATACGGTATCGACGTAACCGTTGAAAGCGTTCTCGGCAGAACCCGCGAAAAACTCGCGGCAAGGGGTATTCCGGAGAGTTTAATAGCGTCAAACGTTTCGGAAATCGCTTCTAATCCGTCGGTGGACGTAGTCGTCGAAACAATAGGCGGCGTCGGTGCGGCGAAGGAATACGTGGAAAAAATTTTGAACAGCGGTAAAACGGTCGTGACCGCCAATAAAGAATTGTTCGCAAAATATCGCAGAGAGTTGGAAGACCTTGCAAAAAAACAAAACGCGTGTTTGCTGTTCGAGGCTACGTGCGTGGGCGGCGTTCCGATTATACGCGTACTGCAAGAAAGTATGCAAGGCAACAGAATAACTTCTCTTAAGGGTATCGTTAACGGTACGACGAATTACATACTGACCAAAATGTCCCTAAAAGGGTGGTCGTATGACGAGGCGCTTAAAGAGGCAAAAAAATTAGGATTTGCCGAGGCGGACCCTTCCGCGGACGTCGAGGGCTTCGACGCGGCATATAAACTTGCGATACTTTCAAGCCTCGCGTTCGATAAAGACGTTTATCCCGACGAGATATACAGAGAGGGTATTACCTCGATCGACGTCGCGGACATAAATTACGCAAAGTCCTTGGGGTACGTCGTCAAACTTCTTGCCGTAGCCAAA
>CAZARP010000001.1:60639-65428 GCA_964487575.1 uncultured Christensenella sp.
TAATTTGCGCGGTTTTTTTGCCGTAAAAATTTGACTTAATTAAAAAAAGGATATATAATAAAACGGTATGCGGCGTATATGCCGCTATCAAAAGGAGTATTGCATATGTCTAACAAGATTACCGAAAACACTACTATATTCGACGCTATTCAGATTAACCCCAAAGCCGGCGAAATTCTTATGTCGCACGGCATGCATTGTTTGGGTTGCGCGCTCGCTCACGGCGAAACCGTCGGTGAAGCAGCCGACGTTCACGGCGCCGACCTTCAAAAAATGTTGGAAGAATTGAATAATATCTAAGGTTATTTTTGCGTTTTTTTCACGGCGCAGGTAAGTAAATGGAAGAAAAGGAAAAGTCGGGCGACGAGCAGACCGCCGAAAGGACGTATACAGAGATAGTAAAGTGTGCCGGTTGCGGCGCGAACATGGTGTTTCATCCGGAAACGCAGTCTTTGATATGCCCTCATTGCGGTTCTAAAAAAGAGTTTGCCGAGTATAAGCAGGCCAAAGAATTGGAACTTCTCGGCGGTTTGGTTAAAGACGACAAATGGTCGGGCGATAAAGAGACTGTTTTCATGTGCGAAAACTGCGGCGCGAACGTCGTTTTGGCAAAAGGGGAGACTGCAACGGATTGTCCTTTTTGCGGTACGTCGCACGTTAAGAAGAAAGAGGAATTATCGGGTATAAAACCGAACGCCGTCGTTCCTTTTATTTTCGGTTCGGACGTCGCCGCTACGTATGCGAAAAAGTGGGCAAAAAGCAAAATATTCGCCCCTCGCGGATTCAAGAAAAATCTTGTTTCCGAAAGCATTAAAGGCGTTTATACGCCGTGTTTTACCTTTGACAGTCACACGTCCTCGTCGTATGACGGCAGAATAGGCACAACGCACACGCGTACCGTCTGTTCGGGTAAGGATAAGCGCGTTGAAACTTACGTCGTTTGGCGTAATATACGCGGTACGGAATATCTTAATTTCGACGACGTGTTGACTACCGCCGGCAGTAAGTTCGACCAAAAAAAACTGGATAAAATTTCTCCTTACGCAACCAATGCGGCTTGTTCGTTTAAGGAAGAATATCTTTTGGGGTTTATGGCGTATCATTACGACCGCCCGATAGAATACTGTTGGGAATGCGCTAAACTTTCTATGGATAAGAAGATAAGGAAGGAGATTTTATCGCACTACGTTTACGATGAGTTCGGGTATCTTAACGTGTCTACCACGCACGAAGAAGTTACGTATAAGTACGTTATGCTTCCGGTGTACGTCGGTAATTTTAGGCACAAAAAGAAGGTGTACAATTACTACGTAAACGGTACCACCGGCAAAACGTGGGGGAAATCGCCTAAATCTTTATGGAAGATTTTAGGCACGATTTTTGCGTCGGCGGCGGTTATAGGATTGATTTATCTTCTTTTAACGTATTTTTGTTAGAAAATTCTTTTTTTTCCGTTATAAATCGTGAAAATATATTGACCCGAGACGGGTTTATGTTATATAATTAAAGAAATAGGCTAAAATTATGCGGCGTTTTGTGCCGCATCGGAGGCAGAAATGGGTAAAAAAAAGGCAGCTACGTTATTGTCGTTGGTAGGGGTGCTTTTAGCGGCTCTGCTCGTTTTAACGTTCGTGCGTTTCCCGGTAGGCATAAGTTATTATAATTCGTTTGTAGGCGCTATCGATACCGATTACGGTGTTTCGAACGGCGTCGCTTACGAGTATAAGCTTTCCGGCGACAACGTAGAGGAAATCGAGGATATAGCAGACGTTGTAAAAACCTTCGAAACCAGGTTAGATAAACTCGGGTATCAGGAATACTCGGTAAAGGCGCTCAAGGGCGTTGACGAAAACGATAACGAATATTCGATTAGGGTAGAGGTGCGTCCCGAACTTAACGATTACGGCGAGTTTAATTATACCGACGTCGAGGAAGATTTATCCACGGTCGGTCAGTACGGTTATTTGAGGTTTTTCGGCGATACTTCGGAGTCTCCCGACGAAAGTAAAGAAATTTTGACCGATATCGACGTTATTAAATCCGCGGTGTACGACGGGTATACCACCAGCGGCGGTACGACTTATTATTTGATTAAAATAACGTTTACCGACGCCGCGTATAATAGTCTGGTTAAAGCGATGGGCGACGCCTCTTATTATCTTAAAATAACTTTAGGCGACGAAACGCTCAGTCCGTTCGACGGCTCGAGCAGCAGTGCGCTGTCGTCGAGCAACTTCTCTAAAGAAATGACGCTTACTTCCACTAACGAGGCGAGCGCTAAGCGTATGGCGTTGCAGATAAGTTCGGGCGGTTTGGATTATAAATTCGACAATCCCGAATGTATCGGCGTTACGTCGGTCGCTTATTCCGAAGACGCGTTGATTTATTGCTATATCGCGATTTTGGTGGCTGTTTTGTTTGCACTTATCGTTATGTGCAGGGGCGGTTTCGGACTTATTGCCGTTTTATCTACGCTTTTGTACGTTTGCGTGTATGCGTTCCTTCTTATAGCTATTCCCGGTATCAGAGTTTCCATCGGCGGTTTCGTAGGGGTTGCGTTTGCGTTTGCTTTGCTTTGCGACGGCTTCGTGATTATAATGAAGAGGATTTACGAAGAATACGGCAAAGGCAAAACCGTCAAGGCGTCCGTCGGTACGGGCTTTAAACGTTCGTTTATGCCTATCGTCAACTCGAGCGTTTGTTCGGTAATAGTGGCGTTGTTGTTGTACTTGTTTACCAAAGGCGCCGTAAGGTCCTTTGCAATAACTTTCGGTATCGGCGCGGCGCTTTCGTTCGTGACGACGGTGCTGTTTACCAGAATGTTTTCTTCGTTGATACTTCCCCTCGCGAAGAATAAAGAAAGATTTTTAAATCTTAAAAGGGAGGGTGAATAATTATGAAACATTCAGTTACCGGTAAATGGAAACTGTGGGTTATTGTTACCGTTATAGTCGTTGTGGCAGGTATGGCGGTGTTAGGCTTTTTAGGCATTAACAATTCCGTCGATTATTCCGCTTCTTACGAAGTTTCCGTCGGCGTCGACCAAGACATTCAAAATTCCGCGTCTGAATTGAAATCCATCGCGGATAAATATTTTGAAGATAAAGGGTTAAAACCCGTCGATTATGCTTTCCAAACTTTTGACGACGGTAAGATTTTCGTGTATAAATTCTATGGCGAAACGGATTTGTCCGCCGAAGCGTTGCAAAAGGAATTTACCGAGTCCTTGTCCGCTAAAAGCAAGGAGTTGGAGTCTATAATTTCGGACGGAAAGTTAGAAGTTTCCGCTAAAGTTAATTACGTTTCGACCGTGGCGTCTTATGACGCAGGTTGGTTGGCGTTGGCTTTAGGTATTGCGGCGGTTGCCATATTTGCTTTTTTGTGGCTCACAGAAAAGTTGGCGTCGGCATTGTCCGCGGCGTGCGCTTCCGCAGTGGCGGCATTGCTCTGCACGGCGGTAGGCTTTATTTGCAGATTGCCCGTTTATCCTTTCTTGGCGGTAGCGGTTGCCGCGTCGTTCGCGTTGGCGGCGATATTGTCGTCGGGTATGACTAATAGGTTTAAAGAAGAGCGCAAGAACGTCGGCAACGATAAATTGTCGGAAAGAGAGATCGCCGACCTTGCCGCAAGGTCAAGCAAATTGCGTTTTTCGTTGACTTTTGCCGTTGTCGCCGTGTTTGCTATCGCTTTGTCTGTTTTCGGTTTGGGCGGATATTTAACGTTTGTCGGTCTTTACGCGTTGATAGCAGGCGCGTCCGCGACGTTTGCGTCTTATACCTTTACGCCGATGATTTGGGCGGCTGTTAAGTCGAATAAAAAATCCAAATAAGTTTAGTAAAAAATTCTGTATTTAACGGAATTCCAAAAGGCGGAAGATTTTTCCGCCTTTTTAGGTATAATGTGGTATGAAGATAGTTTACGGTAAAACTTTATCTGACGTCGAAACGGTTTCGGTCAAAGAAATCGCAAAGGAATGCAATATCGCTTTTGATACTGCAAGGCTTTTGTTTTATCGCGGTATCGACGACGTAAATAAGGCGAAGAAATTTTTATCGGCAGGCAAACACAACTTTCACGATCCGTTTTTACTCAGCGGAATGCGCGAAGCTGTTGAAGAGATAGAACGCGTTAAAAATTTCGACGGCAAAATTTTGGTTTTCGGCGATTACGATGCCGACGGGGTTTGTGCGTCGACGGTTTTATCTCTTTGTCTAAAGGAATACGGCGTAAAATCTCTTGCAATCATTCCGGAAAGGGAAGACGGTTACGGTCTAAACCCGGAAAAGATTTTCGAAATTTTAAAAACCGAAAAAATCGATTTAATTATAACCGTAGACTGCGGAATATCCGACCGTGAAAAAATAGCCGAGATAAAGGAACGCGGCATACCCGTTATCGTTACCGATCACCATGTCCCGCCTGAAGTTTTACCCGATTGTATAGTTATAAATCCAAGACTTAATGGGCAAGCGTATCCTTTCGAATATCTTGCCGGTGCGGGCGTTGCGTATAAGTTGGGACGTGCGCTTATCGGAAGCGCCGCGGACAAGTTTTTAGATTACGTCGCGCTCGCAACCGTAGCGGACAGTATGGAATTAAAAGACGAAAACAGGGATATAGTTACCGAGGGACTGAAACTTTTCAAACATCCTCGTAAGGCTTTTTCGTATTTGATTTCCGACGCTTCTAAAGAAATTACCTCTCATACGTTGGCATATCAAATTGCACCGAGGGTAAACGCCGGCGGCAGAATGGGCGACGCGCTCACGGCGTTAAAACTTTTCACGAC
>CAZARP010000001.1:65528-72124 GCA_964487575.1 uncultured Christensenella sp.
CCCGACGAATTAAACCTTTTGGAAATGCTTAACGAGGTTAAAGAACTGTTCGTCACTTACGGAGGGCATTCCCAGGCAGCAGGCATAACAATGCAGACGGAAAACGAAGATATTTTGCGTCAAAGGTTGAACGTCGTCGTTAAAGAAAAGAGCGTAAACGTTTCGGAAGAAAAAATATATGCCGATTGGAATATAGAAGCGCCCCTTTCGATGCAATTCGGTAAAGAAATCGAACTTTTAGAACCGTTCGGGACGGGCAATCCCAAACCCGTTTTCACGGCGGAAGTGAACGGTGTTAAAGCAAAACCGCTTAAAATCGGTTCTCCGCATTATTCGTTTAACGTTCACGTGGGGGATTTTCTCGATTTTAACGGCGAAAATGACGTTTTGCCGTTACGTTTGCCGGTCGACAAGTTTATCGTTTTCGAACCCAATTATTCTATTTTCAGGGGTAAGGAGTCGTTGAAAGGCTTCTTAAAAAAGATTGTTTTTAACGAAAAAAACGACGAGAGAATTAAGCCGTATTTAATGGAAGATTTTCTTAATAAGTTGATTAAAAACGATATCGACGCATTGATTTGCGCCGACGGTATAAATAAAGACGACGTTGCGGCACTAAAAACCGAACGCGTCGATATGATAGACGTTTATAACCGATTAAACGCTAATATCGGTAAACGTTTTGACGGCATCGCCGAATTGTACGAAGAACTTTCTCCGTCTATCGGCGGTTGCGATTTCGTTTTTGCGACGGCGGTATTTATGGAATTGGGTTTTTTTACCGACAAAAACGGCAAATTTATAAAGAATTCTTCTAAACGGGCGGATTTGAGTAGTTCGGTTATTTACACTAAAATATGCGACTATAAGGGGGAACTTTATGATTGACGTACTTGAAAAAATAGAAAGCATGTATAATCAGAACGACGCGGACGTGTGTCGTCGCGCGTTCGATTTCGCGAAAAAAGCGCACGAAAATCAAAAACGCGCTTCCGGAGAGGACTATTTTATTCATCCTTGTTTCGTCGCCGGTATTTTGGTCGATTTAGGACTGGACGCGGCAACGATTGCGGCGGCTTTTTTGCACGACGTCATAGAAGATACGCCGGTGTCGGAAGGCGACATAAAAAAGGAGTTCGGGGAAGAGGTTTTAGAACTTGTTTTAGGCGTTACGAAGTTAGAGAAAATCGAGTTCAATTCGTTCGAGGAGGAGCAAGCGGAAAATTTCCGTAAACTCTTCGTCGCTATGGCGAAAGACATCAGGGTAATAATAATCAAACTTGCAGACAGATTGCATAATATGCGCTCGCTTAATTTTCTCTCTAAAGAAAGACAGCATCGTATGGCGAGGGAAACTTTAGAAGTATACGCTCCGCTTGCCGGCAGACTCGGCATTTCTCAAATTAAATGCGAGTTGGAAGATTTGTGTTTAAAATATCTGGAGCCGGAGTCTTACGAATATTTAGCCACAAACATCGACGAACGAGTAAAAGAAGACGAGGAACTCGTAACGCACGTCGTGTCCGAACTCTGTGAAATGCTTAACGACTCCGGGATAAAGGGCGAGGTTTTCGGCAGGAGAAAGCACCTTTACAGCATATATAAAAAGATGAAAGAGCGCGGCAAAACGCTCGATCAGATTTACGATTTGGTCGCCATTCGAGTGATAGTCGACAGCGTCGACGAGTGTTATGAGATTTTCGGCAAAATTCATAATAAATGGAAGCCTGTTCCGGGTAGAATAAAAGATTATATCGCTACGCCCAAGCCCAATATGTATAGGTCGCTGCACACGACCGTCGTAACAAACTTCGGAAGATTTTTCGAAATTCAAATCCGCACGTACGAAATGAACCACGCGGCGGAATACGGTATAGCGGCGCACTGGAAGTATAAAGAAAACAAGAAAGAAAGCGACGACCTCGACTCGCGTTTAAGTTGGATACGCGAGGTGATGGAATGGCAGGGTGGCTTAAAAGACAGCACGGAGTTTCTAAATTCGTTGAAAGGTGACGTGTACAGTTCCGAGGTTTTGGTGTTTACCCCGAAGGGCGACGTTATAAGTTTACCCAAAGACGCAACGCCTCTCGACTTTGCCTATCATATCCACTCGGCTATCGGCAACAAGTGCGTAGGCGCAAAAGTCAACTCTAAAATCGTGCCGCTTAACTCAACCTTGCAAGTCGGCGACATCGTAGAGGTTATAACGTCGCAAAACTCTAAGGGGCCGTCGTGGGACTGGCTCAAAATAGTTAAAAGCCCCAGCGCTCGCGTAAAAATCCGTCAGTTCTTCAAGAAAGAAATGAAAGAAGAAAACGTGAAAACCGGCAAGTCTATGTTAGAGGCGGAGTCAAAGCGCAGAGGGCACGCTTTATCTGAATTGCTGACGGACGAGGCGTTTTTGGTTTTATCGTCTAAAATGTCGTTCAACAATCAAGAAGAAATGTTCGCTTCAATCGGTTACGGCGCGGTTTCGGTCAATCAGGTGTTGATAAAACTGATAGACTATTACAGAAAACGTCAGCCGCGTCAAGAAGTCGCGAAGTTCTATAAAAACGTTTCAGGACATACCGGGGGAGTTACCGTCAAGGGAATGAGCGGAATTTTGGTGCACTTTGCAGGGTGTTGTAATCCGGTGCCGGGCGACGACGTAGTAGGCTTTATTTCCAGAGGACACGGCGTAACCGTTCACAGACGAGATTGCCCTAATTTGAAGAACGTAGAACCGGATAGGTTGATAGAGGTCGGCTGGACGGATAAAACAAGCGACCACTATAACGCCGGAATAAAAGTCATAGGCAAAACTCAAACGGAAATACTTTCCGCGGTTTCTTCGGCAGTCGCCAATATGAATTTGGAGATAGTTTCTACCAACGGACGAATAGATTACAAGACGCAACAGGTTATAGTTGACTTTAACATACGTCTCAACGGTAAAAACGAACTCGATAATCTTATAAAAAAGATAGGTCAAGACGAAAAAATTTACGATGTTTTCAGGACGACCAACTAATGGAAGTATTTCGCATTGTCACCGGTTTGTTAGGTGTTAACAGTTATTTTCTGGTAAACGGAAGCGACGCGGTTGTTGTCGACGGCGGCGAAAGTTATTCGTCGATTGCAAACTTTTGTTCGGAAAGAAAGCTAAACCTTCGGGCATTGTTGCTGACGCACGCGCACTTTGACCACGCAGGGAATGCCGCGCGTATTCAACAAAGCGGCGCTTTGGTATACGTCGGCGCTTCGGATGTCGAGAAACTGACGACGGGCGTAGGTACTCTCGATAAACGCTTCGAAGTCTTAACACCCGACGTTATCGTAAACGACGGCGATACGCTAAACGTTTGCGGAATGACTTTTAAAGTGCTGACAACGCCCGGTCATACGGAGGGTTCGGTTACGTATATGGTAAACGACGTGCTTTTTACCGGCGATACGCTGTTTTGCGGAACTTACGGTCGGACGGATTTTCCCGGGGGAAATCAAAGCGATATGTTTGCGTCGTTAAAAAAGCTCTTTTCGATCGAAGGGGATTATAAGGTGTATCCCGGGCACGGCGACTTAACGACGTTGAATGCGGAGAGGAACAGGTATTCATTTTGATAGAAACCGATTTACTTAAATATAAAAGCGATTTAGAGGAAGTGGTCGATTTGTTCGCACCGGCTTCCGAAGCGAATATTCGCCATATGTTTTCGCAAAGCGATAAAAAGGTCGTAAATACCGTCGTGATTGACGGTAAGGCTTACGCATACGGAAACTATGTGGGGGATATTGACGACGACGTAGAGCGTAAGCGTTTGGTGAAGCGTTATGCAAAATTGTCGCTGTACAAGGCGCTATCGGCATATTACGGGCAAGATAAACCGTGGGGAGCGCTGACCGGGGTCAGACCTACGAAACTGGCTTATACGGAAATGGAAAAAGAAGGCGATTTTTTTGATTTTTTTACCGAGGTTATGAAAGTTTCCGAAGAAAAAACCAAATTGACCGCGCTTACGATAGAGGGGCAAAAAGGTGTTTACGAGAAAAAAATCGGCAACGGAGATTTTTTCGTGTTTATTCCTTTTTGTCCGACGCGATGCAAATATTGTTCGTTTATCAGCGCGGACGTTAAACGTTCCGCAAGATATATCGACGCTTACGTGGACGCATTGGTAGAGGAAATAAAAGCCGGCGACGGTCTTATCGAAAATTTGCGTAGCGTGTACGTCGGCGGCGGTACTCCGGTCGCTTTGACCGACGCGCAGTTGGAAAAAGTTTTGAGTGCTTTGTCTGCAATAAGGAAGACCGACGTCGAATTTACGGTTGAAGCCGGGCGTCCGGACGCGCTGACCGAAAGCAAAATCGCGCTTTTGAAAAAATACGGCGTAACAAGGATTTGCGTCAATCCGCAAACCTTTAACGATAAAACCTTGCAAAAGATAGGTAGGTCGCATACGTCGGCGGATACGATTAGGGCGTACAATGCCGTCAAAGACGATTTTTCGGTTAATATGGATTTGATTGCCGGGTTGGACGGCGAAACTTTCGAAGATTTTAAGCACAGCGTAGATTATGCCGTAAGTTTATCTCCCGACGCGATTACCGTGCATACCCTTTGCATTAAAAGGGGGTCGACGTTATCCGAAGAAATTCAACGTCTCGACGACGGAGAGATAGAAAAAATGGTCGATTATGCTCGTGAAACGTTGATTGCGGCAGGCTACGGACCTTATTATTTATACAGACAGAAATATATGGCAGGCAATTTAGAAAACGTCGGGTATTGTAAACCCGGGCACGCGTGCATATATAACGTAGACGTTATGGAAGAAACGACGGACGTAGTGGCTTGCGGCGCAAACGCCATAAGCAAAAAGATAAATTTTGCAAAGGGAAGGATAGAAAGGCTTGCCGCCCCGAAAGACGTTCCCACGTACCTCGAAAAGCAAAAAACGCTTATTGAGGAAAAAAACAAACTTTTTTCGGGTAAAACATCGCAAAACGATTAAAAAACAGTTTACAAAGATAGAAAAATTTGTTATAATTTTCAAGCTTAGTACTTAATGCAAAGTTGTGCGGAAACTCCACCCTCGGCTTTGTTTTAAGCGGATAATTCCATTCGGGAGGTAAAAAATAATGGATAAAGCGAAAAAATCTGAAATCATAGCGAAGTTCGGTCGTCACGAAGGCGACACAGGTTCGGCAGAAGTGCAAATCGCTCTTTTGACGGAAAGGATTAACCATCTCAATCAACATTTGACGGTTAACAAACACGACAATCATTCCAGACGCGGTCTTATGAAGATGGTCGGCGAAAGGCGTGGTCTTTTAAAGTATCTGCAAAGCATCGATATAGAAAGATACAGAAAAATCATCGCTGATTTAGAATTGAGAAAGTAATTAAAAATCAGGGCGGCATACTATCTGTCGCCCGATTTTTGTTAAGTAGAATGATTATGCGGCGCGGGGCGCGTCGTCATTTCAAAAATACAGAGTTTGGAAAATAAGGAGAAATAAACAATGAACTACAAAGAATTCAAAACCATCGTAGGTGGCAGAGAAGTAGTAGTCGAAGTCGGCAAATACGCCGAACAAGCCAACGGCGCTTGCGTTATTCGCAGCGGCGAAACGGCTGTTATGGTATCGGTTTGTATGTCGGCGGCACCGAGAGAGGGAATGGACTTCTTCCCCTTGCAGGTAGACTATGAAGAAAAGATGTATTCCGTCGGCAAAATTCCCGGCGGTTTTAAAAGGCGTGAGGGCAGGGCAAGCGATAAAGCCATATTGACAAGCAGACTTATCGACCGTCCTCTTCGTCCGCTTTTCCCCAAAGGCTTATTTAACGACGTGGTCGTTATCGCTCAGGCGTTGTCCGTCGAACCCGATATTCAACCCGAACCTCTTGCGATGATAGGTTCTTCTATCGCACTCGCAATATCCGACATACCTTGGGCAGGACCTACCGGTTCGGTCGTGGTCGGTATGGTTGACGGTCAATACGTTATAAACCCCGATCTCGAACAAAGGGCGAAATCCGATATTCATTTGAATTTGGCAGGCACTAAAGACGCTATTTTGATGATAGAGGCAGGCGCTAACGAAGTTACCAACGACGAAATGGTTAACGCGATTATGTTCGGTCACGAAGAAATCAAAAAGATTTGCGCTTTCATCGAAGACGAAATCGTTCCCGTCGTCGGCAAACCGAAGAAGGAAATCGAATTGTATCACGTTCCCGAGGAACTCGATAACGAAATCCGCGCATACGCGTCGGAAAAAATCGATTGGGCGATAGACACCTTTGACCGTCAGGAAAGACAAGAAAGACAAGACAAGGTAGAAGCCGAAATCGTAGAACATTTTAAGGAAATTTATCCCGACAACGTAAGGGAAATTAAAGACAGCATATATTATATTACCAAAGAAAAGGTTCGCGCAAAGATATTCGACAAGGGTATCCGTCCCGACGGCAGAGGTCTTAAAGACGTCAGACCGATTTGGTGCGAAAGGCACGTGTTGCCCAGAGTTCACGGTTCGGCAGTGTTTACCCGCGGACAGACTCAAACGCTTACCACTTGTACGCTCGGTATGCTCGGCGACGCTCAAAAACT
>CAZARP010000002.1:0-4336 GCA_964487575.1 uncultured Christensenella sp.
GCGGTGGATTTTCCTAAAGTCGCGTTGAGCGACAAGCAGGCTACGCGTATATTAAACGGTTTGTTCGATAACTACGGTTTAGCGGACGGACTTTATAGGGTATATAACGGGGAGGAATTTTGGGGCGTCGGTAAATCGGAAGACGGCGTTCTGAAAATAACGTCTTATGTCAGATAAAAAAACAGTAATTGCATTGGGGTATTTCGACAGCGTGCATTTAGGGCACCGCGCCGTTCTCGGCGAAGCGCGCGCTTTGGCGGACAGTCTTAACGCGTCGCTCGTGGTTTTTACTTTTGACGGCAACTTAAAAGCGGCAGTCGGGGACGAAAAAGATACGTACGTGTACGATAAGTTCGAACGCGAGGGGTTGTACAAAAAACTCGGCGCCGACGAAATTTATTTCGCTAAGGTGGATTATAATTTTTTGTCGACCGGCAGATTGGCGTTTTTAAATAAGTTAAATAAAAAATACGATATAGCAGCATACGTTTGCGGTAAGGATTATCGTTTCGGTAAGTTCGGCGAAGGCGGATTGGAAGACTTGAAAAAATACGCCGAAAAAAACTCCCAAATCGTACGCGTGATAGACACGGTGGAAAAGCGCGGCGTAAAGGTTTCGACGACGGCGGTCAAACGTTTGCTTGCGTCGGGCAACTTGCGTGAAGCCAACGAACTTTTAGGCGAAAGTTATTTTATGTTCGGCGTCGTTGCTCACGGTCGCGCGGTAGGCGCGTCGCTCGGCTTCCCGACGGTTAACGTGGAACTCGCTAACGGCAGACAACGCATAAAAAAAGGCGTTTACGCAGGCAGAGTGTCGGTCGGCGGCAAGGAATACAAAGCGATGATTAACTACGGTGCGCGTCCGACTTTCGGGCTGTCTAAAGACGTCGTGGAAGCGCATATTATAGATTTCAACGGCGACGTGTACGGCGAAAAGATTGTTTTATATTTCGACGGGTATTTAAGGGATATTAAAAGTTTCGGCGACGGGAACGGACTTAAAGCACAATTAGATAAAGATTTGCTCGACGTGAAAAATGGAAATTATTAAATTCGGGCCGAGCGGTAATTCGGCGGCTTTCGCGGCGGCGGGCGGCGGCAGCACCGTCCGGTCGGCGACGTGGGTCAAAAATATGGGGCTGGATTGTTTCGAATATTCTTTCGGCAGAGGCGTCAATTTAAGCGACGTCGCCGCATACGAAATAGGTCGGGCGTTCGACGAAGCCGGCATAGAGATAAGCGCGCACGCGCCTTACTACGTTAATTTTTCAAATCCCGACGACGCTATGGCTGAAAAGTCTTACGCTTACGTTATAAATTCGGCGAAAAAACTTAAGGCGATGGGCGGTAAGCGCGTTGTCTTTCACCCGGCAAGCCAGGGCAAACTGCCGAGGGACGAAGCCGTTTCTCTCGCCAAGGAGCGCCTTGTAAAGCTGGCTGAAGCGATAGAAGAAGAAAAACTGACCGATATGTTTTTTTGTCCCGAAACCATGGGTAAGTTAGGGCAAATCGGCACGATAGAAGAGATAACCGACTTTTGTAAAATCGCAGATTTTTATCTGCCGGCGGTAGACTTCGGTCACGTCAACGCAAGGGAACAGGGTAGTCTTAAAACAAAGGCGGATTTTGCGTCGCGGCTTGCCTATATGACGCAAGAGCTCGGCTATGAAAAGGTGAAGCGCTTTCACGTGCATTTTTCTAAGATAGAGTATTCCGCAAAAGGAGAGGTTCGTCATTTGACGTTCGAAGACGATAAATACGGACCGGAATTTTTACCGCTCGCGCAGGCGCTTATAGAAGCAAAACTGTATCCGTACGTCGTTTGCGAGTCGGCAGGCACTCAAGACGTCGACGCCTTGGCGATGAAGAACGCCTATAACAGGTTGTTAAACGAATAATCCGCTTAATTTATATAATCCGAGCGCGATTAAAGCCAGCGGCGGTATATAGGCTAATTTTTCGGCTTTTTTTATAAACGGCGCGTCGGCGAGGCAGGTGCCGAGATATACCATTAAAGCGTGCATCGCGGCAATGGTGAGCGGCACGTAAAAAGAATTCATACCCATTAATGACAAAGAAAGGTTTGCGACGGCACCGTCTATTCCCACGGCAAAACCCGTCAGTACCGATTGTTTTAGGTTTACGGCGTTATCGCCGTATTTTTTTCGTAAATTTTTCGGCGCGTCGTCTTTTTGAGGAAAAAGATTTCGTACACCCGTGATTAAAAGAATAAACCCACCGTAAGCCGCGCTTTTTTCGGTTATTTTTTCGGCGAAAAATACAGCCGCATAGTTGGTGAAAAGGCACATAACGAACACAGTCAACGCGATTATCGCGACCGCATATACTTTTTTCGTTTTGTTAAAGTATAAAGAAAATCCGCAAATAAAAGAGTCCGCGCTCACTGCGAAAGCCGTTGTCAATAAGTAGTAAATCATAAAAACATCCGTCGGTAAAACTAAGTCGGGCAAAACGTATTTCGCCCTCTTTATATTTTATTCCGACGAAAGTCGGTCGGGTGTTTTTGCACATAAAAAAGGCATAGCCGCAAAATGCGGTTATGCCTTTTGTCGCGTGCGCGTTATTTTTTTATCAATCCTAACGTGGCGTAGAACGTTTCGCCGCCGAGGTAGGCGCGTTTAACGTTCTGCGCGAACGAGGAATTACACGGTGCGTCGGATAAGTTTTCGGAATTGGTGTCCCAAGTAAACACGTATCTTAAAACCGCGTCGGATTTTTCGCTCGAAATTTTTTCGAACAGATTGCCGAAGCGCACGATATTGCTTTTTTCGGGCAGATATTTTTTCAACGTGTCGTCTAAAAGCCACGAATGGCAGGTGAAATATTCGAAAGAATATCCGAAGTATTTTTCGAAAAACTCTTTTGCGAGTTCTATCGATTTTTTACATTCGTCGATATCTAACTTGCCGCCCTTGGGTATGTGGATTTCCACGACGTTGTCGCCTTTTAGTAAGCCGTGTTCGGGCACGTCGACGGGGGATGCGTTCATACAGAATTGAAGTCTGCCCAATTTAAACAATTTGCCGCTTAAATGATTGCTCAGCCATTTCAGTTCGCCGAGATACAGACAGCCTTTAACGTTCGACCAAGTGCGCGTCCATACCTTTATGTCGCCCAAGGTGTCTAAAAGCACGTTTTCGGGCAGATTGTGTCGCTTGTAAAATTCCTCGACTTGTTCGCACATATAAAGCACGGATAGAAGATTGCGTTTGCCGCCGTCGCAGTCGAAATCGTAATTATTTATCGTAACGGTATCGGGAACGTTAATCGTGTCTAACGCCCGATAAAATTCCGCGTCGTATACGGACGAAAAATCCAGTTTTTTATACCATTTTTCAATAACGGTTTTTACGTCGGGGTTGACGGGGCTCCACGGTTTATTGTCGTTGATGTCGGGCGCGTTTTTGCAAACTTTTACGGAAGTTTTCCCTAAAAACCGCATCAGGTTATCGCGATAAAGTTTTTGTCTGTTAAGCGCGCTTACGCCCAATTCGTCTAAAATTTTACCGTCGAGCGAAAGCCATTTTTCCGTCCATTCCGGGCGGTAGGCGGACGCTAACTGGTCGGTGCCGAACAAAACGTTGTCGCCGACGTCGTAGCCGATTGTGTAAAGTTTGGTAAGGAGTTCTTTTCGATAGATTTCCGGCGTACCGGGGGTGATGTCGAAGAACATTTCCGCGGTGTCGTCTCTCGTGTTCAGCGCGTTCAAAAATTTACCGTACAGCGCGATGCACTCGTCTATCCACGGCCAAGAACAGTGGCAAAGCGCAAACCTTAACCCTTTTATGTTTATAAGCGCCTCGAAGTGTAAGGGGCGGTTGTATTCCGACGTGGGTCTGCCGTCCCATAAAATCCCCGTATGGAAGATGACCGGCTTATTTAGCCGCGCGATTTCTTTTAAGACGTCCAAACACCTCGGGTCGGAAGCGTAAAAATCGTTGCAAATTATTTTGAAAGCCGCTATGCCGCTGTCTACGGCAATTTGCAGCTTTTCGAATATATTTTCTTCGAAGGGGTGTATCCAAAGCACGGGGAACAACCTATCCTCATAGCCTTTGGTTATAGACAGCACCTCGTTAAGCCGTTCCTCGAACGACGTGCCGGATGCGTGTTCTTCTTTAGGGCGATTGGAAAAAACGCAACCGCCGTAAATACCGGCTTCTTCCATTTTGCAAAGTAGAGTTTTCGGGTCGGTGCCGTCGTTAAAAGAGTGAATGTGCATATCGAACAGTTCCATAATCGCCTCACCTTCGTTTTATTCGCTTATATGATACAACGTTTTCGAAAAAAATCAATCTTTTTATAAGAAAAAATA
>CAZARP010000002.1:4436-5829 GCA_964487575.1 uncultured Christensenella sp.
GGGTTCGGGCGACGCGCTAAAGTCGGGGTATAAACAGACGGTAGAATACGATAAACCTTATACGTTATACCAACCTCAGTCGGCGCACAACGTTTTCATTCGCTGGTATTACGTAAAAGACGGGGTAAAGGTAACGCTGGCGGCGGAAGGGGTTTACACTTTAAAAGAGGATATCACCGTATATGCGGAATGGTACGACGCGTCTTCGGACGATAACATCGTATTCCCCGAGTAACGGTTTTATTTAAAGTAAAAATTTTTTAAGGAGAATTTTGTATTATGGCAAACGTAACAAACAAGCACGTTAAGGCTTATCAAGCGCCTGAACTTAACATCGTGCAATTTAACGCGAAAGACGTTTTGAACGTGTCCCAACAAAGCGGACAAGCGTCCTTTATGGATTTCGACAGCACGTGGCTCAGCTGAGGAGGAAGATTATGAAAAAGTTTTTTAAGTATTTGACGGCGGTGGCGTGCGTAGTCACCTTTGCATTAGGTTTCGGTTTGATGTCGACGTCCGACGCGGCTTTGGCTGAAACAAATCCCGACGGGTTTTATATGGCAGCCAACGCAGGCGTGTACGTAGACGAGCAGTCGGGTATAGCCTTTAAAACCAATATCGATAAAACTTGGTACGAGTCGATAAAAACTCGTGAAAACTACGGCAGAATTCAATTCCATACCTTGGTTACCCGTTTAGACGAGGGACATACGACAGAGGAAATGATTGCCGGGACCGAAAAGATAGGCGAGAGAAACGTAGTCGATATAGAAAGTCCGTTCTATATTACCGACGCGTCTTTCGCAGAAGGTTCGACGACAGCCGATTACGTAGCGGTTATCAACTATTCCAATTTGGAAGAAGCCAATTTGCAATCCGCATATCAAACGGTGTTGACCGCGCGTTCTTACGCGATAGTTTTGGATAAAAGCGGCAGCGCGATAGAAACCGTTTACGCGGCGAACGCCGGTTCTTGGTCGATTAAAGACACCGCTAACTTGTTGATATTACAAGGCGATACGAGAGAGGGCGTAGCAAAATATACCGATACCCAATTCGTAGAAGCGGAAAAGGTAGGCGCGGCTTACTATTCTGCGAGCGGTTCTTGCGGTAAAGTAACCGTTTCTAACGAACTCGGCACCGTTACCGACGTCGTAGTGGACGGCAAAAGAATAGCTTCGTCTTCGTATGAGCAGAGCGGCAGCACGATAACGCTTAAAGATCTATCTTTAGAAAGCGCGGACGAACACACGATTGCCATATACGACCAAGCAGCCGACGTCTACTATAAAACGACCTTCGTTATTCCGTCTAAATACGACGGCACCGTATATTATTCTACGGTAGACGACGTTTTGTATAAGGTTAGCTCTACCGAAGCTGCGGTTGCTTT
>CAZARP010000002.1:5929-27756 GCA_964487575.1 uncultured Christensenella sp.
CTACGGTAGACGACGTTTTGTATAAGGTTAGCTCTACCGAAGCTGCGGTTGCTTTAACCGACGCGACGGTAACTTCCTTAAAAGGCGAAGCGGTGGATTTGTCCAACAGTGCTTCTACTGCAAAGACGACGTCCGTTCTTTTGACGATAGGTAGCGATATTTATACGGCGGAAGTCCAAAGTTTCGAAAAGGTTATAGTAAAAGCCGAAGACTTTGCTTACTTCAACGTATGCCAAAGCGTCAGCGCTATAAAAACCGCAGACGTATATTACACGTTGAATGACGGCTCTAAGAAGATATATAAGAACGGTGAAGAAGTAGGCACGGGTGCGATTGATGCGAACAACGACTACGGCTACGGTGCTTATGCGTTGGTTTACGAAGGCGAGTTGATTGATGTTTTCGTAACTAATACCAATAATGCCGCAGGGTATAAACATACTCGTTTCGACGGCAGATATATAATCGCAAACGATATAGACGCATCTAATTACAGTTTGCCGAGAGCGGCGATGGCACCGGCCGAAACGAACAATAATAAAGGTCCTATGGACTACAGATGGTGCGGTATGCAAGGCATATTCGACGGCAACGGTCATATCGTTACCGGTATGACGATAAGTGAAGGCGGTATATTCGGTAATATGAACGGTCTTGTTCAAAACGTCGCTTTCGTAGACGTAAAGTTTACAAACAACGACAATATCGGCGTTATAGCGTCTTACGTGGTCGGTCAACTGAACAACGTTTATATCCAAGCGGATAAGTTGGCGCAATCTACCAACGGTAAAAATATAGGTTTGGTTGCCGGCCAGATAAATTCTATGGCTAAAATCAGCAACTGTATTTTCAATCTTAAGGAAGCCGGTACCGTTGCGACAAATGCTTCGTCGACTGTAAAACGTTACGGCGCGCTTTGCGGCGGATTTGTTTCACATAACGATACCGGTGCATCGAACGTTTCCAAAAACTGGCAATGTACGGTTATTACCGACGTAGTGTTGGTGGCTTACTTGCAAGGAGGTAAGACGTATACGTTGGTCGCGCAGGGCGAAGACAGCAGCGCGGACAACACGTGGTGTGCAAGTAACGTGGTACGTTATAACGACGCAGATGCCTTAAAGGCTTCTTCGGATTACGAAACCTTTAAGAGCGCGCATACCGAACAAAGCGGTGCGGCAGGTGCTATGTGGGCTAAGATTTTCGAAACTTTAGAAGCGTAAAACTTTTACAAAAAACTAAAACGGCGGACCTTATCGGTTCGCCGTTTTGAACGTCTTTAAACTAAATTTTTTGTTTGTGTACCTTGCGGTATTGCGACGGAGTCATTCCGTATTTTTGTTTAAAGGTTTTAGAAAAGAAAGCCGAACTCGTAAAACCCGTATGAAAGGCGATATGCAATATGGCGTAGTCGGTGTTTTTAAGCAAGTGCGTTGCGGACTCTAAGCGTATTTTTATCAGATAGTCGCGCGGCGACAGTCCCGTTTCTTTTTTAAACACCCTTATAAGGTTGTTGTGAGAAAAAGAAAACTGCGTCGCTATTTCGCTGATAACTATATCTTCTTGATAATGAGATTGCAGGTAATTTATTACCGTTTGTACCCTCGACGATATTTTATTGTTTATCATTTTATGCTGAATGTAAGTGTCGTTTCTTTTCAAAAAATCGGTGCAAAAAAAGTATACGCACGTCAGCAGAGAGGTTACCGTTTCAGTCGTGTAAGAAGAGGGGGAAAGAAGTTCTTGCCGTATGATGTTGCAGTAGTTAAGCAACAGCTCGCGCTTGTCGTGCGGCATATCGTAGATATTCACCGGCGTAAAAAGCGTCTGATTGTACGGGATATAATTTTCAAACTTAAAGACGTAGTATCTAAGCGAAGTTTTTGTGCTTTCGGTGTGTTCGGTAGTCGGATTGACGACGTATAAACTTCTACCGTTCAACGGATAGTTTTGACCGTTGACGGTTAAGGTCCCTTCGCCGTCTATCGCAATCATAATTTCCGTACAATGGTGGCTGTGCGGCGTGCCTTGGTCGGTCTTTTTGATGTCGTTATAACTCATAGAGATTATGTTGTACGGAATAGAAAAAGACTTTTTTAGGATGTTTGCAAAAACGTAATTCGAAAACATAAATTCACCTTTTTTGTTTTTGATCAAGCGCTTATATTCGTTTATTTGTCGCGCATACTTAAATGTATAAAAGCTTTTAGTTACATTATATCGTTTTTTGTGTGATTGTCAAGTAAACTTGGTGAATAAGTGATAAAAATTAGATATTCAGTTATAGACTAAATACCTATCATTATGTTTTAATATTATGTGTAAAGATAGGCGGGGTGCGGCTTGCGTTTTTAAGCGCGGCTGTACGGAAAAATGCCTACGGGAGGAATTATATGAAGAAAAGAATATTGGTACTTATGTTGTGCATGGTCATGGCACTGGGCAGTTTCGGCTTCGGTTGCGGCCGCGTGTACGAAGACGAAGACGACGGCACCACTACGCGCATCAACGTCATCAACTACGGCGGCGGTATCGGCAGGGTGTGGCTCGACAACGCTATCGCACGCTTTAAGGAGTTAAAGAAAGACGAAGTGTACGAAGAGGGTACGAAGGGCGTCAGCTTCGAAGTGTCTAACACGAAAAACATTAACGACACCACTATGGCGAACGACGGCTATCACGTTTACTTTAACCAAAAGATGGGCGATTTGTCCGCGCTTGCGCAAGAAGGTAAACTTCTCCAGATTAACGATATCTTGGGCGACGTAAACGACCCCGACAGTTTGGCTGCCAAAGTTTATCCCGAGGTAAGGGAAAGCTTAAAGGGAACGGACGGCAACTACTACGGTTTGCCGCATTACGAAACCTATCCCGGTCTCGCATACGACGTAGAGTCGTTTGCCGCCAACGGCTGGTATTTTGCCAAACCTACCTCGATAAAGGACGGCAAGCCCGTATACGATTATGAAGACGGCGTAGACGCCGAGTTGTTTACAAGCGACTACGGTTCCGCTTGGTTTACTTCCGACAACGATTATTTTTCGTGCGGACCCGACGGGGCTTACGGTACCGACGACGACGGTTTGCCGACCTCGCTTCAAGAACTGATTTTGCTCTGCGCGAAAGTTAAGAGCGACGGTGCGTATCCCGTTTCCATAATGGGTAAACAGTTACAATACGGCAACTATTTAATGGGTGCGCTTTGGAACTCTCTTGCAGGCTACGACCAGATGAAAGCCGTTTATCAATTACAGGCGGACGAGGTAGAAGTTTGCTGCGGTAAGAACGGCGAACTCGGTAAAGTGGAATACACCGACAAGACAGCCTTCCCCGGCACGGATATAAAGGTACCTTATACGACTAAGGTAAAGATTACTGCCGAAAACGCTTGGCTTACAAGTTATATGTCGGCTAAATATTATGCCTTCGCTTTTGCGGAAATATTACAAGATTGCGGCTTCTGGTCCGCCGATTACGCAGACCCCGATTGCACGATGGTTAACGCGCAAAGGAACTTCATTTACGGCGGTTACAAGGGCGTTTCGCGTACGGCTATGTTGGTCGACGGCACTTACTGGTACAACGAAGCGGCGGAGAACGGGACTATCTCCGATTACGTCAGAGATAAGGGCTCCGAAAAGAAAGTCGCTTGGATGAGCCTTCCTACGTCGGTGTTCGACACTCAGTTGCCGACCGAAGACAATAAGCCCATACAGACTTCGCTTATAGACTACGGCAACGCGTTCGCATATATTAACTCTAACATCAAAAACAACGAAGGCTTGGTTCGCGCTTGTAAAGATTTCTTGGCTTTCTGTTACAGCGACAGCGAACTCAAAGAGTTCACCGTAACGAGCGGCGTAACCAGACCTATGAACTATACGTTAGACTCCGCGGACGAGGCAAGAATGTCTTACTACAATTTGCAACTTTGGAATTTGCGCAAAAACAGCAAAGTTTTGTTCTATAGCGCCGTTCCGGAAACCGCGGAAACCTTCTCTAAAGTCAAAGGTATGTTAAGCATTAACCTTGCGGATACCTCTCCGCTCAACGTTTCCGACAAAAACTCCAGCATAGTGGGCGCTTTAAAAACCGATAGTACGCTCAACGTGCAAAAGGCTTTTGCCGACAGATTTATAAAAGAAAGCGATTGGAAGACCAATATAGCTTAACGCTTATAAAAAGCGGCCTTGATATAAGGATAAAAATACTATGGTAGAAAATCAAACACGTAAAAAAACACGGATGTCGCGTTCCGCCAAACGTTTTGCTTTTTGTTTGGCGGTAATAGCGCTTCCCGTGTTGCAGTTTTTAATTTTTTGGGTATACGTCAACTTTAACTCCATACTGATGGCGTTTAGGACGTACGTGGCGAATTCGGACGGTAACGGATACACCGTTACCTTCGCAGGGTTTAGCAATATAGCGGCGGCGGTAAAAGTCTTTGCCGAAAACATTTATATGTTGAAAAATTCGCTGATTTTGTATGCGGTACAGTTATTTATCGGTTTACCGCTGGAACTTTTGTTCGCCTATTACATTTACAAAAAACATTTTATGTCCGGCGCTTTTAAGGTGGCGTTGTTTTTGCCTCAGATAGTTTCGTCGGTCGTTATGTGTTTATTGTTCAGCTTTGTGGTGAACAAGGTTTATACCCACGTAACCGGCGCGGAATTGGGACTGCTGGCAAATAACTCGACAAGGTTCGCAACGATTATTTTTTACAGTATTTGGATGGCATTCGGCGTCAACGTCATTATGTTCACCGGCGCTATGTCGGGCATAGACAACTCTATCGTAGAAAGTGCCGAACTCGACGGTGTAACCCCGATACAGGAATTTCTACATATCAGTTTACCTATGATATTCCCGACGGTGGTTACCTTCGTCGTCGTAGGTTTGTCGGGTGTGTTTACAAATCAAATGCACTTGTATACCTTCTTCGGTTCGTCCGACCAGACGTATTCTAAAGATATATCGACGTTCGGGTTCTATCTGTACGTTCAAGCGCAGAATTCCGGTGTAGTAGTGCCGAGCGGTTCTAAGGCTTTGCCGTACTCGGTGCTTTCCGCGTTGGGCGTAATGCTTACGCTTATCATCTTCCCGATAACGTTGTTGGTCCGTCATCTGTTGAATAAGTTCGGACCCAGCGAGGACTAAAGGAGGGGATATAGATGGAAACGAAAAAGAAATCTAAAATAAATTGGTTTACTTGTATATTGTTTGTCGTTCTGCTGCTTTATATGTTGTCGATGATATTCGTGCTCGGTTGGGGTTTTATGACTTCCTTAAAGCCGTACGACGAATTCGTATCGCCGGGAAATAACGTAGTGGGTTTGCCTCGGACGATTACCTTTGACAACTATTTGCAGGTGTTTGAAAACTTATCGTTCAGGGTAACCGGCGCCGACACTTCTTATTGGAGTAACGGCACTTTCGTAAAGGGTCGCACTTTTACCGTGGATATCGGCGGACTGATTTACGACACGTTGATTTATTCTATAGTCGGGGCGTTGATACAAGCCATCGTTCCCGCGGTTATGGGGTATATCTGCGCAAAATACAAAAATGCGGTGACTAAAGTCATTTACGTAGTGATGTTGCTCGTTATGTCGTTGCCTATCGTCGGCTCGTATCCGTCTTCTCTTACTCTTTTAAGAGATTTGGGTTTGTACGACTCTATGCTGGGTAACTTCGTGCAGCGGTTTAATTTCACGGGGATGTACTTCTTCGTGTTCGTGGCGATGTTCGAGGGGATTTCCGACACCTATTGCGAAGCCGCGGAAATCGACGGCGCGTCGCAGTTTGTAATTATGGTGCGTATTATGATGCCGCTTGCGGCAAAAACCATCAGCACCGTTTGGCTCATCAAGTTTATAGAGTATTGGAACGATTATCAAACGGTATTGTTGTATTTGCCGTCTTATCCTACGCTCGCTTACAGCGTTTGGTCGATAGTAATCGGCGGCAGAGCGACGGAAACGCATCTTAATTTCGTTACGCAATACGCTGCGGCGTGTATGATACTGGCGGTGCCGACCTTCGTCGTGTTTATCGCGTTGAAGGACAAGATTATGGGTAACATTTCCGCAGGCGGAATTAAGGGTTAAAAAATAAGGGAGGTATGTTATGAGACTGAAAAGATTATGGCGCGCGTTAGGCGTGGTTGCGGCGGTTTTGATTTGTTCGTCCGTCGTTGCAATCGGCATAACGAGTACCGGCGGCGACGCGTACGCCGCCGAAGCGGATTTCGTCGACGAAGAGGTGATAAACGACGCTTACTTTTTAGACAGCGAAGTTTCTTTCCCCAAGTCGACGGATATAGCTTACGGCGACTCGGTCGTTTCGGCAACCGAATATACGGTTACTTACCCCGACGGGCGCGTGTACGACGAAAAAGAAAGTTTTTCTTTAGACCAAACGGGACGGTATACTATATCTTACTTTGCAAAGTCGGGTAATAAAAATATCGTCGCGCGCAAAAACTTCAACGTCGTTAAGGACAAGTATTCTATAAGCGGAAGCAATTCCACGATTACTTATCCGTCGGATGAAAGTAACAAGTTGACGCTGAAGATGTACGACGGCGAAACTTTTAGTTACAACGTTCCGTTAAAACTCGAAAACGACGGTGAAAATTCGATTATTAAGTTCTATTTAAGACAGTGCGATTACACCACCAGCGTAGATATGACTTACTTAAAAGTTCGTTTGACGGATTGCTATAACAGCGACGTGTACGTTCAATTCTCTCTGTATTGTTACGCGATGGACAAATACATTCACGTCTTCGCGCAAACCGGGTTCTCGGGTACGGCGTACGATAACGGTTTGGATACCAACAAAAACGCCACTTATATGTTCGAAGGTACCAAATACGTAATCAGAAACAGCGGCGAATACGGTCGCAGTATGTCTAATTACAGCGAAAAACACATGCCGTTAACATTTTACTATAATCCCGATACGATGAGGTCGTACGTGGCTTCCGACGGTACCGATTTGTTTTTAGTCAACGCGTTGGATAACGTAGACATCAACGGAAAGAAGTTCGGCGGTTTTTCCACCAACGAAGTTTATATGTCGGTTTTCGGAAGCAAATATACGTCTACCAGTTCCGAAGTCGATATTTATTCGATTTTCGGTTGCGACGTTTCCGATTTGGCTGCCGGCGAATATGTGGATACGACCGCGCCGGTCGTCGACGTAGACGTCGTTAAGACAAACGATAAAGGCATCAACGCCGCAATCGGGGAAAAAGTTCGTATCCCCGAGGCGACCGCTTACGACGTCAACTTAAAGTCGGTTTCTTACAAGGTTTATTATAACTACGGCACCGAGTACGCCACTTTGGTCAACGTTAAAGACGGCGCTTTCACGCCGTCCGTTTCCGGGACTTATACCATAGTATACGATGGCGTCGACACGTTCGGCAACGTCGGACGCGAAACGCTTAACGTGTACTGCCTCGGCGGCGCAGAAAAAGGCATCGTCTTCACCCCGGCGCCAGTCGAAAGCTTAAAAGCAGGCGAAAGGGTCACCTTACCGTTGCCGACAATCAGCGGCATTAACGGCGACGTCAGCCTGAAGGTAAGGGCGTATAGGGACGAAGACGCAATAGAATACGAGAGCGAAGAAATGCTTTTCGGTAGCGACGGTGCAATCATAGGCGACGGAGAAATTAGTTTCGTTCCGCTGGGTGGCGGCGAATATACGATTGAATATTCGTACGGCGACAACGTCAATTCTTACGTGCTGACGACGACGGTAAACTGCGAAAAGAACACTTCCGATTATTACGAGTTTTTAGAACAGCCCGTCTTGCCGAAATATTTGATAGAAAACGCCGTGTACGAATTACCTTCGGCAACGGCATATTCGTTTGTCGACAAAACGCCCGTTACGACTTCGTCGCAATTATATGTTAAGTATGACGACGGCGAATTCACCGCGGTTACCGACGCATCGGCGTTTAAGGTGCAAAAAGCGAATAAAGCGTATTTCGTGTACCGCAAGGGTAACGCAGAAACGCAAATTTACGAAGCGGAAATCTTCTCGGTCGGTTACGGCACGAAAAGATTGTCTATAGCAAATTATTTCAAGGGGGATTTCACCCCGACGGCACAATCCGTCAACATCAAGTTTACGGCGAATAACGGCGGAAATCAAACCTTGTCGTTTATAAACCCGGTGTTTACCGATAAATTGGTGTTAAGTTTTTATTTGTCTAAAACTGCCAAGGCAAAGAGCGTAAAAATATCGTTTGCGGATTATTACGACGCAAAATCGGTCGACAGCTTCACGCTTACGGAAAGCGGCGAAAGTTACTCTCTCGTAACGAACGGCGGACAAAAGGCGATAGTAAACGCTTCCTTGCGTTCGGAAACGACTATTATGTACAATTCGGAGTCGGGTAAACTGATATTACAAGACGGCGGTAAAATGCTTTACGAATTCGGCGGTTCCGGTTTGTGCTATTTGTCGATAGAATTGATAGACGCCGCGGCAGGCGACGAATTATATATCGGCAAGGTTAACAATCAGGCGATAAACAACAAGGCGAAAGACATTTTCGACAGCGAAGTGGTCGTGAAGGATATTTCGGGCAATTACCCCAAGGGAACCGAAATCAAATTGCCGGTCGCTTCCTTTAACGATATTCTTTCACCCGTAAGATACGCCGAATGTTTCGTGAAGGTCGTGTACCTCGGCGCAAACGGTAACGAGACCGTCGTTGCTACCGACGGAACCAAACTTGACGGTAAGGCGAACGACGTAACTAAAGATTATTCCTTCGTTTTGGATAAATTCGGCGAATACAAAGCGTATTATTGCGGCGTGCTTGCCGACGGGAGTGTCGGTACGTTGGACGAATTAAGGTTTTCGAGCATCTGCACGCAAGCCCCCGAAATATCGTTTAACGACGGCAAGGGCGAGAATATAACGGTTGAAATCAAAGCTGGCGAGAAACATCAAATAAGAGATTTTACCGCTAAATCGGTTAAAGACGGCGTTTTGGTGAACGACGACTCCAACGTATATACGATTGTCATCGTTTACGACTCAGGGTTAAAGATGTTCTCCTCGGGTGAAGACAGTTTCGTCGCGACGTATGCGGACAAGTATATCGTGACCGTTTATTGCATTGACGAATACGGCAACGTCGCCACGGCGAACTATTACGTGCTTGCAAAATAAGGAGGGATAGTATGAAGTCTAAAAGATTTATAAAGATTGCGTCCTTGGCGCTCGCGACCGTTTTAACTTTCGGAATGGTCGCCTGCAACGACGACGCGGGCGATGACAAGGGTTCTTCGAATTATACCCCCGCAACGCAAAAGTGCGTTTACGACGGGGTACACGATTTCACTGCGACGGACACGGCTAACTACTTGGTTAAAGGCGGTTTGACCGATTACGTCGTCGTTTATCCCGAAGATACCAAACCATACGAAATGACTGCGGTCAACGAACTTGTTTATTTCTTCAACGAGGCTACCGGGATAATACTTAACGCGTATAAAGACAGTGAAGTTTCGTCCTTCGGACAGTCGTCTAAGTATTTATCGGTCGGTTACACGTTGCAACTCAGTGCCGCCGGCATCGATCATAAAGCGGAAAAAACTTCTCTTAATTTAGGGAACGACGGCGTAAGGGTAAAAACCGTAGGCAACAGCGTGTTTATGTACGGCGGCGGCGAAACCGGTACGTTATACGCGGTTTACGATTTTCTTAACGTGACCTTCGATTATGAGTGCTATTACGCCGATACGTTCGTTATAAACAGAAACGTAAGCGACGTCGCGCTAAAGAACTACAACGTGACGGATATCCCGGATATTCCCATAAGATGGTCGAATTACGGCGATACGACTTCTAACGATACGTTCAGAAACAGATTTCGCTATGCGAAGCATCACAACCAACAGGAACTACCTATTTACGAAGATATAACCGAAGGAGAGAATTCGATTGCCAACTCGAGATCCGAAGTCGCTCACAACGCGATGGAATATTTCCCTCTCGGCGAGGGTAAGGCTTACGGCTGGCACGACAATTATCCCGAGGTTTATTCGAATACAAGCACCAAAGATAAGGAACAGTTGTGTTACGAGGGCAGGGGATTGGAGTTCACGACGGAAAACGGTAACTACGATTTGGGTTACTATACGCCTAACGCCTACGTTATGTACGGCGTAAACAATGCGGAAGATTTATCCGAAGACCAACCCTTGGAGCCAATTCATTTCGATACTTTGCGCGATATGATGATATACGCCGCCGCGGAAAAGATAGAGGCTTCTTTAAGGTATAACGACCCTATCCGGTTCCCTCAATACGACGCGGTAACCTTGACGATGGAAGACAATCATAATACGTGTAAGTGCTCGGTTTGCAGAGAGTCTTACGAGAAATACGGCAACTGCTGGGTCGCTTCGGTTATTAAATTCTGCAACGAGGTCAACAAGTACGTAAAAGAATGGATGGAGAAAAACCCCGACTACGCGCGTGAAGATTTTAAGATAATATTCTTCAGTTATCACGACTATTTAGACGCTCCGGTGGTGAAAAACGAGAAAGGCGAATACGAACCCATAGCACCCGAAGTCAAGCTTGACGAAGGCGTTGCGGTTTTCCAGTCGGTAAACGGTACCGTTTGTTATCAAAAGAGTATTTATGCCGACGAAAACGCCGGCGTAAGAGAGAACTGCACTAAATGGACGGCGCTTGCCGACACCATTTGGTACTGGACGTATTCTACCAATTTCCACCAATATATGTATATGTCGGACACGTTCTCTTTCTACGGCGGAGAGGGGTATGCGTTCTTCGCGTGCAACAATGCCGGCGGGTTGTACAACAACGCGCAAAACCAAGGTAAAATGCACACGGCGTTCCACACGCTTAAACTTTATTTAGACCAGAAACTTATGTGGAACACTTCGCTTAACGAAGAAGAACTCATCGAAGATTTCTTTGAGAATATGTATTTAGAGGCTGCGCCGTATATGCGACGTCTGTTTGATTTGGAAAGGGCTCAGTTCCATTACGTTTGCGACACTTACGGCTTATACGTAACGAATATTAATTCGGTTAACGTAGATATCGCAAGAGCAAAATATTGGCCTAAACAGTTGTTGGAAGGCTACATCGATTTATGTAACGAGGCTTATGCCGCGGTAGAAAAATATAATCGTAAGTCTACGAGCGAGTTGTATACGGCGTTGGTAAAGCATATCGACGCGGAATACGTGTCGCCTGCTTATATCTTGCTTACTTTGCATAAAGACGAACTCAGTAACTACGACGCTTTCAAAGACGATTTCAAAGAGAAAATCGCTTTTATAGGGTTGACGAATTCGAGCGAACACGAAGCGATGGCGATTGATTAAAGGGGAGGAGCGTTATGAAAAAACTTATATGGATAATAACGTTGACGTTGTTAACGCTGACGGCGACATTGTGTTTCGTCGCTTGCGGGGAGGACAAAACCGACTTGCCGGATGTACAATCGAAAATAGTTTTAGAAACATCTTCGGTAACGGTCGTTTTGGGCGATACGACCGACTTAGCTTACAGCGAAGTCGGAAAGGTTTCCGGCAGCGAAGAATGGATTTCTTCGTCTCCCGAGTTCGTTTCCGTTAACGACAAAGGAGAAATTACCGGGTTAAGGCAGACGGAAACGCCCGTTACGATAACGCTTAAAAAAGGCGGCTTAACGGATACTTGCAAAGTAAGCGTGGTTTTAGGCGGTTTATTGCCGTCGACGACGTCGTCGGCGCTGCCGACCGAAAACGGCGACTTCACTTTGTCGACCACCGTCGGCAAGTCGATAGATTTGGGTATGGCGGTAAAGTTTAACGGTAAAACGTACAACGATGCCGAATTTACCTATTCGGTCGATAATCCTTCTTTAGGTAGCGTATCGAACGGCATATTTACGGCAGGGAATACCGTCGGGAACTGCGAAATAACCGTTGCAGGCGAATGGAGGGGAATGACCGGGTCGGAACTTATCGCTACGATAAAGGTTGCGGTACACAACGAATACGTCGTTAGTTTAAATAACGGCGCGGATGCGAACGATATCACGCTTTATACGGCTTCGGCTTTTTGCGGACAGTCGTACGACAACTGTATCGCTATGAACGTAACCGTTAAAGAAAACGGTACGGCTTTATCCGACGACAAGGTTCAACTTGTTTACGACGAAGTTGCCGATTTCGCAGAGTATAAAGACGGCAAGTTGTACGGCGTTCTTCCGGGTAGCGGCAACGTTGTCGTTAAATTTACCGACAGCGACGGCAAAGTGAATACGCATTACATTCCTTTGACTGTTATACAACCCGTCGCCGTTTACGACAAGACCGTCGAATACTTCTCTGCGGTAGACGGTGATTTGGGTATAGATTATTCCGAATTGTTCGATACGTACGAAGAGGGTAAATCGGTAATAACGGCATTCGAAGGCACGCGTGAACTTACCGTTAAAGACGGAAAGATATTGGGCATTGCCGACAGCGCGAAAGGCAAGAGAGAGACGACGATTACCGTCTACGTCGACGGCGCGGGATACGAAATTTCTCTTAACGTATATACAAAGGTAATAAAAACCGCCGAAGACTTGTCTTACTTCAAAATGGGCAGGGCGCTCAAAAAGGACGAACTCACCGACGTTTTATACGTAAATCTTAATACGAAGGACGTGTACAGATACGGTAGCGATACCAAACTCGGTACGGGCGTATCGGCGAGCGACAATTCGTTAACGTTTAACGGTGAAGTTATATCGGTATTCAAAACTCCCGGCGGCAGCTTTTACGAGTACAAGACCTTTAACGGATATTATATCGTGGCAAACGATATAGACGCGACGGGTTATACCTTGCCGAGGGCTAACGAATACGGTTCAAATTCTTATTCGAGCCAAGCAGTAATTCATACGGATTGGTGCGGATTGCAAGGTACCTTCGACGGCAACGGTAAAATCATTTCTAACTTAAGCATAGGTTCGCAACAAGGCATTTTCGGAAACGTGGGGGTTACGGCTTTGGTTAAAAACGTCGCGTTTACAAACGTACAATTCACCGGCAAAGACGATAATACCGGTTTGTTTGCGGGGCTTTACCGCGGCAAGTTGGAAAATTGTTATATCCAAGCAGAAAAACTTGCAGAGAGCAAAAAGAACGTCGGTTTGGTTGCAGGTGCCTTACACAGCGGTGCGGTAATTTCTAAATGCGTATTAAAATTGGACGCAAAAGCCGACGCCAACGTTTATTACGGCGTATTGGCAGGTGAAGTCAATATGTACAGTACCACGAATATAAAAAATATATCGTGCGTAGTGATTTCCGATTTACCGTTGATAGTAAACAGCGTAAGTAAATGGAGCGAAAAAGTTGACGGTGAAACGGTCAACAAAGTCGGCGGTAAATGGGTGGCAAAAGGCGAAGAAGCCGATAATTCCGCTAACGTTTACGAAGCCGTCAACGTTACCCGTTGCGCAAACGTCGCGGCATTTAACGAAGGTTTGCAATCTCCGTTAGTATCTCAAAGCGACAGCGTAGCGAATACTATGTGGACAAAGATTTTTTCCACGTTGCAGGCATAACGGACGATTAAATTTCGTAACGGCTTGATTTAGCCGTATTTCGGTGGTATAATTAAGTAAATTATATCCGAGGAGAGGAGAAAATTATGGTAAAAGATTTAGTATTCGTATCGCCGGAAGCCGAAGGGCTTTCGAGCCAAAAAGTGTTGGACTTTATGTCCTTTATGGAGTATTGGAAGATTAATTTGCATTCCTTTATGGTAATACGCCACGGCAAAATATTAGCCGAGGCGTATGCAAAGCCTTTCGATAAAGATTTTAAGCACAGGATTTATTCTTGCTCTAAAGCGTACGTGGCTCTTGCTGTCGGCAAACTTATAAAAGAAAACAGGGTTAAACTCGACGATAAACTGTACAAGTATTTCGTCGACGAGGCGGAAGCCGATAAGCTACATCCTTATTTAAAAGACCTTACTATAGATCAAGCGTTAAGGATGACCGTTCCGCAGCAGTATGACACGTACTTCGACGGACATAAGTGGAAGACGACGCCTTGGGCGGACACCTTTTTCGACGGTTCTACGCCCATAATTAAGCCGAACGGCGTTTTGTTTAAATACAACACTTCTTCGCCGTTTATTTTAGACGTTTTGGTCGAACGTTTAACCGGTATGACGTATTGCGAATATCTCGCGCCGGAATTCGCGGAGATAGGCATAAAAGATAAACTTTTCTGCGTGCAATCTACCGACGGATACAGTTGGGGCGGCAGCGGCGTGCTTACCACTATGAGGGATTACGCCAAAGTTGCCGAATTGATGTTGCATAAAGGCGTTATAAACGGCAAAGAGTTGTTGCCCGAATGGTATATGGAAAGAATGACTACCAAGCAGATAGACAACTCTTTCGACGGCGGATACGGCTGCAATACGTTCGGCTACGGTTATCAACTGTGGATGCACTCGAGCGGATTTGCAATGCACGGTATGGGCAGTCAGTTCGCATTCGTTTTCCCCGATAAAGATTTTATCGTGACGTGTTTCGGAGACACGCAATGTGCCGGGCATTTGTATAACGACAAGATTTTTTATGCGGCGGATATGATGTATAGGTCGTTACAAGACAGTCCTTTACAAGAAAGCGAAAAGACTTCGGAACTGAAGGTTGCTTTGAGTAACTTCGAGCTTCCCAAAGGTTTCGGCGCGGCGCATTCGCCTATAGAAAAAGAGATAAACGGCGTTCGTTACGAGTTGCAAGACAACCCCATGGGTTGGAAGTGGCTGGAATTCTCGTTCGAGGGCGAACGCGGCGTATTGAAATACGAAAACGAGCGCGGCGAAAAGAAAATAAATTTCGGTTTAGAGAATTATTACGACTCAACTTTCCCGGAAACGCATTATTGGGCGGAACGTATAGGTACGCCTTGCGGTAGAGAACTGCGCTGTTTGAGTAACGCGGCGTTCACCTCGGAAAACAGAATATTGTTAAGGGTTTACATTACCGACGTATGCTTCGGGCATTTGGGTATCGTTGCGGAATTTAACGGCGACCAATGCGCGGTTCAAATGCAAAAAGTTGCAGAGTATTTCTTAAACGAATATCAGGGTATCGCGGTGGGTAAGAGGATAGAATAAAGTGAAACTTAGCAAGTTGTTTTCCGAAGGAGCGGTACTTCAAAGAAGAAAACCGATAAAAATTTTCGGTAGCGGCGCGGGCAATGCGACGGTAACCTTCCGCGGAAGGACTAAGCATCAGACCTGTTCCGGCGGCGGTTTTTGTTTGGAATTTCCTGCCGAGGAGGCGGGCGGTCCGTACATAATCGAAGCCGTGCTTAACGGCGAAAAAACCGTTGTGGAAAACGTGTACGTCGGCGATGTATATTTAGCCGCCGGACAGTCGAATATGCAGTATTCGTTCGGCAGTCAAACGGAGCCGAATGTCGTTTTGACCGAGCACGTTCGCGTTTTTACGGTTAGAAGCAGTTTCGACGAATACAGACACGAAAGCGACGACAGTTGGTTGGAATTTCGTCCCGAAAATTATCCGCGTATAACCAATGTGGGAATTAGGTTCGCGGCACTTTTGTCGAAAAACCTTAAAATTCCCGTAGGTATAGTGTGTTGCGCGGTCGGCGCGTCGGTTATAGAAAGTTGGATACCGCGCGCAAAACTGATAGACAGCGGTTTGTTGTTGCCGATCGGCATGCGACACGCCGACGCTTACGAAAGATGGTATAACGGCGAGGGCATAAATTACGAAATAATGTTTTCGACCGTTAAAGATTTTTCATATCGGGCAGTGTTGTGGTATCAGGGCGAGAGCAACTGCAAAAACACCGAAGTAGACAACTATTGTAAGCTGTTCGAACTTTTAGTTTTCTCGTGGCGCATCGCGTTAAATGATAATTTGCCGTTTTTTACCGTGCAACTTCCGCCGTTTGCCGAAACCTGTGCCGAACGCGATTGGGCGGGCTTGCGCAGACAACAGGCGGAATGTATCGAAAAAATCGACGGGGTATATATGGTTACTTCTGGCGACAATACCGAAACAGATAATATCCATCCGCACAATAAAGACGTAGTTGCGAAAAGACTGTTTCTTGCGGTCAATAAAGAAGTTTACGGTGCGGAAGAAGAATATCGCGGTCCGTCGGTAAAGTCGTATCGTTTAACCGGCGGCGAATTGACGATAGAATTTAACAACACTTGCGGATTGCTTGTGGCAAAACAGCCGATAACACTATCGATATTGCATAACGGCAAAACTTCGTTCGTTACCGCTTACGTTACAGGCAACTTACTGTGCGTAAACGGCGTTGTTCGCGGCGACACGGTGTCTATGGCGAACAACAACGACGAGATAGTGCGTTTGACCGGTAGAACGGGGTTGCCGGCAGTGCCGTTTTGTATAACCGTATAAGGAAGTATTATGAGAAAAATCATTATGGGCAATGCCGAAAAATTCGGATACTTTGCGTGGCCGACGGTATGTCGTCTGTCAAACGGAGATATAGCGGTTGTTGCCTCGGGGTTTAGATTGTTACATATATGTCCGTTCGGGCAGGTAGCGATAACTTACTCTTGCGACGAGGGCAAAACTTGGACGAAACCCGTAACGGTGTTCGACACGCCGCTTGACGATCGCGACGCAGGCATCGCTACTTTTAAAGACAAGGTGTTGCTTACGACTTTTAACAATACGCTCGGATTTCAAAAGCAAAATTTGACGTACGACAGACCGACGTGGTATACGCCGGAAAACTTAAAACTCATAAACGACAAGTTGTCGAGCGTGACCGGGGTGGAAGAAAAAGAAAGTTTTGCGTCGTGGCTTGCGATATCGTCGGACAACGGAAAGACGTTCGATAAAAGGGTTAAGGTTCCGGTCAGCAGTCCCCACGGTCCCATTACCTTAAAGGACGGCAGATTGTTTTATATAGGTAGGATTTTCGGCGAAGCGGACGGCAGTAAAAGAGAGAACGAGGGCATTTATTACGTTTATTCCGACGATGCGGAAAATTTTTCTCAAATGAAAAAACTGCCGCTCCCGAGCGACGCTCCGGACGATTACTTATTTTGCGAACCGTATGCGGTTCAGCTTTCTTGCGGAAGGATAGTCGTGGCGGTGAGGGTGCAAAAACAGGGACTGCTTACGATATATACGGCTTATTCCGACGACGACGGCGAGACTTTCACCGAATTAAAGCCGACCGGCATAAACGGCGCTCCGCCGCATTTGCTCGAAGCGGGCGATAAATTGATTATGACTTATGCTCGTCGTGAAAAACCGTTCGGCATAAGGGCTGCGGTGAGTACCGACAGAGGCGAAACTTTTACCGAAACGTACGTGATTACCGACGACGGAAAGAACTGGGATTTAGGTTATCCGTCGACTATTAAACTAAAAAACGGCGAGTTGTTGACGGCGTTTTACAGTAGATGTTTCGACGGGTCGGAAAACGCCGGTGTCGAAATAATAACTTGGAAATTATAAAGGAGATATTTATGGAAAAGAGAAAACAGTTTTTGGTGCCTTTAATGGTTCCTTTTAATGCGGATGAAACGGTTAATTACGGCGCGCTTAAAGACTTGGTCAAAAAAACGCTGAACGAAAAGACCGACGGCTTTTACGTTAACGGTTCGTCGGCGGAGTGCGTTTTGCTCACCACCGCTGAGAGAAAAAATATTTTAGAGTCGATTATGGAAAACGCCGACGGTAAATATATTACCGTTCAAGTCGGCGCGACCTCTACGCACGAGGCGGTAGAACTCGCCAAACACGCAAAATCCGTGGGCGCAGACGCCATATCCACGGTTCCGCCTCATTACTTTGCTTATTCTTTCGCGGAGATTAAAGACTATTACAAAACGTTGACGCAAGAAAGCGGACTTCCCTTGATGATATATAATATCCCGGCAAGAACGAACGTGAATTTATCTTTAGAAGAATGGAAAGAGCTGTTCGAAATGGACAAGATTGATATGATAAAGTTCACGGATACCAATTACTTTTTGTTGAATAGAATTAAAAACGAGACTTCCGCTATGATATACAGCGGTTGCGACGAATGTTTCCTTTCCGGAATGATTGCCGGTGCGGACGGGGCGATAGGTACGTCTTTCAATCACATTTTGCCGTGTTTTTATTCTATTTACGAAGACTACAAAGCAGGCAATATAGAAAGGGCTAAGAAAAAATTGTCCGACGTCAACGACTTGATTTATTTGATTTGCAAGTTCGGCTGTATCCCTGCCACTAAATATATTTTGACGTTGCAAGGCATCGCCGCAGGCGAAGCGCGCGCGCCGTTCGGTAGGTTGAACGCCGAACAAAAAGACGTTTTAAGAAAATCTTACACCGAATTGATGAAAAAGTTTTAAGGTTATACTAAATGAGTGATTTTTTTGAGTTCGTAAGGGTTCGTTCGGATTGCGACGGACAGGGCGACTTTAACGGCGACCAATCGATACTTAGTCTGTCCGAGCAGGAGGAGTTTTTACAAAAATACGCAAAAGTTTGTCGCAGCTCGTATAAAGCGAATACGAGCGAAAAGGTCGTTACCGAAAGCGAAGTAAAAAACGCGTTAAAAGACGTTGAATTGTACGACGAAAATCCTTTCAGAAATCGTTTATGCGTCAAAACCGCCCAAGCCTACGCGGTGAGTAAAAAGAAGTATAAAAATTTAACGTTATATACTAAAAAAGCGTCCGTAGAAGACGGAACTATTTGTTTTAACGATAAAGATTGTTCGCCTATTCCGTGCGCAAAAATCGTCGCGGAAGACGTTTCGTTTTTTAAGGCGGAGGTTTGCGTCGGCGCAGAGTATTTTACCTCTATAAGGGGCGAGTACCCCAGCGACGTAATGACCGGTAGAATTATCGAGTTCCGTAAAGGCGTAACGGAGTTGATAAAATTACAGATATATCCCGACGGGCGTATTTACGCGCGTCTTAATAAAAAGGATTTATATCATCATATCAACGAGTGTATAGCGACCGTAGAATTCGGCAAACCCTTCGTGCTGGAAGTTTCCGTATCCGACGGATTTTTTACGGTATCGATAGACGGCGTCCGCTCGCAGCGTTTGGAAATGCGCGAAACTCTATTGCCCGACACCGTTTTTTTCAGCGGCGGAATGTTGCCGATAGGCAAGTGGAGCGTTAAGCCTTTACAGATAATCGCAAAACGTCAAACGGACGTTTTCGAACCGTCGAGCGAAGAAAGTCGGGCCGAAAGTCTCGGTGAGGTGAAATTGCCGTACGTTATAGGTACCGAAAAGCACGCCGACGATTATTTGGTGCTTATCAAAACGTTCGATTATTTGCCGGACGGGAATAAAGTCGTTCTTCACGTCGACGCATTGGACCCCGACGGGAAAGTGTATTTAAACGGCGTTAAGGTTATCGATACCGAAAACTTTTTGTCCGTCGAAGCCGACGTTACGGAATATATCAAAGTCGGTGCAAACGAATTAAAAATAGTCGTTTCTCCGCGCGCACCCGAAATTTTGTATTCGTGGCATAAGCACAGAGACCCGTACAACGGTTGGTTCGCGCGAGGGGTGTATATAGAAACCAGAAGGTCGGCGTATATAGAAAACGTTTTCGTTAAGACCGAGAGCGTTTCGGGCGGCATAGTCGCTAACGTCAGGGCGGAAGTCATAAGCGACGTGCAAGCGGAAGCGGTTTTTTCCGTTAAAATCGGACACGAAAAAACAATAAGACAAAACGTTAGGCTTTCTAAAGGCAAAAACGTGTGCGAATGCTCTTTTAATGACAACGAATTATTGCCGTGGAGCGTCGACGCGCCCGTTTTGTACGACGTCGCGTTCGAATTGTCGGAGGAAGACGAAACGATAGACGCGACGAGTTGCCGCACGGGATTTAGAACTATAGAACAAAAAGACGGAAAAGTCTTTCTAAACGGTGAAGAAATCGTGCTTAAAGGCGCGCTTCTTATGCAATTCTTGCCGCCGTACGACGAAATTCCGTTAAATCACGTTTGTCCGAGCGACGAGCAAATCGCGTGGCAAGCGTTGATGGCGAAGAAAATGAATTGCAACATCGTTCGTATGCACCAGTTAGGGTATGGAAGCAGCGACAGTCGTTTTGCGAAAATTTTCGACGAACTCGGCATAATGACAATTTGGGTAACGCGCTGTATAGACAGCGTAGCCACGCTTAAGTGGAAGGACGTTTGGGAACAAAAAACCTACTATCAAGACGATATGAAAAAGGTTATCAATTCTCCGTCCGTCGTTATGTGGGAGGGCGGAAACGAGTTTTATCTGTACTTCGACGACATCGATAAAATTTATAAAGAGTTTGTCGGCGGCGTAAAAGAGGTAGACGACAGCCGTTTGATTTGTCCCGTTTCGCATCTATATTACGGCGCGGACATATTTAACAGAAACTGTAACTATTATCAAGACGACGGCTTGCGCGACGAGTTTTTCAATAAGCGCGTCGCGCCTAAGGAGTGGCATGACGATTTAGTCGTAAGAAGCGTGCATACCTACAACTATTTGCTCGGATACGGTAGTCCGTGGTCAGAGTTAAGGTTGCAGTCTTGGACGGCACAAAAGGCGATGTTAGAGAGCGTTTCGCACGCTTATTTGGTGACGGAGTACGCCGTGATAGGCAGACAAAACACCGGCACCCCCGAGATGAAAACTTTCTGCAACGTTCACTCTTACGAACACGGCGACGAGTATGCGCTCGGATATTTGTTCGAAGATAAAATAGATTTATCGCAAAGTTATCAAGCGTTGTCGGCAAAGTATGCCAGCAAAAAAATGCTTGCGGCAGGCGTCGACGGGTTGATGTGGTGCTGTTTAACGGGCGGTGCGAACGATGCCGGCTACTTAAAACCTCCGATAGATTTTTACGGGTATCCTAAATTGGGTTTTTACTCGCTAAAGGAATGTTTCGAAACTTCGTTGTGCTTCGACGACACTACCGACGTGGTATGGGGCGGCACCCATTCGATACGCCCCGTCGTTGTTTGTAAACCGGACGGTAAACGACATACAATCGACATAACGGTTGAAAACGAGTTCGGTGAACCGCAAGAGCATTTTATATTTGTCAACGTTTGGTTCGATAGACATATAATCCGTTTGGACGGCAGAAGTTTGTCTTTGCCGGACGGATATTATAAAATAACTTATACCGTAAATTAAAAGATGAAAAAAGAGATTATAACGCCCGTAGACGGGTACGAATACTTTTTCGGTTATTATGACTTGCAACCGTTCAGTGCGGACGACAAGTTACATTTGACGCACAGAGTAAAGTTTAACGACAGGCTACCCGTCGCGAGCGATTTATGTGAAATCGGTTCTATAAACGTAGTCGATAAAACTTTCGTAAAAATATCCGACACTCGCGCGTGGAACTTTCAACAAGGCGCGCTGCTTAACTGGTTTAAAAACGGCGAAAGCGTGATTTTTAACGATTATTTAAACGGCGACTTCGTTAGCAGAGTAGTCGATTTAAACGGTAACGAGCAAAAGCGGTTTTCGATGCCGCTCGCGGCGATAAATGCCGAGCGTACGCTGGGGCTGTCTATAAACTTTCCGAGGATATACGATTTTAGGAGCGGTTACGGGTATTGCAACACAAAGGATAAGTTCTTCGACGTAACAGCGCCCGAAAACGACGGAATTTTTCTGTGCGACCTCGTTAGCGGAGAAAATAAACTTTTGGTCAGTTATGCCAGGATGAAAGAAGTTTTTGCGGAACCGCCTTTTACCGATATGAAATTAGTCGTCAAC
>CAZARP010000002.1:27856-37928 GCA_964487575.1 uncultured Christensenella sp.
GATGAAAGAAGTTTTTGCGGAACCGCCTTTTACCGATATGAAATTAGTCGTCAACCATATTACGTTTAATCCGTCTGGAACCGAGTTTGTCTTTTTGTTGCGCAACTTTGCGGAGAACGGCAAAAAGTGGGGCACGGTATTGGCTGTCGGCGATTTAAACGGTAATATTCGTCAGTTGACGAAGTTCGAAGTGAATTCTCATTATTCGTTTAAAGACGATAAAACGTTAATGATTTTTTCGGGACTTCCCGAATGGGGCGTGTATTTTATAGATTTACGGACGGGTGACCGCAAACGGCTTAATAATCCCGTTTTGGACAGGGACGACATCCATTGCAATTATGCGCCAGACAAAAAGAGTTTCATCGGCGACGGCTATCCCGAGGAGGATTTAACCAGAACGTTATATCGTTACGATTTCGCATCTAAAAAAGTGGACAAGTTGGTAAGAGTGCATTCGGAGCCGGTCTCTATCGTGGATATCCGTTGCGATTTGCACGCCAGATTTAACGCGTCGGGAAGTATGATTTCTTATGATACCACCGAAAACAAAAGACGAGAGATTGCTTTGTTGACCTTGGGGGACTTATGATAAAATACGTGGCGTTCGATACCGAAATCGATTTATATTGGGATAGGGTTTTCGGGTTGGACGAAAAACTTGTTTATTCGATTTTTATCGACGGAAAGAAGGCGGTGACGACGGATAAAACTCATTTCGAGCTGTACGGATTACTTCCGTTAAAGGAATACGAGGCAGTCGTCGTTGCGGAATACGAAGACGGCAGTGTATACGAGCGTTACGACGCCGTGTGTGTAAAAACGCAGATGAAAAAGAAGCGTTTGGACGTGACAAAACCTCCTTACGGCGCAATCGGCGACGGGCTGACGTTAAATACGCGCGCGTTGCAAAAGGCGCTTGACGATTGCCGTTCCGACGAGGTCGTTTATTTGCCTCGCGGGATTTATTTAACCGGTGCGCTAAACGTTCACGGAGATACCGAAATTTTTTTGGAAGAGGGCGCGGTTATACAAGGCAGCCTCGATTTTAACGATTATCTGCCTAAGACCGTTTCTCGGTTCGAGGGATACGAATTCGAAAGATACAGAGCGCTTATCAACGTGGGCAAGATGGACAATGCAGGCGGCTTCAACGTGAATAACGTAATCATTCGCGGCAAGGGCAAGATATTAGGCGGCGGAAAAGCGCTGTGCGACGCTATCATCGCAGACGAGAAAGAAAAGTTGAAAAACTATATGTCGTCGCTCGGCGAGCAGTTGAAAGAATACGAATGCGATAATACCATACCCGGTCGCGCAAGACCCTTTTTAATCGACGTAAATAATGCGCAAAACGTCGTTATAAGAGGTTTGGAAATCGGTTTCGGACCTTCGTGGAACGTTCATATAACGTATAGCGATACCGTAATAACCAGCGGCGTAACCATTTGTTCTGAAGGCGTTTGGAACGGCGACGGTTGGGACCCCGACTCTTCCGCTAATTGCATTATATACGATAGTGTGTTTAAAACGCACGACGACGCTATCGCCATTAAATCGGGTAAAAATCCCGAGGGGAACGCAATCAACCGTCCGTGCAAAGATATAAGGATATTCGATTGTCGCGGGTGGAACGGCGTCGCTATAGGTAGCGAAATGTCGGGAGGCATAGAAAACGTTTACGTTTGGCAATGTGAATTCGACAATTCCGTTTGGGGTATACGCATAAAAACCACAAGCAAACGCGGCGGTTACGTCAAAAACGTTTATATGGAAGACGTAGTCGCTTCCGACTTGGCGGTAGAAGCTAATTACACGTGCAACGACGACGGAATTGCGGCCAAAGATTTGCCGCGTTTAGAGAATTTTTATTTCAAGAACGTAACGCTTACGAGCAGACACGGGAGAGGGAATTTCAGACCGGTTTTGCAAATAATCGGGTTAAAAGAACGTTCTTGTCCGGTCGAAAACGTCGTGCTCAAAAACGTTACGGCTTTGCCGGAACCTAACGGAAACAAAAGACAGGTAGTATTCGACAACGTCGTCGGTTTAATTGTCGAGAATATAAATTTTTTATAAAAGGGTGTTTATGAAGTACGTGGTCGGTATCGACGTCGGCGGAATGTCGATAAAAGGCGGAATTGTTTCCGCCGACGGTAAAATTTTAGTTCGCGCACGCAAAAGCATAATCGGCGGCGACGCCAAAGTTTGTTTGGAAGAAGTCCTCGACGAGGTTATAAAATCCGGTGCCGCGATAGGGATTGAACCGAGCGGAGTAGGAATAGGTCTTCCTTGTGTTTTCGATAAGAAAACGGGAATTGTCGGTTACGGCAACAACGTCGATTTAGACGGGCTAAATCTCAAAGAATTGTGCTTTCGGCGATACGGTTTGGACGTTGTTCTTTCAAACGACGCGGCAGCGGCGGCGTTGGGCGAGCATCGTTTCGGCGCCGGACGAGGATACGATAATTTAGTGCTTATAACGATAGGTACGGGCGTCGGTTGCGGTATTATACTCGGAGGTAAGCCTATAAACAGCAACAGTTCCGCAGTCGGAGAACTCGGACATACCGTGATAGTTAAAGACGGCAGGAAATGCACGTGCGGCAGAAAAGGTTGTTTAGAGGCGTATGCGTCCGTAACCGCTTTATACAAGACGATTTTGAGGGAAATGCCCAAGAACCCGTCGTCTATGCTGTGGGATAAGATGACCCCCGACGACCTTGACGGCGCGGCGTTTTTCGAATGTGTGGATAAAGACGCGACGGCTCGGAGAATATACGAGGAATTTATACAATACGTCGGCATAGGAGTGGTGAATGCGGCAAATCTGTTGCGCCCGGACATTATTCTAATCGGCGGCGCCGTGTCGGCGCAGAAGGAAAAACTGATAAAACCGTTGAACGAATATCTTAACGCGAATTTGTTTTCTAAAGAATACACGCGCCCCATACCGCTGGCGGCGGCAGAGAACGGCAACGACGCAGGCATTTTGGGTGCGGCGGCGCTTGCACTCGATTTGTAACGGTTTAATAAAATATTTCGGCGAGTATCGAATAAAGATACTCGTTTTTTTTGTAAAAAATCTTGACAAGCCGCCTCGTAGGATATATAATTAAAACAAATGTTTCAAAACGTATGTTTTAATATATCGCGATAATTGCAAAACAGAGGAGAGGATATATGCCGCCGAAACCTAAATTTACTAAAGAAGAAATAATTAACGCCGCACTCGAAATCGTTTCCGAAAAGGGGACGGAGGGGTTAACCGCGCGTGAACTCGGCGCAAGACTCGGCAGTTCGGCAAGACCTATTTTTACCGTGTTTAACGGAATGGAAGAGTTGCAAAACGAGGTGCGCGTTGCGGCGATGTCGTATTTTGAAAATATGCCGATAGACGCGCTCGGCGATATGCCCGTTTTTAAGCAAGTCGGTATGAAAATGGTTTTATTCGGTAAAACCGAGCCGAAATTATATCGATTGCTTTTTATGAGCGAAAACGAAAAGGCGATGTCGTTCGAAGACATATTCGACAAACTCGGCGTAACCGCGGTTAGGTGCGTCGAAACGATAAAAAGCGAATACGGCTTGGATACGGAACAGGCTAAAACGCTGTTCGAACATACGTGGATACACACGTTCGGTATAGGCGCTTTGTGCGCGACCGGTACATGCGATTTTTCGACGGAAGAAATATCCGAAATGTTGACGGTGGATTTTACGGCAATGATGACTTTATTGAAAGCGAACGATAAAACGAAATTATAAACGGGAGAATAAGAAAAATGAAAAAATCGATTTGCGGCGCGAATTGCACGGAGTGTCCGTCTTCGGCAGAATGTAAAGGCTGTACGGAAACGAACGGTTGCCCTTACGGGAAACAATGTTTTATTGCAAAATACATATTGACCGGCGGTATGGAAAATTTTCAAGCGTTTAAACAAGGTTTGATTAACGAAATCAACGCTTTGTCGGTAGACGGAATGGAAAGGGTCGCCGAACTTTATCCGCTTGTGGGGAACTTCGTCAATCTCGAATATCCGTTGCCTAACGGAAAAACGGTAAAATTTTTAAAAGACGACGAAATGTATCTCGGCGCACAAGTGAAAAATCTTTTCGACGATACCGGTAGGACGTGTTACGGCGTGATAGCGAGGGAAGGTTTTATTCTCGTTTGCGAATACGGCGAAAACTGCGTCGGTCCCGAAATCGTCGTGTTTAAAAGGAGATAATACGCACTTATGCGTACGATAACGTTGACGGTTTTTTTTGACGGTCGGTTTTACGTAGGCGTTTTCGAAAGGAAAGAAAATTCAAAATTATCCGTTTGTAAAGTCGTTTTCGGCGCCGAGCCTAAAGATACGGAAGTATCGGAATATATATTGCGACGTTATAACGACTTAAAATTCGGCAAACCTTTGGACGTCGAACGAAAAATTTCGGCGGATAATCCCAAGCGGCGATTGAAAAACGTTAAAAAACAAATGAAAACCGCGGCGATAGGCACTAAATCTCAACAAGCGCTTTCCGCACGGAGAGAAGAGATTAAAAAAGATAAGCAGCAAAAGAACAAATTGCAGCGTGAAGAAGAAAAACGACGTATGTACGCATTAAGAAAGGAAAAACAAAAAGAAAAACATCGCGGACGTTAGTCGAATATTATGAGGTGAACAACGGTGAGAAGTGATTTTTGCATTCGCAGAGAAAGAAAAGAGGACGAGCGAGAAGTCGAAAATTTGGTAAGAGAAAGTTTTTGGAACGTTTATCGACCGGGGTGCTCGGAACATTACCTTTTGCACGTTTTAAGAAATTCGTCCGAGTTTATTCCCGAGCTTAACTTTGTTTTGGACAAAGACGGCAAAATCATCGGTCAAAACGTATTCGTTAAAGCGACCGTAAAATCGGACGACGGAACAAATATCTCCGTTGCTACTATGGGACCGATTTGTATCGCGCCCGAATATAGAAGGCAAGGCTACGGGAAAATTCTGCTCGATTATTCCTTAAAAAAAGCGAAAGAACACGGCGTAAAAGCCGTTTTGTTTGAGGGGGATATTGCCTTTTACGGTAAAAGCGGTTTTGATTATGCAAGCAGGTTCGGCATACGTTATCACGGACTGCCCGAGGGTGCCGACGCCTCGTTTTTTCTGTGTAAAGAACTCGAGGAAGGCTTTTTTGACGGCGTAACCGGCGAATATTCTACGCCCGAGTGTTACGTCGTAGATCCGAAAGACGTCGAAGAGTTCGACAAAATTTTTCCGAAAAAAGAAAAACTTAAATTAAAAGGGCAGATTTTTTGACAAACGAGGCTGTATATGAGTAAATACGAATACAAAGCGACTAAAATCTCTATGAAGACGCATACGATTACGTTTACAAAAACGAGAGATTGTAATTCCTTGGTCGTATACGTACACGGAAAAGGCGGCTCGGCTGCCGAGGCGGAGCGTTATAAGTCGTTGTTTCGCGATTGCGACGTAACAGGCTTTGACTATAAAGCGCAAACGCCGTGGCAGGCAAAGGAGGAATTTCCGGAACCGTTCGACAAGATAAGCTGCGGTTATAATCGGATTGTTTTAATCGCCAACAGTATAGGCGCGTATTTTTCGATGTGCGCGTTGCCGCAGGAAAAAATAAACAAAGCGTATTTTATTTCGCCAGTCGTGGATATGGAAAGACTTATTTCGGATATGATGTGCCGGGCAAACGTCAACGAAGCCGATTTAATGCAAAAAGGAAAGATAGAAACGCAATTCGGAGAAACGCTTTCTTGGGAATATCTCTCTTACGTTCGCGCAAATCCCGTAAATTGGAACGTCCCGACCGAAGTTCTATACGGAGAAAACGACAATCTCACCTCAAAACAAACCGTTACCGCTTTTGCAAACGCGCATAATGCAAAACTTACCGTTATGCCTGGCGGCGAACATTGGTTTCACACTGCGGAACAGTTGAGGTTTTTAGACGAGTGGATTGTAGGCGGAGAAACCAAATGAAAAAATCAAGATATAATATCGCACGCAAAGTGCTGATTTTTTGGACGTTGTTTATAGGCATAGGCGCGGTAGGCGGCGCGCTTTGTATGATTATCGACCCGAGCGGCAAGGCGATGGGTATGGACGCGATGCTTCCGTATTTTAAGGTTTTGCCGTTTGCGGACGTTTTGTTCCGTGATTTCACTTTTTCCGGAATTGCCTTGTTTATCGTCAACGGGATTACCAATATAACGGCGGCGGCATCGATTATAAAAAATCAAAAAGTCGGCGTGATTTTAGGCGGCGTATTCGGTATAACGCTTATGCTTTGGATATGTATTCAGTTTTACGTTTTTCCGCTCAATTTTATGTCGACGGCATACTTCGCGTTCGGGTTTTGCCAAGCGGTCGCGGGGTATGCGGCACGCGTATTTTTTAAGCAAGAGCGTTTTTATTTCGAAGAAAGCGAATATAAAAACGTCGGCGCCGACAAAAGCAAACTTGTCGTGTATTTTTCTCGGATGGGTTACGTGAAAAAGATTGCCTATCAAACGGCAAACGAAACGGGCGCGGAGGTTTATCGAATTGAAGCGACCGAAAGAACGGACGGAACGCTCGGTTTTTGGTGGTGCGGCAGGTTCGGTATGTTAAGGCGCGATATGCCGATAGAAGACGTTAACGTCGATTTATCCGCGTATGAAGAAGTAACGATTTGTTCGCCGATATGGGTGTTTACCGTAGCGGCGCCCGTCCGCTGTTTTTTGAAAAAGGCGCGAGGTAAATTGAAAAACGTAAATTATATCTTCGTGCATTATACTAACGGAAGATATAAAAAAGCCGCAAAAGTCGCCGACGATATTTTAAACGTAAAGCATAAAAGCCTTATTAACGTGCGTTGCCGTCAAGGCGATTTTAAGCAGATAAACGATTAAATAAGACGAGTATAAAAAAACCGAGCGTTATTTGCTCGGTTTTTTGTCGTTTTTATATCGTTGCGGAGATATTTTAAATTTTTGCTTAAACGATTTAGAAAAAGAATACACCGAAGAATATTTTAGAGCGTTTGCGATTTCCGTACAAGATAAACCTTGTTCTAACATAAGACGGGCGGTGTCTAACCGGCGAGCACTGTAATAATTGAAAAGCGTTTGACCGGTACAGCGTTTAAAAAGTTTCGAAATGTAAAAATAATTGTAGTTAAATACGTCGCCGAGTTCGGTCAAAGACTCCAAATCGTTTATATGCGTATTGATATAAGACATTATCTGGTAACAAAACTCATCGTTTTTGTTTACCTTTTTTTGTGTCATCGCGCTTTTATTGTAATCCCTTATCGTCAATAAAATAATTTGTTCCAATATAGAATGCATTAAAGCCGAATGCAGTATAGCGTCTTCGTTTTTGATTTCCGTTATTGCAGCCTCTATTTGTGCGATTAAGTTGCTGTCGCGTATCATGCGAGAGGAAGACTTAAAAGTATTTTGAATTTTAATCAGTTCTTTTTCGACGTTTGCGTTGTCTATATTAAAAGCGATGAATAAAAATTTAAGCGGATTATTTGCGTCGGGGTTTATTGCGTGCGTTTCAAAAGGGCAAGATAGGTGAACGTCGTTTTTAACGAGTTTTTCTTTACGTTCGTTAACGGTAACCGTGCCTTCGCCGTCGATTGCCGCGGTCAGTTCCCACAAGTTGCCGTGTAAATGCGGGGGAACGTAAGATTTAGCGTCGCAATGCAATAAGCCGATTTGTGTCAAGGTTATATCGTCGAAGCGCATTTGATGCTGTCCGAAGTAGTAATTTAAGTGATATGCCGCCATAATCGGCGAAGGCACGTCACATATACCGCTATTTGAATAATGCGTTGCCATAATCCCTCCTTACGGTGAAAGTATATAACGACAAATAGTTTTTTGTCAAATAAATACAATTAATTTTATGTTTTTTAAGTGAAAAGCCAAAAAAAGACAAATTATTGATTATGTGAGGATATTGTCGTATTCGGCTAAAATGATATACTTAAATAGATACGAGGAGGTATTTATTATGAAGAAAGTAGTTATAGCGGTTATCGGTTGCGGAAGAATTGCAAACAACGCGCATTTTCCTGCGTTTGAGAAAATCGACGATATACGGATAAAGTATGCGTGCGATATTATACCGGAAAAAGCCGAAGCCGTTAAAGAAAAATTTTCAAAGGTAGAAAACGTCATTACGGATTACAATATAGCCCTGCGCGACGACGAAGTAGACGTTGTTTACGTACTTACGCCTAACTATGCGCACTACACCGTTACTATGGACGCATTGCGCGCGGGCAAACACGTCTTGTGTGAAAAGCCGATTACCATAAGTTACGCATTGTCTTGCGAAATGGCAAAAGAAGCCGAAAAACAAAATAAGTTGTTGAACATCGGCGTTTGCAACCGCTTCAATAAATCGGTTGAAATGCTTAAGGAATATTACGATCAAGGTAAGTTCGGCAACATCTACCACGTATATTGCTCGTTTAGGGATTTCAGATGTATTCCGGGGCTTGGCGGAGCGTTTACCACCAAAACACAGTCGGGCGGCGGCGTGCTTATCGATTGGGGCGTGCATTTCTTCGATTTGATTATGTATATTTTAGGCGGCGCTAAACTACAAAGCGTTACTTGCGATGCCTACAGCGAGTGCGCAAAGGATATGAAATCTTATAAATATAAGAGTATGTGGGCGGAAGAGACAGCCGATATAGAAAACGGTACTAACGACGTCGACGATTTCGTTACGGGCTACGTCAGAACCGATAAAGCGAGCATAGCTTTTAACGGTGCGTGGGCGCAAAACGTAAATATTACGGAAATGTACGTAGACTTTTTGGGCGACAAGGGCGGCGCAAGGTTGACGTACGGCGGTAAATTTACCTTTACCGACGCGGCAACGTTAGAGAGCATAACCCCCGAATACGACATACCCAATATGTATTTAGAGGAAAGCAAAGCGTTTATCGACTCCGTGAGAACGGGCGTTAAAAACAGAAGCCATATAGACAACGTTCTTGAAACCGCAAAACTGCTCGACGCGCTTTATCAATCTTCGGAGACAAAAAAGGAAATAACTTTTTAATATGAAAACGATAGGATTTATAGATTATTACATAAGCGAATGGCACGCAAACCATTATCCCGAATGGATAAAAGAAGCGAACGAAAAACTCAACACCGATTTCCAAGTTAAATATGCCTGGGCGGAAGAAGACGTTTCTCCGGTCGACGGCAGAAGCACCGACGAGTGGTGCGCGGCGTTCGGCGTTACGAAATGCGAGACTATCGAGGAACTTTGCGAAAAGAGCGATTATATCGTTATTCTTGCGCCGACAGACCCCGACAAGCATTTACAGTACGCGTCGAAGGCATTTAAATGCGGTAAGCGTACGTACGTCGATAAAACCTTTGCGCCGAGTTTAAACGAAGCGAAACAAATTATCGACTTGTCTAAAAAATACGGAACGCCGTTTTTTACTTCTTCTGCGTTGCGTTTCGCGGACGAATTGATTGATTTGGGCGGACAATGCGAAACCGTTACGTCCATAGGTAGCGGAGCGAGCATCGACGAATACATAATACATCAAACCGAAGTGTTGGTGAAGTGTATGGGTACGGGCGCCGAAAGACTGAAAGCGTTAAACGACGGCGATCAGCATTTTATAAGAATAGAGTACGTCGACGGCAGAACTGCCAACATACTGTTTTGTTCGCAATACGGCGTGGCGGCAGGGATTATTCCGCGTAAAAAGGGTGGCGATAAGTCTAAATATATTCCGATAGCGTCCGAGTATTTTAAGAATTTCATCGTAGAGTTGTTGAAGTTCTTCGACGGCGGCGAAGTTCCGTTCGATACGGCTCAAACGTCGGAAGTTATGGCTATACGCGACGCGATAATAAAATCTCAGAACGATAAAAAGGAAGAATGGATAGAAATATGAAGAAACTTCGCGTTGGTGTAATCGGATGCGGCAGAATATCGGTTATGCATTTGTTTTCGATAAAAAAAATCGATTGTGCGGAGCTTGTCGCTTGTTGCGACGTAAAACAAGACAGAGCGGAAAACGCCGCGAA
>CAZARP010000002.1:38028-55809 GCA_964487575.1 uncultured Christensenella sp.
TCAGTGCCGTTACAACGACGCGTCTAAGTTGGTTAAAAACGCCGTCGCGTCCGGCAGGTTGGGTAAGATTTTATCTGCTTCTTCGGTTCTGACGTGGAAGCGTCCCGATACCTATTACGCCGAAAGCGATTGGAAGGGTACGTGGGACAAAGAAGGCGGCGGCGTGGTTATAGACCAAGCCATTCATTCTATAGATTTGGTAAATTGGATAGTCGACGACGAAGTAGAAAGCGTTTCGGTATCTATGGCTAATCGCGGACATTCCATAGTTAAGGTGGAGGATACCGCAGAGGGTTTGATTACGTATAAAAACGGCGTCAAGTACGGCTTCTACTGTATGAACAATTACGCTTGCGACGAACCGATAGAGATTAAATTATATTGTGAAAACGGCAAAGTACGTTTTGGGTACGACGACGCCGTTATAGAATACAACGACGGCACGAAAGAAGAGGTACACAGCGGTGCGAACGCAGAAAAGGTGGACGGCGGAAAGGATTATTGGGGGTTTCAGCATATAAGGCAGATTTCCCAGTTTTACGACGCCTGCCTTAGAGGGGGTCAACCTGAAATAGACGGTGAGGAAGCGCTTAAAACGCATCGTCTTATTATGGAAATTTATAAAAAGGGCGGTATGAAAAAATGAAAATAGGCGTTATTACCGATTGTTTGAAGCAAGGTCTTAAAGAAGCCGTAAAAACGGCTTCGCGCTTAGGGATTGACGGCGTACAGATATACGCTACCGGCGGGGAATTTTCCCCTGAAACACTGACAAAAGAAAGCATACAAGAATATAAAACTTTCTTGAAAGAGCATAATATGCAAATTTCCGCTCTGTGCGGAGATATGGGCGGTTTCGGGTTTGAGATAGAGAAAGACAATCCGAGCAGAATAGAAAAAACAAAGCGTATCGTAGATTTAGCCAAGCAGTTAGACGTTAAAGTAATCACAACGCATATAGGCGTTATCCCTTCGGATAAGAATGACCCGAAGTATGCGGTTATGCTTAAAGCTTTGACCGAATGCGGACTGTATGCTAAAGAGAACGGAATAACGCTTGCGATAGAAACCGGGCCGGAAAAGGCTGCTACGTTGTTGGCTTTTTTAAAGGATACGAAAGGCGGCGTCGGCGTTAATTTGGACCCGGCTAATTTTACGATGGTGACAAATCAAGACGCGGTTGAGGCTGTCTATCTTTTAAGGGATTATATAGTTCATACCCACGCAAAAGACGGCGTATTGTTGGACGAAAACCAAGATCCGGCAAACGTATATCACGCTTTTGCAATCGGCGGTGTGGACGCGCTTAACGCGTGCAAGGGCTTTAAGGAGGTCCCTTTGGGCGAAGGTTCGGTCGATTGGACAAGGTACGTCGCGGCGCTTAAAGAAGTCGGGTACGACGGCTTTTTGACGATAGAAAGGGAAGGCGGCGACGACCCCGTAGGCGACGCGGCAAAGGCAGTGAACTTTTTACGGAATATAATTTAGTCGAAACGTGCTTTTGAAACGGTATCGGACGGACGTTCTTTAAATTGCGTAACGTAATTTCTGTAGAAAGTGGTGTAGTCCGTGTATCCGCAGACAAGCGCGACGTAAGACAATTTTTCTCCGTCCAATATAAGTTGTTTGGCTTTTGTAAGGCGTTTCATATTTATGTATTCCTTTGGCGGAATTTGAAGATATTTAACGAATAATTTATAAAGGTACGGCGTCGAAATATGAAAGTATTCGGCAACGTCGGCTACGCTTTTTATATCGGCGACGTTGTCGGATATGTAGTTAACGACATTGTTAAACATTGCGTTGTTAGAGACGGCAAAATAGTCGTAAGACGTCGTATGTGCGATGTTTATCAATAGTTCGCGCGTAAGACATTCCATAACCGTCGTTAGTTCCGCTCGGCATAGTTCGTTTTGAAATTCGCTCTGATAGTAATCGAAGCGTTCGAACAGGTTTTTCAGGATAGGCAGGTCTGCGATGTTGATAACGGATAGTTGCTTGTCGTGCAGGTACTCGTTTAATTGATTGCTTTTGATAAGTAAGTTATATCTTTCGTATTCGGCGTCTTTCGACAGCGTTATGTAATGGTATACGAGCGGCGGTGTGATTATTAAATCGTATTTTCTTAATTTTACCGATTTGTTTTCGGCGAAGAATTCGGCGTCGCCGCTTATAAAAAGCAATAATTCGCAGTATTCGTGGGTGTGCTTTGCTATTACGTAGTCGTCATTGTAACTATAAGTTTTATGCGTAAAAATAAATTCGCCGCAGGAATAGTCTGCGTTGTTGATTACAAGCGACGTTTTATCGTTTAAATTTGCCATAATATAAACCCCATGTGAAAATTATTAAAAAGTATAACACCTTTGTTAATAAAATGCAATGAAATTTATAAATATTGCAATTTACATATTGAAAACGATATATTACAATTAAAGTAAAGAAACGATAATTGTAAAAAGGAAGTGAGTATAATATGAAAAAACTTAACTTGGCTATCATCGGACAGGGTAAAAGCGGAAAAGACATACACGGCGGATATTATGTAAAACCGGTAAACGAATATTTTAACGTTGCGTACGTCGTAGAAAAAGACGCGCGTCGTGCGGAAACGGCGAGGTCGCGTTACGAGGGGTGTGTAGTATTAAGCGATTACGAGCAACTTTTCGATAAAAAAGATATTGACGTAGTCGTTAACGCGTCGTATTCCTTCCAGCACTTCGCGATAAGCAAAGACTTGTTGGAACACGGGTTTAACGTCGCGGTAGAAAAGCCTTTTGCTCGCAATATGTTCGAGTGCGAGACGCTCATCAACACGGCAAAAAAGAACGGTAAGGTTCTGGCTGTATTTCACCAAAGTCTTTACGCGCCTTTTTTCGAAGATGCGCTTAACGTTATTAAAAGCGGCAAAATAGGCGAAGTAAAAGAAATAAATATAAGATATAACTGTCTTTCCAGAAGGTGGGATTGGCAAACGTTGCAAAAAAAGATGGGCGGTAACGCGTATAATACCGGACCTCATCCCATCAGCATAGGCTTGGGACTGCTCGGCAACGATAAAAATTCCAGAATAGTTTATTCCAAATTGGCAAATACGAGTATGAGTTTCGGCGACGCGGACGATTTCGTCAAAATTATAATAGAAACGCCCGATAAACCGCTTTTGGATATAGAAATAAACAATACAGACGCGTTTACCGATTATAACGTCAAATTGCAAGGTACGCGCGGCACGTTTAAATGTACGCCTGCCTCGTATAAATGCAAATACATAATAGAGGGCGAAAATCCTTCGCACACCTACGTAGAGGGTACGCTGGAAGACGAAAACGGTAACCCCGTGTATTGCATAGAAAAACTTAATTTCCACGAGGAGAGCGGTAATTACGTCGGTACCGCGTTTGACGAAGGCACTCGTTTGTTCTATGAAGATTTATACAGAGTTTTGACGCAGGGAGGAGAAATGAAACACTCTGCCGAAACGGCTAAAAACACCGTCGGTGTCATAGAAGCGGTTCACGGGGCAAATCCGTTGCCGTTAAAGTTTTAAGGGGTTGCGGAAATGTATAGGGTAGGTATTATCGGTTGCGAAAACTCGCACGCGGCGGCATTTATAGACGTTTTTTCGCAAAATGCCGAATATTCGGATATAAAGGTGGTTTACGCGTGGAGCGCATACCCCGAAGCGTGCGATAAATTAAAGTCAAAATACGGCGACGTGGAAATTATAACGCCCGACGAAATGTTGGATAAGGTTGACGCGGTTATGATAACCGCACGCGACGGTAAATATCATTGCGGTTTTGCGCGTCCTTTTGTGGAAAAGGGCATACCCGTCTTTATGGATAAGCCTTTTGCCGTAGACGGCAACGAGGCAGTAGAATTGGTAAAGCTGGCAAAAAAGCGCGGCACCCCGATAGTCGGCGGCTCGTCGCTTAAAAGTTGTTACGACGTACTTATGTTGAAAAACGAAGCGGCAAAAGACAGAGGCGCTATAAAAAGCGGCACGGTAATAGCGCCGTTAAGTATGAATAACGACTACAGCGGTTTTTATTTTTACTCTTCTCATTTGGCGGAAACGTTGCTTGCGATTTTCGGATACGACCCCAAAGAGGTGACCGCAAAGCGTTGCGGAGACAGCGTTAACGCGATAGTTTCTTACGATAATTTCAGCGTCGGCGCCCAGTTTACAGAGGGGTGCTATCGTTATTTCGGTCAAGTCGTTTGGGGCACGACGATGTACTCGAGAGAAATAGACATATCGCTTTGTTATAAGCACGAATGCGAAGAATTCGCGGATATGTTGAGAAACGGGAAAATGAAATACACGTACGAACAGTTGGTAAAACCCGTTTATCTGTTGAATGCGATATATAAGTCTTATACGGAAAATAAAACCGTTGCAATAAAAGAGGTCGTTTTATAAAACGAAAGCAAAAATTGGCGAAGATATTAAGTATCCTTTCTCGATAATCGTTAGTGATTTACTGATAATTGTCGGGGGGGGGGTACTTTTTTATATAGTTATATAAACAAAATTTAATTGAGGGCGTGATGAAAAAAGTTTTATTCTTCGGAGACTCTATAACCGATGCGGTAAGGAACAGAGAGGCGAAAGACTTAAACGACAGGTTCGGGTACGGGTTTGTCATTCAGGTGGCGGCGACACTGCTTAAAGAAGATCCGTTGGGTTACGACGTGGTTAACCGCGGCGTCAGCGGCGACCGTATAGTGGATTTATATGCGCGCGTTAAGCGTGACGTATGGAACGAGCGTCCCGACCATTTAACCATACTCGTCGGTATCAACGATATTTCTCACGAGGTAGTGCTGCAAAACGGCGTGGATATAAATCGCTACGAAAATATTTTCAGACTTATGCTTTCCGAAACCAAGCAAAGACTTCCCGATACGGCTATCACGCTTATGGAACCTTTCGTTCTTAAAGGCGAAATATCTAATATAGATTTTGAAAAATACGATAAAATACGCGACTATGCCTTAGTCGTTAAAAAATTGGCAAAGGAATTCTCGGCGGATTTCATTCCGCTTCAGGACAAGTTCGACGCGCTGGAGGCAAAGTACGGGGAAAACGTTTTTCTTCGCGACGGGGTGCACCCGACGGTTGCCGGTGCGGCGGTGATAGCCGAAGAATGGTTAAAACGTTATAAAAGGTAAGGGGTTGTTTTATGTCGTTGATGAAGGTTTTTGGTAAATTGAATTGCGGTGAATTATCGTTTTCTTCGCGTTTGTCGTTGACCGATCGTGCGGTAAATTTCGATTACTCGATTTACGGCGATAAAAACGGCGATAACTTTTCGTTGAAAGCGGAGTCCGACGGGTTTAAAGACGACCTCTCGGTTACTGCCGTACAAAACGGTTATATAGTAAGGCGAATTCTGAAAAACGACGGCAACGACGTGCGTTTGAAAGAGATAAAAACCAATATAAGCGGATTTACCTTCGACGGCAAATTAAAAGACGATTATTTTTATAGCGTGGAAAATCCGCGCATTTACGGGGCGTTTACCTTTCCGATAGATTATATCAGGACGACAAAAGACGCGAAGAACTCGGAATTCGACGTAGAAGCCAATAATCGCTGGGCGGACCCGGGCGTCGTTAACGAGAGAATAAATTATTCCCCGTATCAGCCTTTCCCGGCGATTTTGCTTTCTAATTATCGCAGTAAAATCGGAATTGTACACGGTACTCTTTCTCAAAAAGTTTTCTTTCATAATTACAAAGTGTGTCATCGGTACGGCGGAATAGATTTAACCGTTTATTCGTCGTTTAAAGATATAGCGTATAGAAATTTCAAAAGCGGTACGATGCTTATCGACGAGTGGTTTTTGGGCCGCACCGACGCCGCGGATAAAATAGACGAGGTTTTCGACTCTTATACTAAAGTGTTGCGCAAATATTTGCCGGCAAATTACGGCGCAAGCGATATAAACCGTAATTCAATGGTATGGGGGTCGTGGAACGACGGCATCTTCCGCGACGTAAATCACGAGATCATCATCGACGAAGCAAAAGCGCTCGTCAAGAACTTCCCCACGGTAAGGTGGCTTCAACTCGACGACGGTTACGCCGTTTATAATAAAGAAAAGAACAGTTCGGTCGCGCACGGTTTGGGAGTGCCGTATGAAAAAGACGGGCTTGATTACGACAAGTTTCCGAAAGGCTTAAAAGCATTGACCGATGAAATAAAATCATTGGGTTTGCGACCTGCCGTTTGGATAGGCGGTTGGTGTCCTAAAGACAGCAAAATATATACGGAACATCCCGGATGGTTTGTCGATTATTCCGTGCGTTTGCCGCGTTCGGCGGCATTGGACGTCAGCATCCCTTGCGTTAGAGATTATATGTTATATGCGGTCGACACTCTTATAACCGAATACGGTTTCGACGGCGTAAAACACGATTTTTGGTCTTACGCGTTCGAAGCCAGCGACGATTTGTTGAGCTTTAAGGACCGTTCCGGTTATGAATATCGCCATTGGTGGTGCGACGAAATAAGAAAAAGGTTGCCTGCCGACGGGTATTTTCAAACAGGTTGCGACGTAGTGCTCGCCAATCCGTTTTTAGGCGAATACTTTACCAATTATCGTTACGGAATAGACGTAGGTTCGGGAGAGTGGGACAACGTAAAGACGTGTATGTTATGGGGGACGGCGTGCTTTGCCACGCATACCGGGGACTTGTTTGTCCCGAACAGCGACGCTGTGGGACTTTTGCCTGGACTTAATTTTACGGATTTCCTTTTCTGGCTTAACTATGTTCTCATCACGCACAGTGCCGTGGAGCTTTCCGGTCGGTTTTCCAAAGAATTCGATAAGCAACGTTTTAACATATTAAAAAAGGCGCTATGTAACGTTAACAACGGTCAGGATTGTTACACGGTCGGCTTCGATTATCGCAAAAAAGGCGAAACGATACCGTCCGCACTGTATATAAATACGCCGTTTTTCTCTACCGACACGGACAGCGTGGTTTTGCCCGTGAAAACCGTAGCGGTATTCAATACGGAAGAAAAAGAAAAGACGGTTAGCGTTCCCTTTGCGGATTTGGGTTTGACCGACGCAGAATATATTTGTACCGACGTATGGAACGGCGGCTCCGACGTGGTGCACGGCAAATACGAAGTAGAACTGTCGCCGCATGAAAGCAGACTGATTGCGATAAACGCTGTCAAAAAATACGCCGTATTGGATGCCGACGTAAAAATCGGCGACGCAAAACTTTGCGGAAAGAGTTTGACTATGTACGTCGATGGCAAAGACGCGGAAATTAAGACGAAAGGGAAGGTCGTTGCCGTTCGTATCGACGGCGAGGATATGGATTTTACCGCCGACGAGGGCGTCGTTAGATTTTCGTTACCGTGCGCGGGTCGCGTAACTTTTGATTTCGAGTAGAGCGTTATAAGGGGAAAGCATGCTTATGAATTCCGATTATTATTATTTCGACGACGAAAAAAAAGAGATCGTGTTTTTAAGACACGATATGCCTTCGCCTTGGATGAATTATTTGTTCAACGGGGAAATGTTTACGATGATTTCGCAAGCCGGCGGAAACCTCAGTTGGTACAGGTCGCCCGAAATATGGAGGATAGGCAGATATAATTTTTATAATCTTCCCACCGACGTTAACGGCTTGTTCGTATATATAAAAGACGGCAAGACGGGCGAGGTTTGGAACCCTACCGTTATTCCGTGCGACAATAAACCCGACAAGTGGTTGTCGGCGCACGGGTTGGGATATACTCGTTTTTCCGCCGAGAAAGACGGCTTAAAGGTAGACGTTAAGTGTTTTATCGGTAAAGACAACGCGCTTGTATACGACGTGAATTTCGTTTCGGACGACGACAGAGACGTTACGGTTTTTGCTTGTCACGAAATGGGGCTTATGGAGTATCTCAGGGAAGTTCAGTATCAATGTTATTGTAAAAACAGCAATAACGTTTTATACGACGAAAAAAACGACGCGCTTGTATACGAATATTTTATCGATATGCAACTTCGTCCCGACGAAACCCCGGACGTGTTTTTCGCAGCCAATAAAAAAAGCGCTTCTCACGACGGCAGTCGCAAAAATTTCGTCGGTAATTATCGCGATTTGAAAAACCCGATGGCATTGCAACGCGGAAGTTGTTTAAACGAAGATTTAAAAGGCGGCGAGGCTATGTTTTCGGCGTCGTACGAAATATCTTTAAAGGCAAACGTAGCCGATAAGTTGGACATTTTTTTAGGTGCGTTGAAACCGGGTGAAGCGATTGACGAAGTTTTAGGCAAGCTTAGGGCAAACGGCTATGCCGACGCGGCGTTTTCTGCATTAAAAAAGCAGTATGAAGAAAAGTTCGGCGCGTTCGGCGTTTGCATAGACGATAAATCTTGCGAGCGTATGATGAATTGTTGGAACCCGTTGCAGTGTCTGGTCAATTATCACGTCAGCAGAGAAATTTCTTTTTACGCGACCGGCACCGTGCGCGGTATGGGCGTTAGGGACTCGTCGCAAGACGTTTTGGGCATCGTGCATACCGACCTTAAAGCGGCTAAAGACAGAATTAAACTTATAATGACGCAACAATATCGGAGCGGCAAGACCAATCACTGTTTTTATCCCGTCGAAAAAAGGCCGCCCGTTTATCGCAACGCCAGCGATACGCATTTGTGGATGATATACACCGTGTATGCGATTGTTGTCGAAGAGGGTAAGATTGATTTTTTAGAAGAAGCAGCGGATTTTTACGACGGCGGCTGCGGTACGGTATTCGAACATTTAGAGGCGGCTGTCGATTATACGTTGGCGAACCTCGGTAAGGACGGCATTCCGTTGATGTTGCGTTCCGATTGGAACGATATGTTGACCAATATATGTAAAAAGGGCAACGGCGAAAGCGTAATGGTCGCCGAAATGCTTGTCGCGGCTTGCAAATGTATGATAGAAATTTGCAGACTGCTCGGTAAAAAATACGACAAATACGAGCAAGCCGTTCAAACCCAGACGGAATTGATAAACGGTTTTTGTTGGGATAAGGAGTGGTACGTCAGGGCGGTTTCCGACGAGGGAATGCGCATAGGCAAAAAAGGCGACGAATGTGCCGAGATTTGGATAAACTCTCAAAGTTGGGCGGTATTGTCGGGCGCAGCCGACGAAGAACGCGCAAAGCTTGCGATGCAAAGCGTTATGGAAAAGTTAGATTGCAGTTACGGCTTATTAAAACTTGTTCCGCCGCTTAGACGCAATTATCCGAGCAAAGAAAACGAACTGACGTTCGCTCAACCGGGTATCGGTGAAAACGGCGGTGTCTTCTGTCACGCAAACGCTTGGGCTATAATGGCGCTGTGCGCGCTCGGAAAACACGAAGAAGCATATAAAATTTATAAAGATTTATTACCGGATACGGTTGCACGCAAGTTCGGCGTGGAACTATATACGGCAGAACCGTATATATATCCGTCCAATATACGCGGACCCAAAGCGTTAAACGCCGGTCAGGCGGGGGTGTCTTGGCTGACCGGAACGGCTTCTTGGATGATGGTCGCCGTTATGCAGTTTATATTCGGTTTAAAGCCTTGTTTTAACGGATTGAAAATTCAACCGTGTTTGCCCGACGCGTGGGACAAGGCGACCGTCAAGCGGAGATTTAGGGGTACCGAATATACGATATATTTCGACAATACCGCTCGTTGCGGCAATATCGTAAAAAGTATAACCGTAGAAAACGCCGAAATAAAAGACGGAGTGATAACTTCCGACGCGCCCCGCGCGGTAGTTAACGTGATTACGGGTAAGCGCGACGGTTAAGGTTTGTGCAACTGAGGACAAATTATTGACCAAATGCAAATATTGTAATATTGCGTCCGAAGTGCTATGTTATTTTTGTAAAAAACAAGGGTGATTTTGGCCGTTGTTGATAAAATATTACATTTTGTGTTAATAACATTCCTAATAAAGGTAAAACGTCGTCGGCGAAGAATACTTCTGCCGAGGATTTTTGGATATAAAAGAGATGGAGGTAGTTTTATGAAACTTAAAAAGACAATGGGTGTGTTGCTTGCAACCGTTATTGCCCTGGGTGTGTGCGGATGCGGCGGAGTCGTGCCCGACAACTCGGATATAGGCGGCAACTCGGTATACAACGTTCCGGGTGCGAATAAAACCGTTATTTCCGTGCAAAACATGGACGGCGGTATCGGTACCGTTTGGTTGGAAAACGCGGCGGAAAGGTTTGCCGAACAAAAGCAAAACGAAAGTTACGCGACCGGCAAAAAGGGCGTTTATATCGACGTGGAACGCGGTTCGGGTATGAACCTCAGTTTGATGGCTAATCAGACGTACAATATCTATTTCCACGAAAGGAATTCGGACATCAACGACCTTGCGCAAGCCGGTTTGTTGCTCGACATAAGCGACGTGGTTACCGATACTTCGAGAGAAGGCGGTTCGTTGGAAAGCAATATTTATTCCAATAAGTTGGCGTCGCTGAAAGGTAACGACGGCAAATATTACGGATTGCCTCATTACGAGTTTTTCGGCGGATTAAGTTATGATAGGGACGCTTTCGACGAATACAATGCTTATTTCGCCGCAGAAGACGATGCCGGCAAAACGCTTTACAAATCGTCGAAGTACGGTTCGGCTTATATGATTTCCGACAGCGACGGTAAAAAATCCGCAGGACCCGACGGTGAATTCGGTACGGAAGACGACGGTTTGCCCCGTTCTATGGAAGAGTTGATTATACTTATGGATTATTTTAAGCAGGAAACCGACTGCGCACCCGTGGTGTTGAGCGGTTCGTATCCTAACTATTCGAATTACTTCTTCGACGGGTTATGGGCGTCTCTCGCCGGTTATCAACAAATGGTAAACTATTATAACTGCGAGGGCGAGATAGAAATCGTCACGGGCTACACCGACGAACCTTTATTCCCGGGGATTAGCTATATTAAAAAACCGATAGTGTCGAAAGTTACCCTCACGCAAGAGACCGGTTATTTGGGTCAACAAATGGCGGCTAAATATTACGCTATAGCCATGCTTGAAATCATAGAGCGCGAAGGCTTTTATTCTAAAGATACTTACAACGGAAACGTTACTCACTACGACGCTCAAAAATGTCTGATTTACGAAGGGCAGGGTAAATACGCGAGAGTCGCTATGTTAATGGAGGCAAGTTATTGGTATAACGAGGCAAAAGAAGGCGGTTCGTTTAAAACTTACGAAACGCTTTCGACAAGAGAGGGCGACCGCGATTTAAGGTTTATGGCGCTCCCCGTGTCGTTCGATAACGCAAGTTATACGCCGCGCGAGTCCACGCTTTTAGATATCGGCATCGGCGTTTGCGTCGTAAACGGTAATATTGCCGCTAACGCGGAATTGGTTAAAGCGTGCAAAGAGTTTATAGCCTTCCTTTATACTAATACCGAGTTGGCTGAATTTACTTCTTACACGGGCGGAATTACAAGACCTATAAAGTATACGCTGAACGCCGAGCAAGAAAACGCTCTTTCTAATTTCGGTCATCACTTATACGAGTTGCGTAACGCCGAAGGCGGAAACGTCGTGTATTATTCCGGTAGTACCACGGCGTTCAAGAAGGCTAAAGCAAGAATAAAGATAGCGTTGGAACTTCCCGTTTCGCCGACGATACCTAAAGATAACATTCAGTATTATACGCCGCTTAAACAAACGGACAAAGATGATACCGGCGTTTACAAATACGGAACCAAAGCATTGTTCGAGAACACTCAACTCGGCGCCGACGAATGGAGCAGAATATTAAATGGTTAAAAACGATTTACGGTCAAGAAACAAAAAAAGAATTCTATTCAGCGTTTTGATGATAGCGCTGCCGGTATTGCAATTTTGTTTGTTTTATATATACGTCAACTTTAACTCCATAATTATGGCGTTTAAGACGTATAAGGTAAACATAGACGGATTGGGTTACACTACGTCCTTTGCCGGTTGGGATAATTTTGCGTTTGCCTTCGACTTTTTGAAAAACAGCGGGAAGATGCTCGGCAATACGATGATTTTGTTCGCTTGCAACATTGTTATCGTTTTAGGGTTCTCGATGATTTTCTCGTATTACATCGCGAAAAGGTATTTTCTGGCAGACTTTTTCAGGGTAGTGCTGTATATACCTCACATCGTGTCGAGCGTCGTGTTCGTAATATTGTATAAATATATTACGACCGACGTGTATATGGCGCTGTCCGAAAAGCTGTTCGGCGTCGCTACGCAAGGACTTTTGGACGGTACGGAAAAAGCGCAATTTGTTACCGTGCTTATTTATAACGTATGGATAGGCTTCGGCGTACAGGTTATGTTGTTTTCGAACGCCATGAGCGCCATAGACACTTCGATAGTAGAAGCGGCGCAGTTGGACGGGGTAGGCGTAGTGCAAGAGTTTATACATATCACCGTTCCGTCGGTGTTCCCGACCTTCGTGACCTTCTTTTTGGTCAATATGGCAGGACTGTTTACCAATCAAATGGAATTGTTTACCTTCTTTGCGAACACCGGTAAAAACCAATTCGATACGATAGGGTTTTACTTGTACAGAAAGGCTTCGACTTCGGAACTGTACGGTACCGAAGTAACCTTTCCTCAACTTGCCGCGCTCGGCGTGGTTTTGACGCTTATACTGGCGCCCATAACCATACTTGTCAGAAAGTTGCTGAATAAATACGGCCCCGGCGTCGACTAAGGAGGAGAGAGATGACGAATTCAAAATCAACTAAGAAAACTAAAAAATTCAACGTTTTTCTCATAGTGGCGTTCATAATTATGGCTATATATTCCATAAGCGTTATAGCCATGATACTTTGGGGATTATTGACGTCGCTTAAATCCGGTATAGATTTTACCGATTTAGGCAACGTGATAGGTTTGCCGGACGCAAAATACAGTTCGCAACAAATGCGGTTTAGAAACTATAAAGTCGTTTTCGACGGATTTGTTACCATAATACAAGACAACAGTTATATATCGGCTATCTTCGGTAAGATAAGTTATCCGCGCACGCTTGTGGATTTCGGCGATTTATTGGTTAACACGTTGTTGTATTCCGTTGTAGGCAGCGTCGTGCATACTTTGACCGTTTTGATTGTGGCATATATTTGCGCAAAATATAAATACTGGTATACGAAACTTATATATTACGTATGTTTGGTCATTATGATGATACCCATAGTCGGTTCGTATCCGGCGGAAATCAATATGATGCAAAATTTAGGTCTGTATAACAATTACGTGGGAATGTTCGTACAGAAAATAAACTTTACGGGTATATACTTTTTCGTGTTCTACGCTTATTACGAAACGATGTCTAACACGTATATAGAGGCGGCGGAAATAGACGGGGCTTCTCAATTAAGAGTTTTCGTCAACGTTATGTTACCGCTTGCGTCTAAAATATTCGTTACCGTTTTCTTAATAACGTTTATCGAATATTATAACAACTATCAGACGGCGTTGTTATACTTCCCGTCTAAACCCACGCTTGCTTACGGCGTATATATGATGTCTACGCAAACGTTTAACCAAGTGAGTAAATACGATAAAACGGAATTGCAGAGCGCGCCGGTCAGAATTGCCGGTTGTATGGTGCTCGCAATGCCGATATTGATACTGTTTATCGCGCTTAAAGACGTGGTTATGGGTAACGTTTCCTTAGGGGGGATTAAAGAATAATGAATAAACTATCTAAAATAATATTGACGTCGTGTTTATGCGGCGTCGGCGCGGCGTCCGCATTGACGGGCGCGGCGCTTATCTCGGACGCGTCTCGGCAAGACGTCTTTGCCGACGGTATAATTATGTCGGTGGCGGCAGCCGAAGACGTTTTCGACGAGGTGTATGCGTACGGTACGGAAATTTCATTACCGCAAAGCGTTGTGCTTCTTGTAAACGGTAACGAAGAGGTTATGTCCGAAAAGACCTATATCCGTTATCCCGACGGCAGGGTTTACGACGTGCTTCCCGGTAAACTTTCAACCGAAGGCGAATACGTCGTTACCTATAAGGCGAAATATAACGGGACTTACGTAACCGCCGACGAAACCTTTACCGTCAAAAAGGACGGATACTACGTTTCGTCGGATAAGTCGGAAGTAGAGTTTAAGCAGTTGACCCTCAGCAATTTATCCAAAGCGCCGGAGGGACTTTCGGTAACCTTATACGAGGGCGACAAACTTTATTTTATGAAGACGATTAACCTAAACGACGTGGACCTTTTGGACGTATGCAGGATATTCCCGTATCTAAAAGACGACCGCGCCGCAAAACCCAGTGTTAATTTCGTTACGGTAAAGTTGGTCGATTGTTACGACGAAAATAAATTTATAGAATTTTATAATTGGTCGCAGATTTCTAACGGTGTATACGTCGGATGCGGTACCGAAAGTCAGAAAATCGGCGGTTTGGAAAGTTATGCCGCCACCGGAGCTGCTACCGACGTTATATATAACGGTCAAAACTATCGTTTCCACCAAAGCGAAAGGTATTCTTCGGGTGCCGTTTACGGCGCGTCCAGCCAAGTAGCCGCGGTATCGGGGGAAAGTTTTAACGTTACGTTCGCTAAAAGCGGCGGTATGAATTTCGAGTTCAACCCCAAAACCGGCGACGTGTACAAGTATAAATACGACGAAAACGACAAAAAGTTTTCGAAAAATTTCGTAAATAATATTTGTTCGCAAGAACTCCACGGGGTAAACGCTTTCGGCGGCTTTACTACGGGCGAGTGTTATGCCGTTATAGAGTGCTTCGGGTATTCTCAGTCAACCGTTAATTTAGAAATTCAGTCGTTAATGGGGTACAGCGGAGAAGATTTGAAAGCGAGTGACTTTACTTACTGTAAACCGCTCGTCGATTTAAGCGTGCAAGCCACTTCCGACAATACCGTAAACATAGTCAAAGGTCAGGCGTTTACGTTGCCGACGGTCTCGGTCAACAGCCCCGTATATGCGGGCAATCTTAAAACCGCGCTATATGCAAATTACGGAACGGAAGAACAAAACGCCGTATATTTTAAGGACGGAGTTTTTGTGCCCGAAAAAACCGGATATTACACCGTAGTTTACGACATTACGGATATGTTCGGCGTTTTGGACCGTCGCACGTTGGGACTTAACGTGGTAGAGGCGGAAGCCGGAATTGTGTTTAACGTCGGACAAAGCAAGTTCGGATATTACGAACCGGTAAACTTCGCTCAACCCGAAATTCAAAACATTAACGGTGACGTATCCGTCAAGATTGAGATAACCGCGCCGTCGGGCGAAACAGTCGTATTAGATAGCGAACAAGGTTACCTCCCGACCGAACTCGGAGAATATAAGGTAAAGTATATTTATGCCGACAACGTATACGACGGCACTTACGAATACACTGCCGAATGCGTTAAAAGTTCGACCGTGCATTTTGAAGACGTCGACGCAAATTTGCCCGAGCGCTATATAAAAGGCGCAACGTATAAGGCGGAACAGCGTTACGCTTATTATCAGGGCGAACGCTTAAAAGTCAACGCGTACGTCAGTTTCGACGGCGGAGAATACGTGGCGATTACCGGAAACGATTTTACTGTAAACGCCGAAAACAGCGTTCGTTTTAAGTATGAATGCAACGGCTCGTATGCGGAAAGCAAAACCGTTGCGGTAAAGGACGTCGGGTATTCTTCGAACGAAAAGAATTACGCGGCTCACTTCGAGGGCGATTACGTATCGACGACGACTTCGGTCGACGGGCATTTGTACGTTTTCGACGGAACCAAGACGAGCGCCACGCTCAAGTTTATCAACCGTATCAGTTTCGAAGATTTCGAGTTAGGCTTTTATATCCCCGCGTCGCAGAGCAATTTCGCAAAGGTCGTGATATCTTTGAGCGACGGCTCCGACGAAACGGTTATAGAATACGTTAACAAAAACGGAGGACTGTATTACGGCGTCAACGGCGTATACGACGACGTAAAAGGCGTAAACTTCTCCGACGTTTCTCACTCGGTATGGGTTGCTTACGACGACGGTAAGATTACGAACAACCAAAAGGTAAGCAGGTCGTTCGGCGACTACGCGAGCAAGATGTGTTCGCTCACGATTACCTTAGAGGGGATAACGGGCGAAAGCGCTATAAGGATAAACAAAATAAACAATCAAAACGTAAGCGACGCTATGTCGGACGCAGTACCGCAGATAAGTTATAATTCTCCGGAAGGGCTTTATACCTTGGGTGAGACCTTCACCGTCGCAGTGCCGATCGTGTCGAGCGTTTATAACCCGGTTGCTTCCGACGGTATAAAACTTACCGTAAAATCGCCTGACGGCGGCATCGCCAACGACGTATACGGTCACGCTATTAACGACGTTGTTATGACGGACGACGTTAAAGTTAAATTGGAAAAAAGCGGTAAATATATCGTCATATACGAGTACGAGGTAAAGACGAAACTTTCGGGTGCTGTTAAAAAGGGCACCAAGCGTTTCGTCGTCAACGTTACCGACAACGTTGCGCCTACCATACGCTTTACCGGTAAAATCGACGCAGACACGGTGATAAGCGTAAAACTGAACAGCGAATACGTTGTGGAAGGTTACGAGTATTCCGACAACGAAACCGCAAAAGAAGATTTGAATACGTATATTTACGTGTATGACGAAGCCGGTCGTATCGTCAAATACAATCAATCCAAAATGACGTTTACGACGAAAGGCGTGTACACCGTAAAAATTTGTTGTTACGACGCCGACGGCAACTCCGCGTATATAACCTATAAGGTTAAAGCGGAATAAGGGGGGATAAGGGTATGAAAAAATTTATTGCTTTGATTTTAAGCGTGCTTTTACTACTGGGAACCGCCGCTTGCTCCGACCCCGAAAACGAAGTCGTTGAAGGGAATTCCGTAAGGAAATATTCTTACGAAGGCACTCACGTTTACACCGCCGTGGAAACTTCGGATTATATGGTGAAAAACGGCGTGTGTAATTATAAAATCGTAATTCCCGAGAACGCGGATACGTACGTGCTTACGGCTGCCGGCGAATTTACCAACTTGTTTCTTCAGGCGACCGGGATAAAGTTGGAAACCGTTCACGAGGACTCTTACGGTTTAGAGCATACGTCGAGCGGCAGATATATTTCCATAGGCAACACTCAAATGTTGTATTCTACCGGTCTTACGATAGACAGAACGCAGTTGACGTCGCAGGGACTTAGAATAGTTACGATAGATAAAACAGTTTATCTTATCGGCGGCGGCTCGCAAGGCGCGTTATACGCGGTATACGACTTTATGGATATCGTCTTCGATTTCGAGATATACTCTTACGATACGTGGAAGATAAACGAAGGGCAAAAGAACGTTAAGCTTATGAACTTTAACGTTACCGATATTCCAGACGTAGAAATGCGTTCGGCAAGTTATGGTCCCGTTAAAGACAACAGAAACAGTTTGGGGTATAGGTTCAGAATGCCTAAAGGTTACAGCGATTACTGTATGCCGATAGGCGACGTGAGGAACGGAGGCGAGGCAAGAACAATTCACAACACGCGCGACGTGGTGTTGTCGGGTCCTACCGAATGGTTTAACGACAAACAAGACCAGCTTTGTTATACCGCTCACGGCGACGAAGAAAAATATAACCAACTTATCGATAGGATCGTCGACGTAATAACGTACAATATGACCCGGTATCCGGTAGAAGCTTTTCCGGATTACAACATAATAGCGTTTACGATAGAGGATACGTCAAGCAGCTGTAATTGCGCGGCGTGTAT
>CAZARP010000002.1:55909-57690 GCA_964487575.1 uncultured Christensenella sp.
AAATGGTTCGATACCGCAAGTTTTACGATGATGTGGACGTACGCGGTAAACTATCACGAATATATGACGATGTGCGACGATTTTTCACACTTTACGACTGAAGGCTATCAGTTTTATACGTCGGGCAACTTGCTGACGTGGAACAACCAAGGCGCGTATCAGAATAAAGAATTCAACAATTTTAACGGGCTTAAAGCGTTTTTGGATTATAAAATGATGTGGGACTCCACCTTGGATACCGAAGCGTTGACCGACGAATGGTTCGACGCGATATACGGAGAGGCGGCTTCGGTAATGCGTGAGCTGTTCGACGCGGAAAGGGAATGGTTTTACGTCGCTTACGATAAAGTCGGTAGACTTGACAACTATAAAATGGCGGTGTATTTGAACAACCCCGAGTATTGGCCTTACCAAATGCTTGTTAAGTGGATGTCCCTATGCGACGAAGCGCAAAGTATTTTGGCAAAGATTTATAAAGAAAACGAGCCGGAATTATACGAGGTGTACAAAAAACACGTAGATACCGAATGGTGTTCGCCGGCATACTTGCTTATTGCCAGACACGAAAAGGCTTCGATACCGAGCGACGTGTTTAACAAAGTAATCTCGTATTTCGACGAAATCTTGCCCGGCCTCGGCACTATGTGCGAGGGCGAAGTTAAAGGTTCGATATCCAGCACGATAAATGCGGCGAAGGGGAAATAGAATATGAAAAAATTAAAAAGATTATCCGTTTTATTTGTAGCGACTTTAATTTCGGTTTTGTGCGTTTGCGGCGTTGCGTGCGGTAACGACGAACCGCAAAAAGACGACGGCGGCAACAAACCCGTCGCGGTGCATTTCCTTAACGTAAAGTCGAAAGAACTTACGATAGGCGACGAGTACAAGCTTTACGTTACCAAAGCGGAATACCTCGATAAAGAGATTAATTGGTCGTCTTCCGACGAGGGCGTTATCGTCGTCAAAGACGGATTGTGCGTTGCCGAAAACATCGGCGACGCGACGGTTACCGCGACGACGGAAGACGGAACTTCCTGCAAGGTCGTTTTATCGGTCGGCAGCGGCGGAATGATACCGACGTTGGAAACCGAAGTAAACGTCGGCGAAACGTTAACCGTAAAGGTCGGTGAAAAGTTCAATCTTGCCGCATACGTGCTTTTTAACGGTAAAAAGTTTATCGACGGCAGCATAGAATACAGGATTAGCGACGAAGGCGTTTGCGCTGTCGCCGCGGACGGTTTGCTTATCGCGATTAAAGAGGGCAGCGCGACAATCGTCGTAAAAGGTTCTTGGAGAGGGTTCGACGATACCTTCCTCGTGAAGACTTTTACCCTCGACGTTATAAAGTAACGAGGCAAAAGGAGAGAAAAGATGAAAAAAAGATTATTGACGCTTTTAGCGCTCGTTGCTTGTATGTGTATGGCGTTCGGATGCGGCGCCGAGCAAGATGATACGACCGACAAATCGCTTAAACTTGACAAAACGCAAATAACTTTGCAAGTCGGTCAGCGTGAATTCGTAAACGCGTTGGAATGCGACGACCTGTCGAAAATCGTTTGGGAGAGTTATAACCCGTCGGTCGCGACGGTCAACTCTTTGGGCTTAATAACCGGCGTCGCGGTCGGCAGCACCAAGGTGGAAGCCGCACTGGGCGAAAGCAAAACGACCGTCGTCGTAACGGTTACCGATTTAACTGCGGATTTCTCGCTGTTCGGCGGTGTGGATAAGTCCGTATACGTTAACGAAGAAATCGACTTAAATTATACGTTTAAGGTCTACGG
>CAZARP010000003.1:0-12077 GCA_964487575.1 uncultured Christensenella sp.
TTCGTCGCACGTCGGCTTTTGAGCGAGGACCCCTCCGGCTACGAAATTATCAATCGCGGCGTCAGTGGAAATCGTATCGTGGATTTATACGCAAGGCTCCGAAAAGACGTCTGGAACCTTGCGCCCGACGTGCTGACTATTTACGTCGGAACCAACGACAACGACTTTGAAGGAAACGACAACGGCGTTGATTTGGAACGGTGGGAAAAGGTATACCGTGCAATCATCGAAGAAACGCGGCAGCGTTTTCCGAATATCAAAATTATCATTTGTCTGCCTTTCGTTATCCACGGGGAACGTTCGGACGAGGCATACGAAAAGGATTACGAGGTTTTGGCATACGTCGAGCGAGGGAAAAAAATCGCGCGGGAGTACGGCATACCGTACGTTGAATTACAAGAAAAAATGGAAGAAGCGGCGAAACTTTACGGTGACCGGATCGTTGCGCCCGACGGAATTCATCCCAACGTTTACGGTTCGAATATTATTGCGGAAGAATGGTTGAAGGTGTTCAGAACGCTCGTTTCCGAATAAGGAGAAAAAAATATGATTTTAAAAATTGTAATGCAAGAAAACGAACATTGGTGGGGCGGTACGATCGCGCAATCGGAAAAAATGCCTTTCGACCGTAATACCGAAACGATTGTAAATCTTGTGAATAAACGTAGCACGGTGCAAGCCGCTCCTTTATTTTTGTCCGACAAAGGAAGATACGTTTGGAGCGAAAAGGGGTTTATCGCATCTTTTAAAAACGGCGAAATTGTTTGCGAAGGCGAAGGAGAAATCGTCTTAAACGAAGACGGCGCTTCGCTTAAAGAAGCGTTTTTGAACGCGAAAAGAACTTATTTCCCGTTTGAAACTACGGTACGCACGCCTCGTGAATTTTATGAAATTCCGCAGTTTAATACTTGGATGGAACTCGTAAAAGAACAGACGGAAGAAAATATTTTATCTTATGCGGAAGGGTTGATCGCAAACGGTTATAAGCACGGTATTTTAATCATCGACGACGGCTGGCAAGAGAACCAGGGCATTTGGCGTTTTCACCCGAGAAAATTCAAAGACCCCAAGGGAATGGTCGATAAGTTGCATCGAATGGGTTTTAAGGTGATGCTTTGGGTTTGCCCTTGGGTTTCCCCGGACACCGACGAGTTTTTGGATTTGTGTCGTAAAGAGGGCGTGGAAACCGATACGGGACATCTCGTGCGATTAAAAGACGGACGCGTTGCGATTTATAAATGGTGGAACGGATATTCGGCAATGCTCAATTTCAATTTAGAGGGCGATTGCGAATTTATGCAAAATCAGTTGGACGTTCTGGTAAAAGAATACGGGGTGGACGGCTTTAAGTTCGACGGCGGCGATTATACTTGGAAGCCGATTAACGAAATCGACACCTTCTCGCTTGCGGTTGAAAACGACGTCGGCGAAGACCCTATGGTTTACGGTTGGAAAACGTTTGAAGCAAAACGCTATACCACGGACGAGTTGAACGCGGCTTGGATTAAGTTCGGTATGAAATATCCCTTGCACGAGTTCAAGAATACTTGGAAAACGGGAAATTTACACGTTATCCAAAGACTCGGCGACAAAGCGCATAAATGGGAGTTCGGGGGCTTGGCAAGTTTAATCCCTCAAGGAATATTTATCGGTTTGATAGGAAATCCGTTTGTTTGTCCCGATATGGTCGGCGGCGGTTTATGGACGGCGTTCGTATACGGAAAGGCGGACGAGGAATTGTTCGTACGAATGGCGGAATGTTCGGCTTTATTCCCGATGATGCAATTTTCGGCGTTGCCTTGGAAAAAACTTTCCGAGCCGTATGCCGAACTGTGTCGTAAAGCGGCTGAATTGCACGAAAAAACGAGCGGAGAGATTATTAAGCTCGTAGACGAGTCGGAAAAGACGGGCGAGCCGATTATTCGTAATATGGAATACAATTATCCTCACAAGGGATATCAAAAAATCATAGACCAGTTTATGCTCGGGGAGAAATATCTCGTGGCGCCCGTATTAACCAAGGGCGTCGTTGAAAGGGAAGTGACCTTCCCCGTCGGAAAGTGGAAAGATATGACGGACGGAACGATTTACGGCGAGGGTAGACACGTTGTACCCGCGCCTATCGATAAACTTCCGTATTTTGAAAGAATAGACGGTAAAAGCTGAAGAGAATAAAAAAGTAGGATAAATAATGTATTATATCGGTTTTGATATCGGCGGCACGAAATGCGCGGTGTCGCTCGGGGCGATAAAAGACGGCAACATCACGGTTTTAGACAGAGAAGAAACGCCTACGACGACTCCCGAAGCAACGTTGGAAACGCTCGCGTCGGCGGTCGCCCGTTTTCAGGCGGAAAATGAAATCGCAGGCGCAGGTATCAGTTGCGGCGGACCGCTCGATACGGAAAAAGGCGTGATATTAACGCCGCCCAATTTACCGAGATGGCACAATTTCCCCATCGTGGAATATATCGAAAAACGCTTCGGCTTGCACGCGGTTTTGGAAAACGACGCCAATGCGTGCGCGGTTGCCGAATGGCGGTTCGGCGCCGGCAAGGGAACGAAAAATATGGTGTTTTGCACCTTTGGCACCGGGCTTGGCGCAGGGCTTATCGTCAACGGGAAGTTGTACGGCGGTACGAACGGTAACGCCGGCGAGATAGGGCATATCCGCTTGGCGAAAAACGGCCCCGTCGGTTACGGGAAATCGGGTTCGTTCGAAGGGTTTTGCAGCGGCGGCGGCATTACGCGGCTTGCGGCGGAAATGGCAAAAAGGAAAAAACAACTGCCCGAATGTATCGTAAAAACGGGCGGATTGGAAGGCATTACCACAAAAAAATTAAGCGAATACGCGTTTAACGGCGACGCGTTCGCTAAAAAAGTGTTTGAAAAAAGCGGACGTATGCTGGGCAAGGGACTTAGTATTGTAATAGATATACTTAATCCGGAAAAAATCGTGCTCGGCGGCGTGTTTATGCGTTCGGGGGCGTTACTTATTCCGGCGATGGAAAAGGAAATAAAAAAAGAAACGCTTGCAGCTTCCGCAAACGCGTGCGAAATTGTGCCTGCGGCGTTAAGCGAAAACGTGGGCGATATCGCGGCTTTGGCGGTTGCCGGAGGTGTGTAAATGAAAGAAACGACGAAGAAAATTTTGGAAGATTTGTTAGAAAAATATCCCGCGCTTTCGGCGTGCGAAAAGGACATTGCGGCGACGTTTACGCTTTTAGCGGATACGTATCGAGGGGGCAATAAATTGCTTCTTTGCGGCAACGGCGGCAGCGCGGCGGATTGCGAACATATAGTTGGCGAACTGATGAAAAGTTTTAAAAAGAAGCGTCCTATCCCTGCCGAAGAAAAATCCGTCCTTTGTCGGACGGCGGAAGGCGAGGCGCTTGCGGAAACGCTGGAAGGGGGATTGAAAGCGATTTCGCTCACATCGCATTTAGCGCTTTCTACGGCTTTTGCCAACGACAAGCAACCGCTTGCGGTGTTCGCACAGCAACTGTACGTTCTGGGCGATAGAGGCGATGCGCTGATTTGTATTTCCACTTCGGGCAATTCCAAAAACTGCGTATACGCGGCGACGGTGGCAAGGTTGAAAGGCATATCCGTGATTTCGTTGACGGGTGAAAAAGAAAGCGCGCTTTCGGAATGTTCGGATATTTGCGTGCGCGTACCCGAAACGGAAACGTATAAGATACAAGAATTGCATTTGCCGGTGTATCACGCGCTGTGCGCTATGCTGGAAGAAGAATTGTTTTGATAAAGTTTTCCGTTTTACAGGCAGAAAATACGGTTAAACGTTTTCGTTTGGGGACTTACGTATTGCCATCGGCGTGGTATCGAAATAGTTTTTGAAGACTTTATAAAAGTGCGGTAAAGACTTGATGCCGACGGAACGAGCGATTTCTTTTATGCCGATATCCGTTTGCTGTAAAAGCATCTTGGCGTGTTGCATTTTGATGTCAAAAAAGAACTTATGCGGAGAAACGTTATATTCTTTGTTGAACAACCTACTGAAATGCTCCGCCGTATAGCCGACTTTCGCGGCGATTTCTTGAACGGAAAGGTTCATCGTTTTGGGGTTTAACATTATTTTTATAGCGCTTGTTAAGGGCGTGCGGACAACCGATTTTTCCGGGTCGGGGATAAATTCTTGGACCAGAAGCGCAACGGTGTAACCGAGGCATTTGTTTTTATATTCTTGGTCGATAGAAAGCGCGGAGTTTAATAAATTTAATATCTTCGCGTGTTTGTCGGGTGAGAGAGAAACGAATAAATCGGACGAGTTTTCTATATCGGAAAGAGCGCCCTCGTAAATACTGTCGCACAGTGTTTTAAGATAGGTAGACCTTATAACTATGTTGTAAAATTCGGGTTTTTGGGAACGTTGCGGTACTTGGCTGTGAACGTTATGCGGTTTTACCAGGCATATATCGTATTTGTTCATAAGGTGTTCTTCGCCGTCGATAACGGTTGCGACCGTGCCGTTGCAAACGAAGGTGATTTCGTGAAAGGTGTGGTTGTGTACGACGGGATAGGCGTGGTTCCAAAACTTAATTTCGATGTTATTATCGGGATTTATTATACGATAAGTAATCATAGTGCTTAAAATATAATACAAAAACGACTAAAAGTCAATAAAAAAAGGAGTTACATAGTGAAAGAAGAATTTTTAATCGGTTGCAATTATTGGCCTTCCAACGGCGGTTGTATGGCATGGAAGACTTTTGACGAAAAAGTGATAAGAAGCGATATGGAAAAGCTTTCGGCGTACGGGGTGGGTTGTATCAGAATATTCCCCTCGTGGGAGGATTTTCAGCCGATACGCGAAAACCCCATTCCCAAAAGTCCTTGGTTTAATAAGCAAGGGTTCAGAGTCCGTACGGGCGAAGAATTTTTGGAAGGTCAACCTTTCCCCGAAAGCGGTCTGTCTGCAAAAAAACTCGATGAATTCAAAAGGCTTATCGAGATTGCCGGGGAACACGGCATTAAAGTTCTCGTTGCGTTTTTAACGGGCTGGATGAGCGGAAGACGACTTATCCCCGAATACCTCAGAGATAAAGATCTTTTGGCGGACGCCACGGCGATACTTTACGAATGCAGGTTTATTAAGGATTTCGTTTCGGAAATTAAAAATTACGACAACGTAATCGCTTACGAACCGGGAAACGAATGTAATTGTTTAAGTTTCGACGTGAACGAGTCGCAATCGGAATTGTGGTTGAAAAGCATTTGCGACACTATAAGACTCGAAGACAATACCCGCCCGATATACGCAGGTATTCATTCGTCGAGGTTGCAAGGTCCTTTTAATCAAATTCTTATTTCAAAACACGCAGACGTTTTAACGCCGCACCCGTATCCGATTTTCACGCCGTATTGCGCGACGGAAAGTTTGCTTAATATGCGTGCGTCGCTCCACGCGGCGTGCGAGTCCTTGTATTATTCTTCGGTTACCGGCAAGCCGAGTATCGTAGAAGAAATAGGCACGACGGGACCTTGCGTTTTGAACGACGAACTCACAGCCGACTATTTCGAAAAATCGCTTTTAACCTCTCTTGCCGTGGGAAGCAAGGGATATTTGTGGTGGTGTGCTTTCGACCAGAATTTCGATCACGAGCCGTATAACCTGTGTACGAGCGAGCGCGATTTGGGCTTGTTTACCGCAAAGGATACGCCTAAACCGATTGCCGAAAGAATGCGTAAGTTAAAACCCGTGCTCGAAAAGGTCGGTACGCTTCCCGAACCGAAAGCCGACGCTACCGCGATACTTGTTTCGCGCACCGATACGTGGCGTAACGCCTACGGCGCGTTTACGCTCGGCGTTCAGTCGGGGCGGACGATAGACTTTTACTATGACGAAAAGCCTTTAAGGGACGCCGATTATTATATTTTACCTTGTATAGAATTGGACAGCGTTACGCCATATCGCCGTGTAAGGGATTTGAAAGCGCGTATTAAAAACGGCGCTAACCTGCTTATTACCTACGACGGCGGCGGCATAGGCGACTTTGAGGAAATAACGGGCTTAACCGTTTTAGGCAGAGAAAAAACCGACTTTGTAAAAACCGCCGAAATAGACGGCGCGGAAATAAAGTTGCCTTGTTCTTGCAGACTAAGCGTCGGCGTTAAGACCGCCGAAGTGTTGTATAGGGATAACGAGGGCGAAGTGTTTGTTTCGCAAAATAAATTGGGGAAAGGCTCGGTAACGTTCGTCAACGCACCGATAGAAAGAGTCTATACCGAAAGTTATATGGCGGAAAACACCGCGCTCTGCAAAATTTACGAGTTATTCTTTAAAAACAAAGAAAAAATCGTAAGCGTAGACAGCGTTCGTTGTATGGTAACCGTGCACGAAGCGGACGACTGCGTGAAGGTTATGCTTAACAACTACGAGGACAAGAGCACGCTTAACGTAAAGATAAGCGACGACTATCAAATCAGCGACGTGTTTAATGCAAAAATAGAAAACGGAAAGATTACTTTTAACGGCAGTTATGCGATTATAACGTTGCGCGGTTTGAAAAAATAAATTTAATTCTCGCATTGACGCGGCAGTATAAACGAAAAAGTTGTATAAGAAAAAAACGGGCGTAAAGCCCGAATAAAGGAGGGTAAAAAAACATGGTAAAGGGTAAATATGAAAAACCGTTTATCGAAAAAGTTGCTTTCGGTTCCGATTGTATATTAGCGTCGGGGCTATCATCGCAACGTGAGGCAGTCGGCTCGTTTATGTTCGAGTGGCTTGATGACGAGGGAGGAAACGTCAATGGCTAAAGTTAAAAGATTTTCTTTAATTTTGCTTGCTCTGTGTGCAGTCGTTTGCTTCGCGGCATTCGCGTCGACTTATGTTAAAGTCGCGGTCGCAGAGGACGAAGTTACGCCAAAGGCGTCTTTCGTTATGGTAGACGGCGCGAGCGTAAGAAGCGGTACTCCTACGGGTATCCGCTGGACGGCAACCGTAAACCAAGCGTATTATAATTCGCTTGACGTCGGAGAGGACGACGAGGTCAGTTTCGGCGCGGTAGTTACCGCAAAGAAATTGATAGACGACGACGAACTGTTGAATAAAGACACCGCTAAAGCGCAAGTGATTTATTGCACGGCGACCGAAGCGGACTTCGACGAGAACGGAGAGTTCACTTTTTACGCGTCTATCGTTTACGATAATATGGACGAATGGTCGGAAGCGCAGAAAAAAGCCGCGTATGCAACCGAGCTTGTCGCTCGTGCCTTTATAAAGGTAGACGACGCGTATTATTACGCGGAAGGCAATTCCGACGCAAGAAGCATGCGTGCGGTCGCTCTTGCCGCCGTTTTGAACGGTGGGGACGCTTCGACGTTGGAACAATATTACGGCGATAGTTATACCACCGTGGAAACCGTAGGCTATTACGGAATAAACGACGAAGTCAGCGTATTCGATTTTCCGGAGGGCGCATCCGGCGACAACGTTGCGGTATACTTCAACGCGCATCCCGTAACCGCCGAAGTCGTAGACGGTAAAATCAACGTTTCCGGCGTGGAAAACGAGGGAGATTTTGAGTTGAAAGAAACTTATAACCTCAGCGTATTCGTGGACGACGCGGCATACGTTCAGCCTTTTGTCGCCGCGACCAAGGTTATAAGGAAGGCGGAAGATTTAAGTTTCTTCGAACTTAAAGACGTAACCAAGGTTCAAGGCACGTCGATAAAATCGAACACCGTGTTCGACGGCTATTACGTCGTTGCAAACGATATAGACGCGACGGGTTATACGCATCAGGCGGTAAAGGACGCTACCCTTAACTCGACGCTCAACGGACAGGTTAACGCTAACGGAGAACCTATTATTCAAGCTAACGGCAGAGATAACTTAGATAACGCATATTATAATAAGGGTGAAGTAGACAGCATAGAAAATATGCCCATATACGGCGGTTTAACGGGAACGTTCGACGGCGCGGGGCACGTTATCAGCAACCTTACGGTAAGGGATCAAGGCCTTTTCGGACTAATGGCAAACGGAACCGTTAAAGACGTAGCGTTTACCGACGTTTCTTTAGGCGGCAGCAATTACCAAAAAAACGTCTGTTTGTTCGCACAGAACGTGCTTGTCGGCAATTTTGAAAACGTTTACGTGAAGGCGAACGATATTTACGGCGGAGACGGACAGCAGGATGTGGGGATCGGACAATGGTCCGATGCGCGAGGAAATCGTGCGCTGATAGCAATTCAGGTCGGCGGATATTACGATAAAATCGGCGGGACAAACAACGGTTGGAAGACCACCGACTTTAAAAACTGCGTATTCGAATACGAAATTAAAAATACGACCGCGCAATATTGTTACTCGTACGGACTGTACGGAATGCAAGCCGGGTATTACGGCGGCGCGGACGACGATGTAGGTCCGAATTTCAGTAACGTATACGTAATATCCAACACGACGTTAAGCGTATGCAATCAGTCAAATCAAGTTGTATACACGTCAACCGTAATAATGGCGGAAAACGAAGTGGCGGAAGGTCAAGAAGCAGTGGACGCGGCGGCTGATATTTTGAACGGCTGGTACGGTAAAACCGCAGATGAGATCAAAGCGCTCGAGGGAAGCGGCGCAAAATTCGGTCGTTGTAAAACGGTAAGCGGCGTTAAACGTTACGCTACCGCAGAAGCAATGAAAGGCGCAGAAAACGATTACACGTCGTTTAGCGGAGAATATTGGAGCGTTAGCGACGACGGCGTTCTTAGCTGGAAAACGAATTAACGTATTTAAATCCTTCGTTACGGACAAATCGTCCGTAACGAAGGATACAATACACGCCTCGTAGCGACGCAATGAGACGTTAAAAAAGGGGATTATTATGCAAAACATAGTCGAAAAAGAATTTCCGTTGATAAAAGAGCGCGTTAAATACGACGGGTTAACCGAAAAGGCTAATTCGTTTATGATTGAAGAGCAGTTATTAGACGAAAATTTATGGAAGTTGTTCGTTCGGCAATTTAAAGAAAAAAAAGACGGCGAAAAAGGTTGGTGGCGCGGCGAGTTCTTCGGAAAGATGATGCGCGGCGCGTGCCTTACCTATCGATATACGCATAACGAAAGTCTGTATTCCGTTATAGAGGGTGCGGTAAAAGATTTTTTGTCCGCGCAGGACGAATTCGGTAGGTTTTCTACCTACACTGTGGAAACGGAATTCACCGGCTGGGATATGTGGGGAAGAAAATACGCGATGCTCGGTCTGTTGTATTTTTACGAGATTTGTAAGGACGAGCGTCTAAAAACCGAGATTTTATCGGCGTTGGAACGTCACGCCGATTACATAGTGGCAAACGTCGGCGAGGGCAAACCGCATCCGATTGCTTTTGCGGTCAATTTTTGGCAACACGCAGGGCTTCCGTCCTGTTCGGTTTTAGAGCCGTTCGTCAGATTATATAAAATCGTTAAAAAACAAAGTTATCTCGACTTCGCAAAGCAAATTATCGATACCGGCTTTACGAACAACGAAGATAATTTGGTAGAGATATTTATTAAAAAAGAAAAAAAGATTTCACAGCTTATAGCAAAAAAAGCTTATGAAATGATGAGTTGTTTTCAGGGACTTTTGGAGTATTACGAGGTTACCGGCGAAGAAAAATATCTCGTTTCCGTTAAAAACTTCGTAAACGCGGTTATCGATACCGAACTTACCGAGATAGGCGCGCTCGGTACCGATTTCGAGTTCTTCGACAATTCGGTCGAAAACCAAACGGAACTGCGCGAAAGACCTATGCTGGAAACCTGCGTTACCGTTACGTTTATGAATTTGTGCTATAAAATGCTTAAATTCACGGGCGAGCCGAGATTTGCCGATTTTATAGAACAATCCGCGTATAACGGAATGTTCGGCGCGATTAACTTCGAAAAAAACAAAACGGTCAATAAATACAGAGAGGGTAGATTAGAGCCGTTAGAGACGAAATATTTCATTCCGATAGACAGTTACAGCCCGATTTTGCGGCAAAGACGCGCCGTTGACTTCGGCGGATGTATGCAGTTTACGGACGACGGTATGGAGTACGGCTGTTGCACGTGTATTTCTTCAGCTGGCACTGCGATATCCGCTCTTTACGGTATTATGCGCGATAAAGACGGCTACGTTATAAACGGTTACGAAGAAGGGCGTGCCGAATTGTTTGCTCCGTCGGGCAAGCGGTTTACTATAGAATTTAAAGGTAAACCGTTTGAAAACGACGAGTCGGTTAAGATTAAAATAGAAATCGAAAAACAAGAAAAATTGAAATTCGCGCTGAGAATTCCTAAGTGGTCGCCGCAAACCATCGTTAAGTATAAAGGCAAAACGGTTTGCGTCGAACCGGGATATTACGATGTTTGCGAAGAGTTCGCTTGCGGAGACGAAATAGAACTTGTATTCGATACCCGTGTAAAAGCGATAGAGAGAAACGGCAGAACGCTTTTGAAAAAATGCGCTTTCGTTCTCGCAAGGGACGAGCGTTACGAAGACGGGTTTGACGACGCCGTAAACGTGCTGTTAAGACAAGACGGAACGGTGGAAGCCGAAAAGGTTAACACGGGCAAATTCAATGCCGTCGCGGAGTTCGAAATAACCGAAAAGAACGGTAATAAATTTATCGTTTGCGATTATTCTTCGGCAGGTAAAAATTGGGACGAAGATAAAAATACGCGTATTTCCGCGTGGTTATAACTAAAAAAACAAACGATTAGAAAGGCGGTGCCGCGATTATTCGCCGCGCCGCCTTTTTTGTGTACACGCGGATAAAACATCGAAAAGTCTGTCAATAAATTTCTCTTACGGCAAGGACTTCGCAAGTTATTCCGTCGACTAAAAAGGCTTTTACGTCGCCTTGCTCTGAAATAAAACCGACGTACCAATACGGCTTTTCTTTTCTGACGAGTACGCGCGCGCAAATAGAGCCTTTAAAGGTTCCGTTGTCGTCGACGTATTTGTTTACCAATTCTTTTTGAGATTTAAAGACTTCCGTCAGCATTTGTTTATATCCGACGGTTCCTTCCGGCAAGAGGCTTTTAAGCGTTACCGCGTAAACGTCCGAGCCGCATAAGACGGTTACGGAAAATTCTTTTTCGGCAAAGTCGGGGATTTCGAACGCGGTGAACGGCGAGCCGGACGGCAATAAATCGCAGGCGTTTTTATATTCTTTGCCGTTGTAGGTTACGGCTACGTGATAGGTTGCGCCGTCTTTGACGTCACCTTCTAAACGAACGAACAACTTATATATTCGGTCGGAAGGGGTTGTCGCCTCCGAAGCGTTTTTAAATCCGTAAGCGGCTTTTAGGGTAATTCCGTCGGCTTCGCCTTCGAACACGTCGCTTCTTAATTCGCAGAGGTAGTCGTCGGGCGTCGTCCGGTCGGAATTGCCGCAGCCGATGAGAGCAAGGCAAAATATGCACGGTAGCAGTAACAAAATTCGTTTTATAAAGTTCTTCATACAATCACCTTCGCTTTTATATTACGAGGGCTTTTCGCATAAAATGCCGAAATATTTAAAATATCGTTTAAAATATTGATTTTTAGTCGCAAGTTTGGTAGAATATATCGGAAGTATTTAAGGAGAGAATACGTTGGGTAAGTTGATTTTGAAGACGGCTTCCGTAACTCTTGCCGCGATTATCGGGGTTTTCGGTGCGTTGTATGCCGCTTTTGCGATTTTTTCGCCGAAAGTATTGGCAGGCGCTTACGATAAACTGGGGAATTACGGGTTGTCCGTGTATTATTACGAAAGTCAGTATAAAAAGACCGAAGAGTTAAACGATTTATATACTTTGTGCGTCAAACTCGACGAAAATTCCGACGCGAAAAAAGCCGAAGAATATCTGTCTACTTTGGTGCACGGCGACGGATACGTTGATTTTTGCAAAGAGCAAGACGCTCCTTCGTCTGCAAAAGTTTCCACAAGGCAATACGTGGAGGGTAAATACGTCGTTTGCGTGTACAACAACGGCGGACTGTCCGCCGCGACGGCTCGCGCTACGGAACTTGTAAGGCAGGGCGCCGGGTATTCCGACTACAACGTTTTTTCGGTTTTGCTGGCGGAAGTCGGTAGAAATTTGTCGG
>CAZARP010000003.1:12177-44684 GCA_964487575.1 uncultured Christensenella sp.
TTTTTGAATAATTTTTCGGTGTTGTTATTCGAATATGCGCATATAAGCATAGATTTTTACAACCCGTTCGTGATAGCTTCCGGGCTTTTGATGCTGTGCGGTTTTATTGCGTTTGTGCTTGTGCAAGGGCGCAGTCTGAAAGATGAAAAAACTGAAAAGCAACAAGACGAACGCGGAAGTTTCTGGGTGCCTTGCGGGGTAGTCGGCGCCGCGGTGTACGTCGTCTTGATAGTCGTCGGGGTGATAGGCGCATGATAAAGATATCCGTGGTTGCGGTAGGCAAGGTTAAAGAAAAATATTTTTCCGACGGCATAACCGAATATGCCAAGCGTTTGTCGCGATTTTGCGAATTTAAGATAATCGAGGTAAAAGAGGAAAACTTCGCCAAAGTCGGCGCCTCGGAGAGGGAGATTATAAAACGCAGAGAGGCGGAAAGGATTGAGCCGTATCTTAAAGGCAAGGTCTTTGCTATGGCGATAGAGGGCGAGCAATTATCGAGCGAGGGGTTTTCTAAACTCATACGCGGCGCGGTCGACGCGTCGGGTGAAGTCACTTTCGTTATAGGCGGTTCGTACGGGCTTGACGACGAAATAAAAAGACGAGCGGACAAGTCGGTGTCTTTTTCGTCGATGACGTTTCCGCACACTATGTTCAGGCTTATGCTGACCGAACAGATTTATCGCGCGTTTTCTATAGACGAGGGTAGCGCTTACCATAAATAAATCATATCATATTGATATGGATGTGTTGCGAGAACTGAGCGATTTTTATGAAAAATTCGACGGCGACAAAGGCGTTACGGGATATACCGCTCGCGGATTGCCGATATACTTTTTTTCGATTGTCAAATCGTCGACGCCCGTTGTTTTGGTACAATACGGAATACACGCCAGAGAATACGTGACGACGTATTTGGCATTGCGGCAGATAGACGATTTTCGTCGCAGAGGAAAGAAGGGCGCCGTTTATTTTATACCGGCGGTTAATCCCGAGGGTATAGCGATAACCAAAGTTTTGCCTTTGTATAAAGCGAACGGCAACGGCGTGGACTTAAACGTCAATTTCGACGCGGATTGGGGAACGGGTACGTCTAACGTGTTTATTCGTTCGAGCGAGAATTACGTCGGCAAAAGTCCGTTTTCGGAACGGGAAACTTCGGCGTTGAGGGATTTTACGCTCGCCGTCGCCCCCGACGTGACGGTTAGTTATCACAGCAAAGGCGAAGAAATCTATTATGCCTTTTCGCAAGATAAAAAGCGTTTGAAAAGAGATAAAAACATTGCCGAAAAGTTGTCCGACGTTACGGGGTATTCGTTAAAATTTACCGTAGGGTCGGCAGGCGGATATAAAGACTGGTGCATTGATAAACTTAAAATCCCGGCGTTGACCGTGGAAGTCGGCGACGACGGGCTGTCGCATCCTATAGGAAGGGAAAGCGTCGACGAAATTTTCGATAAAAACAAAGACGTGCTTAAAACGTTAACGGAGAAGATAAAATGGAAAAATTTATGCGTGCGGCGATAGCGGAAGCCGAAAAAGCGCGTATCGAGGACGAAGTGCCGATAGGCGCGGTGATAGTGCTTGACGGCAAAATTATAGCGCGCGCACACAACAAAACCGAAAAAACCAATTCGGCGACCGCTCACGCGGAAGTGTTGGCTATACAAAAGGCGTGCAAAAAACTGAAAAGTTGGAGGCTGGAGCAAGCCGAGATGTACGTCACGGTGGAACCTTGCGCCATGTGCGCCGGCGCGATAGTCAACGCAAGAATGAAGAAGGTTTATTTCGGCGCGTACGAACCTAAAAGCGGTTGCGCGGAGAGCAAATATTCCGTTTTAAAGGACGGCGGACTTAATCATTCGGTCGAATACGAGGGCGGAATGGAAAGAGAAATTTGTGAAAACCTCATAAAAAATTATTTTAAATCAAAGAGAATTAAAAAAAGCCTTGACTAAAATAATCTGAAAGGGTACAATAATAACGTACTATATGTACGCAAAGTTACATTAGGAGAAACTAAAATGATTACTCACGGCAACTCTATCGAAATTTTAGCAGGCAATTCAAACAAGGCTCTCGCCGAAGCCGTCGCTAAACAACTCAATCTTCCCGTAAGCGATGCGGAAGTCGGTAAATTCTCCGACGGCGAAATCAGCATCACGTTACCGCAGACGGTCAGGGGTAAAGATATTTTTATTATCCAATCGACTTCCGCTCCGGTTAACGACAACCTTATGGAACTGCTTATCATGATCGACGCTTGTAAGAGGGCGTCCGCCGGCAGAATAACGGCGGTTATGCCTTACTTCGGCTACGCAAGGCAGGATAGGAAGGCTCGCCCCAGAGACCCGATTACGGCAAAATTGGTGGCGGACATATTGGCAAGCGCAGGCGCGGACAGGGTGATGACTATGGACTTGCACGCGGCGCAAATACAAGGCTTCTTCGATATACCCGTCGACCATTTGTACGGCGCACCGCTTCTTGCAAAATATTTCAAGAACAAAATGGACGAAAACTGGGTTGTCGTTTCGCCCGACGTCGGTTCCGTCGGCAGAGCGAGAAATTTCGCGTCGAGGGTTAACGCCTCCATCGCCATCGTGGACAAGCGCAGACCTAAAGCCAACGCTATAGAAATAATGAATATAATCGGCGACGTTAAAGGTAAGACTTGTCTTATGGTCGACGATATGATAGATACTGCCGGCACTATATGCCAAGGTGCCGAAGCGCTGGTTAAAAACGGCGCTAAAGAAGTTTACGCGTGTTGCACGCACGGCGTATTCTCCGGCCCGGCAATGGATAGGATAAACGCTTCCCCCATAAAAGAATTGGTTGTTTTAGATACGATCGATATGCCGGAAAACGTTAAGAATAATCCTAAAATCAAGGTTTTAAGCGTAGCCAAAGCGGTAGCGAAAGCAATAGCGGCTGTTTACTCCGACTCTTCGTTGTCCGCAATCTACGAAGACTGATAATAACGTCAAAAGAAAAAAGCCGTTACCAGATAACGGCTTTTTTAACGGGTTGAATAACTATGAAAATAATCGTCGGTCTCGGTAATCCGGGCAGTGAGTACGAAAACACTTTCCATAATCTCGGATTTAAGTCCATCGACGCTGCGGCGCGGTTCTTGGGCGTGCGCTTCGATAAGGAAAAATTTAAGGGTTTGATTGCCGAAACGAAAATCAACGGCGAAAAGGTTATACTTTTAAAACCGCAAACGTATATGAATTTAAGCGGAGAAAGCGTAAAAGAGGTTATGTCGTTTTACAAGGCGGACCTTAAAGATTTGCTTGTTATTTACGACGACGTGGATTTGTATAAGGGTTCCGTCCGCATACGCGAAAGCGGTTCCGCCGGGACGCATAACGGTATGCGCAACATCGTCAAAGAACTCGGCAGCGGTAATTTTTTGCGCGTGCGCGTAGGCTTTAAGCCGATAGGCGGCATAAATATACCGCTTGTGGATTACGTGCTTTCGGGGATAAAGGCGCCGGACGCCGAAACGTTTGCCGAAGTCACCGCGCTCGCGGGGCGCGCCGCCGCGGATTTCGCGGAGGGCGTATCGTCGCAACAAATAATGCAAAAGTATAATTTAACCGTGCAACCGTAATCGATTTTAATCGGGCGAAATCGTTCGCCTTCGGTACTATATGTTGGAACGACTTTCAGAATTAAAAAACGGCGTTAATTCCGTGTCGGAATTAACCGAATATATCCGCCAAGGCATACCTTCGGCGGTTTTCGGCGTTACGGACGCGTTTAAGTACTTTCTCGCTTCTCAAATAGAGGATAAGGTTTTATACGTGACGAGGGACGCCGTTTCGGCTTACGCCGCGGCAGAAGCGATAACGGCTTTTTCGGGCAAAAAGGCGGTATATATTCCGCCGAAAGACGAAAATCTTTTGATTACGCGCGCGCACTCTAAGGATAACGAAATTAAGAGAACCAATGCGCTTTACGAGTCGGAAGCCGCCTCTTGTATAGTCGTAACCATAGAAACTTTGTTGTGCGGTTGCCCTAAAAAATCGGAATGTTTGACGATTGTAAAGGGTGAGCGTTTCGAACGCGACGACGTTGTAAAATTGCTTGTCGGAATGAATTATAAACGGGTGGAAGCGGTAGAAGACAAGGGTACGTTTGCCGTTCGCGGCGACGTGTTGGACGTTTTTGCGATAAATTCCGACGAGCCGATAAGGATAGATTTTTTCGACGACGAGATTGAAAACGTCAAAATATTCGACCACGAAACGAGGAAGAATTTAGGCGCGGTTACGGAAGCCGTCGTATTGCCGAATTGCGAATATCGTTTTACGGAAGAAGATTTTGCAAAAATAAAGGCGGAAGTATTAAAGGACGTCCGCGAAAATAAAGCGGGCGACGCGGCTAAAATGCGGACAGTCGCCGACGACGTGTTGACGGCGATTGACGAACGTAATTGCGATATACTTTCCTCGTTCGCGTCGCTTTGCGACGGATACGGGGACCTTTTCGACCGCTTAGACGGCAATGCGGTTATCGTGCTTGACGAGCCGAAAAGGATAAAAGAGTTAGCAGAACTTACCGTTACCGAATTCACCGAGCGGTTTAACGCGATGCGTGCCGCCGGCGAAGCGTTCGGCTTTGCGAAAAATAATTTTAAAACCGTCGAACGGGTCACGGAAGATATGAATAAGTATCGCTTGGCGGCGATGCAGAATTTATCTTCCTCGGTCGCTTTTTTTAATCCGCTAAAGATTGTGACGCCGACGGTTAGCGCGGTCTCCAATTATCGTTTGGATTTTAAAGAGGTATACGGCGATATTAAAAACTGGCTTTTTTCCGGTTACACGGTCCTTGCTTGCGCAGGGTCGAGAAAGCGTGCCGACAAATTTGTTTCCGACCTCTCCGACAACGAGATTGCCGTTTCGGGCAAGCCGCGCGGCGTAACGGTTTCTGCGGAGACTTTGCCGAACGGGTTTGTTTTTCACGAGACGAAGACAGCCGTTATCGGCAGCGGAAATCTTTTCGTTAAACCGCAAAGCGTTAAAAGGACTTCGAGAAAGAAAAACGTGTTCTTTACCGCGCCCGAGGTGGGCGATTACTGCGTGCACGAAATACACGGTATCGGCAGAGTGCTCGGCAATAAAAAAATCAGCACGACCGAGGGGACCAAAGACTACGTGGCGGTGGAATACGCCAAGGGCGATATTTTATACGTTCCCGTCGAGCAAATGGATATACTTACAAGGTATCTCGGCGGCGAACGCAAGCCCAAACTTTCCGACATAGGCGGAAAAGATTTCGAAAGGATAAAAAAACAAGTCAAAGAAAGCATTAAAAAGATGTCTTTCGACCTAAAGAAGCTGTACGAGGAGCGCAACTCGCTCACGGGACATAAATTTGCCGAGGAAAGGGAATTGCAGGAACTGTTCGAAGACGCCTTCCCGTTCGAAGAAACGCCCGACCAAGAAGCCGCGAACGCCGATATTAAAAAGGATATGACGAGCGGTAAGGTTATGGACAGACTGGTGTGCGGCGACGTCGGCTTCGGCAAAACGGAAGTGGCGTTTCGCGCGGTTTTCCGCGCCGTTGCCGACGGGAAACAAGCGGCTATGCTTGCACCGACGACTATTTTGGCGGAACAACATTACAACACGGCGTTAGAAAGGTTTAAGGGCTTCGGTGTCAGAATAGCGGCGCTGAACAGATTTAAAAAACCCGCCGAACAGAAAGTTATTATAGAAAAACTTAAAAAAGGCGAAATAGATTTCGTTATAGGCACGCACAGATTGCTGTCTAAAGACGTGGGGTTCTTCGATCTGGGACTGTTGGTTTTGGACGAAGAACAGCGCTTCGGAGTGGAGCACAAAGAACGCATAAAACTGATGAAAAAGAACGTCGATACGTTAACGCTGACGGCGACGCCCATACCGCGAACGCTGCATATGTCGTTGTCGGGCATCCGCGCGATAAGTACTATAAACACGCCGCCGAAAAAGCGCTTGCCCGTTCAGACGTTCGTTACCGAACAGACGGACGCGTTGATAAAAGACGCCGTAACGAGAGAAATCAATCGCGGCGGTCAGGCTTTCATATTATATAATCGCGTGGACGGTATTTTTAAATTCGCGACGGAAATGCAGAATTTACTCGGCGACGTGAAAATCACCGTCGTTCACGGGCAGATGGACGAAAGCACGATGGAAAAGAACATTCTGACTTTCTATCGCGGAGAGAGCGACGTTTTGGTTTCTACCACGATAATCGAAAACGGGGTGGATTTGCCCAGGGCAAACACGCTTATAGTGATAGACGCCGACAGACTGGGTTTGTCTACTTTATATCAGTTAAAAGGCAGGGTCGGCAGAAGCAACAGACTGGCTTACGCTTATTTTACCTTTAAGCGCGATAAAATATTGAGCGACACGGCTTTTGAAAGGCTTAACGCCATTACCGATTTTACCGAAATGGGAAGCGGAATAAAAATCGCGATGCGCGACCTTGAAATCCGCGGCGCCGGCAACGTGCTCGGTGCGGAACAGCACGGGCATATGGATAAAGTGGGGTACGAATTATATTCTAAACTGTTAAAAGAAGAATTGACAGGGGAAGAAGAGGTGTTCCCCGAACTCGATATACGCGTAACCGCATATATACCGGAGAGGTATATAGAAAGCAACGTATCGCGAATGGACGCCTATAAACAAATTGCCGAAATTGTTACGAAAGACGACGAACGCGATTTTATAGCGTATGCGGAAGAAACGTTCGGGAAGCTGCCGATTGAGACCGTCAATCTTATAAACATAGCGGTCGTTAAACGTATGGCGATGAAGTTCGGCGCTTCGGAAATCAACGTTAAAAAAGAGGAAGTAAGTTTGGTATTCGAAAACTTCAAAGTTTTTGCCGACGGAAAACTTGCCGACGCCGTGGACGCGAGCAAAGGCAGAACGCGCATATCCGTGTCGGGCAAACCCAAGATAGAGTTTGCGAAACGAGAAGGGAGCAATGCCGATATGCTTGCCGAAATGCGCTTGTTTTTAGAGGAAGCGACCGTTTAAAAAGAAAAAAATCGTTTAGTTGCCGTTCGGATGTTTTTCTATTCGGAAAAAACCGTAAAAAACGATTGCTTTTTTTGACGGTATGGTATATACTAATTGAGTATAACGCTATTTTACACTTATTCAGTGGGAGGATATATGAAAAAAAGACTGTTTGCGTTCGTTGCGCTCGTGTTATCCGTACTTATGTGCGCGACTTCGCTGTGCGGTTGCTCTTTAGTAACCAAAAATTCCGAAAAAGATATGGGACAAGTTGTCGCCACCGTCAATCTCGGCGATGCGTATTCCGACGAAATCACTAAACAGGAACTTGTTCTTGCTTATATGAACTACGGCTACGTTTACACGCAGTATTACGGTAAAACTCAGGAAGAAACCATTGAATTGTTGATGGACAGCCTTATCAATACCAAAGTGCTCGCGCTTAACGCGATGAAAGAATTTGACGAAAGCGAAGCGTCTTTTTTGAATAAGGACATTGCCAAAGGCAATCCGGCAAGATATCTTACCGAAGAGGAGAAAATCGACGCTAAGTATAATACGTTGAAGGACATCAACTCGCTTCTCGACAGTTACGAGGTTACCGGGGAAGAAGACAAAAAAGACAGCCTTACCGAAACGGTGAGGACGGTTCCTACGGGTGCTGCCAATGCCGAGAAAGAAGAAAACAAAGCGGATTTTAAAGTAGACATCAACAGCACCGCGGCAAGAAGGAAGGCATACGGTAAAGTCGTTAGGTTGCTTGAGAGTTACAATATGCTCGGCGAAGGGTTCGAAGATTACGGTAACCTCGATAAAACCGATTATTACAGCCGTTCGCTTGACAGTTACTACACTTCCGCGATAATAGAAAAATACGAGGACGGTATAAATTCCGCCGCGCGTGCGGAATTCGGGTTTGCCGACCTCGCCGAATATTTCGAAAAGGAATACAAAAAACAACAAGAATGGAGCAATGAAGATTTTGTTTCGGCATTGTCTTCTGCCTCCGTATCGTCTCCCGTGCTTTACAGTGCGTACGGCACCTACGGGTACGTGTATAATTTGCTTTTGGGTGTGAGCGACGAACAGACCGATAAACTTAATGACATAGACGATGATTTGTCGGTTGCCGAAAAGGAAGCTCAAAGGAAGGTTATTCTTGCGGAAACGACGGTTAAGGATTTGCGTTCTTCTTGGATACATTCCGGATACGATTTCGATTTCGCCACTAAAAAGTTTACCGGCGATTACACCTTCGCAAAGATAACCGAAGACGGTTCGACTGTCGCTAAAAACAGTTTGCCGTTTATGGGTGACGTGGTCGAACTTAAAGCGAAAACCGACGACGAAGCCGGCGAATACGACGTTACGCCGACCGTTTACGGGTTGGACGAATTTATTGCTTTTATGGATAATTACGTTTACGGCGCCGCGCAAAGCGGTGACGGTTCCGCCGTAAACAATAATATATACAAACAAGTGACTTATACTTCGGGCGTGGAGGAATATGCGGAAAAGATTAATGAACTTCTTTTCGCCTTCTCTACCGACGACGGTTCGCTCAATACCTATAAAGGTTACGTTATTAAGCCTGCCGTGGACGGCGCGGACTCCGAAGAATACGTTGAAACTTTTGCCGACGCCGGCAGACAGTTGTTGGAACTCGGCGGACAGAGTTATATTATCGTGGCTTCCGATTTCGGTTATCACGTTATGTTCTTCTCGCAAGTTTATAAAGTCGGCGATACGGCTATCGACGGTTTGCTCGATACCGACACGGCGGAGGATATGTTGGTTAAATATTTGAATGCGGTTTCGGGTAAGAACGAAGACAAGGCGTATTGGGAAGCCGAACTTGCAGACATAATAGAAAATTACGACGACCACGAAGACGACGAAGACTATTTGTATCTGGCGTTCAACGCGTTGACCTCGAATAAGGTGTCCAAAACTCTCGAACGTGAGGAAACGAAGGTTTCTAACAAGTACGTCAGGGAAGGCGACTACGTGGTTAAGTACGAAAGCAGATATTCCGATTTGCTCGGCTAAGTCGCCGAAAACAGGATATGGAAGGCAAAACGTTTCGTTTTGCCTTTTGAAATACCAAGAAATGATTTTATATTTCGATACCGAAACGACGGGGTTGTACCCCGGTGAAATTTGTCAGTTGGCGTACCTTATGCAGGACGCGGAAAAAACGGTGGCAAAGAATATGTTTTTTTCCGTTGACTACGTAGAAGTCGGCGCCTTCGCCGTTCACGGTTTTTCGCCGTCCGTATTGGCGGAATTATCCGACGGTAAAATATTTTGCGACAGAATAGACGAAATCGAAAAAGATTTTTTAAGCGCGGACGTCGTTGTCGCGCATAACTCGGCTTTTGATTTTTCGTTTATGCGTAAAGAATTCGAACGTTGCGGTAGAGAATTTTGCGTTAACGCGGAATTTTGTTCGATGAAGCGCACGGTGACTTTATGTAAGTTGTCGAAAACGCGCGGCGCCGGATATAAGTATCCCAAGCTGTCGGAATTATGCGCGAACTTCGGCGTTACCGACGCCGATATCTGCGAAGAAACGAAAAAGTTTTTCGGCAGCGAACTAAGTTTTCACGACGCGAGATACGACGTCGTTGCGACTTATTTATCGATAAACAAAGGAATGCAAACGGAGGACGCCTTAAAAGAGTTGTCTTCGGCGTTGAGGGTGAACGTATGAATATAGATTTTATAGAAGTTTTATTGACGGTTTTGTCGCTTGTGCTTCTTGCCGTCCCCGGGTTTATACTGGCAAAGTGTAAGATGATACCCGAAAAAGGCGCGGAAGCGCTATCCAACGTCGTTTTGTACGCTTGTCAACCGATGATGGTGTTTATGGGTTTCCAAGGTAAACAGTACAATCCCGACGTTGCGCTTAATATGCTGTACGTTGCCGGGGCTTCTTTTGCCGTGCACTTTATTATGATTGCCGTCGTAAGTTGCTTTAAAGAGGGCGACAACGAGGCGAAAATGCGTTGCGTGCGTTACGGAAGCGTTTTCGGAAATTGCGGATTTATGGGCATACCATTCCTTAAAATGTTGTTTACCGGCGAAACGCAGGGCGAAATTTTAATTTATACCGCAGTCGTTTTGTCCGTTTGGAACATTTTGAACTGGACTTTCGGTGTGTATATGATGACAAAGGACAAAAAGACGGTTTCCGTTAAAAAAATTCTGCTCAACCCCGTAATCATAGCGGTGGTGTTAGGTTTTTTGTCGTTCGTTATCATAAAACAACCGATAGCGGACGTTGCCAACGGCACGGCTTGGGACTCGGTTTTAGAAAAAACGATGTCTGTTTTCAATATGATAGGCGACGCGGTTACGCCTATGTCTATGACGGTTGTCGGCATTAAGCTGGCGAACGTTAACCTTAAACAACTGTTTTTGGATAAGCTTGCCTATCTGCAAAGCGGTCTTAAATTGATATTGATGTCTTTCGTAAGCGTGTTGGTAGTGGCGTTTTTACCGATAGACGTTACGGTAAAATACGCGGTGTTCTTCACTATGTCGATGCCGGCAGCCACCAGCGTGGCGCTTTTCGCGGTGAAGTTTAACGCCGACGCCGATTTCGGTTCGGTATGCGTGTTGCTGTCGACGATATTGTCTATTGTAACGATACCGTTGATGTTTTTGGTACTGAAAGCGTTCGGCGTCGTCGCGTGAACGGCTTGTCATATATACAAGAGTGCATACGTACATAGGTGCAAACGGGCGCGAAATAACGAATATTTAAAAAACGGCGTTAAAACGCTTGTAAGATTTTTTGCGATTTGATATAATACACTATGTTAATCGCGATAGGGGTATCGCCAAGCGGTAAGGCAACGGACTCTGACTCCGTCACTTCGTTGGTTCAAATCCAGCTACCCCTGCCAAAACCTCTCGGTAATTTTTGCCGAGAGGTTTTTCGTTTAAGCTGCAAATAAAAAGAAAAAACCTATTGCAAAAAATTCGAAGCGGTGATATACTTAATTCAAAGTGCGCGTTAATGGCGTTAAACAGAGGTGTAAGATGTTAGTTAAAAGTAATACTTTTGCGTCTTTTGAAAGGACGGACGAACTTTTAAGCAATCCTTTTATAGGTTTCGTGGAATTTAATCACTTCGGGAACGGAAAACTTTTTTCGGACGAAGCGTTGGGTACGGATAAAGAAAGTTATCCAATAGCGGAGAACGTTTTGCAAATCGACAGGTCGCAAAGTTATCATCCCGACTCCACCGTCGTATACATAAGGATACTTTGGAAGAATTTCGAAACTGCAAAAGACGTGTACGACTACGCTTTTATAGAAAGTATTCTGGCGGAAGCGAAAAAGCACGGGCAAAGCGTAATGCTCCGTCTTATGCCGCACACCACCAAACGCAACGAGGACATTCCCGAATATCTTAAAGAAGAAATAGAATATCCGGCTCGCCCCGATACCGAGAGGGTGAAAGAGTCGCCGACCGACCCGAAGTTTATAGACAGGTTTTGCAAGGCGGTGTACGCGCTGGGCGAAAAATTCGACGGCAGAGAAGAACTTTATGCGGTAGATATATCTTTAACGGGTGCTTGGGGCGAGGGGCATATGTATGAAACTTATCCCGAGCAAGACGCCAAAAAACTTATGGATACTTATCTCGCGGCGTTTACGAGCACGCCCTTGCTGGGACAGATATGCTCGCCCGAACTTAACGTATACGCGAATTCGGTTCACCCGATAGGGTACCGCGCGGACGGCTTCGGCAACGGCTTCCATATGCTTAATTACTTCCCCGAACCTATTTATCTTATGCGAGATTTTTGGAGGAAATCGCCTATATCTTTCGAGGCGTATTGGTATATTTCCGAATGGGACAGACAGGGCTGGGATATAGATTATATGATAGAACAGTCGCTCAAATGGCACATCAGCACGTTTAACAACAAGTCGTCGACCGTTCCCCTTAAATGGAAAGGCAAGGTGGAGGCTTGGCTTAAAAAAATGGGTTACCGCTTTGCTCTGCGTAACGTTCGTTATCCGTCGGAGGCGGCGGAGGGCGACACTTTGCAGATGTCTATGTGGATAGAAAACGCCGGCGTGGCGCCTATTTATAAACGCATACCGCTTAAAATCATGTTTAAAAATTCGGAACGTGCGGCGACGGTCGAAACGGACGCGGACATAAGGGAATGGATGCCGGGCGACAGTATAGAACGTTTGTCGGTTAAACTTCCGAGCGAAGTAACCGAGGGCGAATACGATATTTTAGTCGGAATAAGCGACGGTAAGGGGCTTGACGTAAAGTTTGCCACGGCGGCGGAAAAAGACGGGGTTTTCTTAAAGGTCGGTCAAATAAATATTAAGGCATAAAGGAGGAGAAATATTATGTTTAAACCGAAGTTGTCTACGAGCGTGTCGTTTGTTGTCGGCAAAGGGCTTGTCGACGGGGAATATCTTTATGATATCGACGAAAAGTTGTGCGAGCGTTTGAAAGAATTAAAGAAGTTGGGCTTCGACGCCGTTGAACTCGACGTGTGCGGAATGAATTACGCGTGGGCGGCGGAAAAAACGCTTAAATATTCGCTTGAAGCGGCACGCGAAGCAGATATTACGGTAAACAGCGTGCATTATCCGTTCGGCAATACGTGGGTGGATTTAGCCTCCCCGTGGGAAGCGGACAGAAAAGAAATAGTCAAGTGGTTCGGCAAGGTTTTCAAAATAACCGACGAATACGGCGTGCGAGCGCACGTGTTGCACCCGGGCGGCATAGACGTTACCAAACCCGAACTTTACGACGTGTATAAAGACCGCTTCCACGACAGCGTGCGCGGACTTACAGAACTCACCGACGCGTACGTGTGTATAGAAGATATGGTCGGCGGCGAACTTTTCAATACCGTCGACAAGATGGAAGCGATGCTAAAAGCGGTACCGAAAGCGTGCATAGTGCTTGACGTCAATCACCTGTTGCACGACACCCCGTACGACGCTGTTAAAAGGCTGGGAAACAGAATAAAAACGTTGCATATATCCGATTACGACTTCGTGTACGAACGGCACCTTATGCCGGGCGAGGGCAAGATAGATTGGAACCGCTTAATAGAAGAACTCGAAAACGTCGGTTACGACGGCAGGTTCAATTACGAGCTGAATATGGCGCAACACGGCTATACATACGAGCAGATAAAAGAGAATTACGAAAATCTTTTTGCCGATTATAGACAGTATAAGGCGACAAAATGAACACTTTTATCGTAAAATCATAAACAATAATAAAACTAAAATATAAAAATCGCAAACAGACACATCGTTTTTTGATAATAAAAACGATGTGTTTTACTACCGAAAAAGGCGATTTGTGCATTAGTACGAAAAAGGACATAATAATTCAGAAAAAAAACCTTTACATCTCGCGGTAAAAGTGATAAAATAAATAAAAAAGAAAAATAAAAACACACGCGTGTTTTTGCAACGTACGCGTTTTGCGTTGGATTGCAAAATAAAATCGTGAGGTTTTTACTGGTAAAATCGGCGGCAAACTCACCCGTGCCGAGTGAAAAAATTCGGGGGGGGGGGGGTGCGGCTAAAAGAAATGACTTCGTTTAAGCCGTTTTTGCTGTTTTACGATATTACGTATCGGGAAATAAAGACGAAAAGGTTCTTCGTCGAATAAAATTCAGACGATATAGGTGCTTTGAAAAATTAAAAAAGCCATATCGTCGTTTGTGCTTAAAAAAATTTGTTCTACTAACGTATAACAAACGCCACCGCAGCTTAGCGCTGCGGTGGCGGAGATAAAGATAGTAATATATAAGTTGCTATCGGTTTAAAACATTTTCGGGGGTGCTTTTTATGGAAGACACCATAAAAGTTCAAAAAAAGCAAACCAAAAACACGTCTAAAAGGGACAGTATAATCTTCCTTTGCGTTCTTTTGGTCGTGCCTATCGTGCAGTGGTTGATTTTTTGGTTGTACGTCAACATCCAATCGATCGCGCTGGCTTTCCAAGACCCGCGTACCGGCGTATTTACGCTTCAAAACTTTGCGACGTTTTGGGAAAACCTGACCAACCCTATCGGTAACAACATAGGTATGGCGGTCAAGAACACTTTCTTGTTCTTCGGCTTGCACTTGTTCGTTACTATGCCGCTGTCGCTGGTCATCGCCTTTTTTATGTATAAAAGGATATTCGGGTACAAGTTCTTCCGCGTTATGTTCTATATGCCGGCAATCGTTTCCGGCGTTGCGCTTACCGCGGCGTTTAAGCAGATAATAGACCCGACGGGACCTTTGGGTGCAATTATGCCGCGCGAGGGTATGCTTAATCATATGGAACTTGCCAACGTTGCGGTGATGATTTACTGTATATGGACGGGCTTCACGACCGACGTGCTGCTTTTCGGCGGCGGTATGGCGCGTATCCCGGTGGACGTGCTGGAAAGCGCCAAGTTGGAAGGCTGCGGCCCGTGGAACGAAATCACGCACATCGTGTTGCCGATGATATGGCCCACGGTGGCGACGCAGATAGTCTTTATATTCACGGGTATGTTCAATGCCGGCGGTCCCATATTGTTGTTGACAAACGGCGAATACAATACCACGACAGTCGCATTCTGGATATTCAAACAAGTGTACGGCGGTATCGGTTCGCTCGGCGGCACGGGTGTGTACAACCACGCGTCTTGCGCAGGCTTGTGCTTTACGTTGGTAAGCATGCCGGTGATAATGTTCGTTAAGTGGGTGACCGGTAAGGTCGACTCGGTGGAATATTGACAAAGGGGGTTAAAGTTTATGAAGTTATTCAAAAGACATAAGGCAAAAGACGAAGCCAGTATACTTACCTCCAGAACCACGGCGGAAAAGATTGTTTACGCTTTCGTTTTCGTTATCTTTTTGGCATACGCCGCAACGATAATATATCCGTTGCTGTATTTGGTGTCGAATTCTTTGTTGGACGGCTTGGATTACACTGACGGCTTGCGTGCTTTTTTCATACCGAAAAATCCGCAGTTTTCAAATTACGGCATCGCGCTGAGTTCGATGGCTATGCCGGACAGCAAGGGGCACGACATCGGTTTGCCGATGATGTTCTTTAACAGTATTTGGTACTGCGCGGTTATAATAGGCGGCGGAATTTTGATGAGCAGTTTCACCGGATACGCGCTCGCTAAATATAATTTCAAATTGAAACCCATAATATATACCGTAGCGATATTCTCTATGACCATACCCATCGTAGGTACGACGGGCGCTATGTTTAAGTTGGTCAGCGACTTAGGGCTTTACAATACGCCGTTTTATGCGATTTGCACTTCGCTCGGCGGTTTCGGGTTTAACTTCCTCGTTATGTACGGGTTTTTCAGCAGTATCAGTTGGAGTTACGCGGAAGCTGTGTTTATAGACGGCGGCGGACACTTTACCGTGTTTTTTAAGATAATGTTGCCGCAAGCCAAAATGGCAATGCTTACCCTTGCGATAGTGTCGTTTATAGGCACGTGGAACGATTATATGAACGTTCTTTTGTACTTACCCGACTATCCGACCGTCGCATCCGGTTTATATGCTTTGGAATATTCGCCCTTCGTTCGTAGCGGCAATATGCCGGCGTACTACGCGGGGCTTGTTATAGCCACCATACCGGTTATTATAATATTCGCTTGCTTCCAAGACACCATAATGAAGAATTTCTCCGTCGGCGGTCTTAAAGGCTAAACCGAGGATAAATATAAAAAAAAGAAAAAAATCATATCATAGGAGAAGATGTATGAAAAAGAGTAAAAGACTTTTAAGCTTACTGTGCTGCGCTTCCGTAGCGTTGTCGGTAACCGCAAGCGCCGTAGGTTGCGGCAGTCAAAGTGCCGGCGGCGCGAACGTTTTGCAAGTTTATTGTATGGACGCCGGTTACGGCTACGCGTGGTGCGAAGATTTATTGGACTTGTTCCAAAAACAAGACTGGGTTAAAGAAAAATATCCCGCGTTAAAGGTAGAGTTCACGCAAAACGCCGTTCAAACGTATGCGCAAACGAGGCTTGACTCTCCGGCGAACAATCAATTCGACATATTGTTCTCTACCGGACTTAGCAGTAACGTCGGTCCCGAAAGCAACTCGCTCGATATAACCGAAAGCGTTTACAATTCCACCGTCCCCGGCGAGAACGTCAAGTTTATAGACAAAATGTATCCGTCGTTCGTGACCTCTAACAAGTATACCTCTAAGAGCGACGTCAACGACGTGCACTACTATTACAGCAGCTGGGCAAGCGGTATGGACAGCTTCGTGTACAATCAGGCGATACTCGACAAGTACGGCTTAGAGTGCCCCAGAACCACCGACGAACTCGAAGCCGCGGCGGCAGCCATCAAAGCGGACCCGAGCAAAAGCGGCAACGCTGACGGCTATTCGTTCTATTCCGGCACTAAAGGTTATTGGGGATACCTCTTCGATACGTGGTGGGCGCAATACGACGGAATAGAAAACTATTGCTACTTCTGGGAAGGCAAATATAACGAAGACGGCGACGTAGGTTATTCGTCGAAGATTTTCGATTTGGAAGGCAGATTAGAGGCTTTAAGAATATACGAGCAGTTGCTCGATTACGATAAGGGGTATCTTAACCTTAACGTAGACGATAAAGCGTTTATGTCCAATCAGGCGACCATGCTCAGCGGCAAATACGCGTTTATGCCCAACGGAGACTGGTTCGACAGCGAAATGGCGGAGCAGAAGAAGGGGAGACTGGACAGTGGTAAGGACGTTGCGGACCTCCGCATTATGCCTATGCCGATAGTCAGCGCCATAATAAAAACCCCCGAGTGTGCGACGATAGCGGACGACGCCGAACTTTCCGCTTTGATTAAAGCGATCGACAACAGCGACGCAAACGAAGACGCTCCGTTAAAGGGTGAAGGCTACGACGTAAGTCAAGAGGCTTGGGACAAGGTTAAAGAAGCAAGGACTATCGTTCAATCGATAGGACCGGGACACTCGGCGCTTATCCCCAAATATTCGGACGCAAAAGGAGTTGCAATCGACTTCTTAAGGTTTATGGCTACCGACGTCGCTTGCGAACAATACATTAAGTCCACCGGCGGCGCAAACCTCCCCTTCTACTACAACGTAAAGGAAAAGGCTCCGGACACTTATAACAGTCTTACGACCTTCCATAAAGAAAGAATGGACTACTACAACAGCAAGGCGTACGAAGTCTATACCTTGCCCAACACCTATAACTATCCGTTAGTTGTTTATTCGGGACTTAGGGCGATACAGGGCGATTACAGCTATTATGCGATTTTCTCGTCCGAAAACAATATGAAAACCCCTGAAGAGATGTTCGAACAAACTAAAAGTTTATGGCAGAGCGGCTCTAAATTCAGGCTTGCGTTAGAAGGCGCGGGGCTGGCTTAAAAAAAAGGTTAAACATTATGAAGAAAAATAAATTTTCTATAAGAACGGTCGCTATGGCGTTGTCGCTTTGTACCGTGTTCGGCGTTGCCGGATGCGGAAGCGATGGCGGCTCGGTTTCTCCGCTAAAAGAGAGCGACGTGGAATTCTGGGGGACGTACGCTACCGAAAAGGTTTTGCAAGACAAGCACGACTACGACTCCGTTAAACGCGACGCCGCAATAAACCTTACGGTTGCAAAAGGCGAGTACGAGAGTTCGCAGATAATAATGACCGCGGCAAATGACGTGCCGTCGTATACCGTTACCGTAACCGATTTAAAGACGTCTGACAACAAAGTTTTCCCCAAAGAAAACATTTCTATATACAATGAAAAGTATATAGAAGTGGTTTCCGTTTACAAGGCGTACGAGGGGGCGGTGCCGGGGTTCTATCCCGACGCGCTGTTGCCTATGGATACTGCGGTGAAATGGGGCGAAAACAAGATATCCAAGGGTAACAACCAGGGTATTTACGTGACGTTCGACAACAACGCGCACAAAGACGAAAACGGCGAGTATATAATGACCGATGGCGATTACACTTACTTCGACAGCGGCGTATATACCGGCAATATGACGATTAAGTACGGTGACTTTTCTAAGGCTATACCGATTACTCTCGAAATTTTAGACGCGACCGTCGGCGAAGAAAACCACGTTCAGTCGCACTTCGGCTCTTACAGAAGCAAGGGTACGGCGGACCTCGAGGACACGCAGGCGGAAAAGGACGCGTGGAACCAAAAATTCTACGAATACAGAATAACCGGCGACCAAGTGCTTGCGGACTTCGCTTACGACGACAATATGATAAAAAATTACGTCGCCGCCACGATGAAGTATCTAAAGAGCCCTAAATGCTCGGGTTTATCGCTCCCGACGAGGAACGTTTATAACTATCAATATACTTCGTCGGACGGAGTTACCTCCGGCGAAACGGTTATCGATAAGGACTTTTTTAAGGATTTCGTTTGGGCGTACCTTAACGAAAGCGTCGCGCAGAATTACAACTTCGTCGCTAAAATAAACGTAAGTTGCTCGATTATCGACGAACCTACCAGTCACCCCGAACTTGCGCGCAGGGTCCCTGCGGTTATGGAACTGTTCCGCTTGGCGAGGGAAGAATTGGCTGCCGAGATTTACGACCTTGTAAAAGGCAATTATAAAAACGCCGATTACAAGTTGACCGACTATCAAAAGAAGATTTACGATAAACTTACCGACGAGCAAAAGGCGGCGTACGAGGGGATCTCCGAAGAATTTATGCAGCAGCTTATTTCGGGCGTGCTTAACATAAAAATGCCGGTAACCAGTGACTACGCTCCGGGGTACAATATAGAAACTTATTGCCCCAACGCCAACTTGTACGACTCCGAGGCAAGCCGTAAGGTGTTCTCCGACCATCAGCAGTCGATGAAGGAAACTTACGAAACGCTGTATCACAACGGATATACCTTAAACGGCAACACGTACGTTTACGACTGGTACGAATACAAGACTTGCGAATGGTGGTACACCGCGGCTTCGGTACCGTGCATTACGTTTGACTTCGAAATGCCGCTTGCAGGAATTAGGACTAACGGTTGGATGCTTGCCGACTACGACGCCGACGGCTTCTTATACTGGGCGGTAGACCTTTTTGCGTACGACTCTACGGGCGGCTCTGGCGTTTATTACAATATAGAAGACTACTACACCGAAAACGCGATGAGATACACCAAGAGCAGCGGTAACGGCTATCTCTTCTATCCCGGCGGGCAGTACGAACTTTCCGAACCCGTCGCGTCTATGCGTATAGAAGCGTATAGGGACGGGTTAGAGGAATACGAACTCATCTACGGGCTTAAAGAGACTTACAGTCAGTACGGCTTCGACGCAAGCGACGTTATAAGCAGTATAGGTACTTCTATCTATACGGGTATGGTTTCTACCGCTACCGGCGCGACGATGGCTGCCGCAAGAACGGCTTTATTGCAGGTCGTTAACTGCGCGGCGTCCGACGCAAAGATGTTCATTACGGGTTATAATGAAGACGGCTACGGTAATTGTACTTACAAAGTCTTTATGAAAGAGGGTTACGAACTCAAAAACCGCGGCGTAACCGTCACCGACTGCGAAAAAGTCGACGGCGGCGTGATGTATACCGTCGTGGTGAAGCTTAAAGACGCGACGAACAGCGTTTCGTTGAGCTTCGAAGCCGGCGGAAAGACTTATAAATTCGAATTAGGTTTGGGCGGCGAGGCGGAAGTCAACGACGCAAGCATATTTAAGAGTGCTTTCAAAAAGTCGACCGTTGCGCCTTCTTCCAAAATAGAAGACGGAATGATCAAGTTGACGCTCCCCGAAAGCGGAAGCAAGTCGCAAAGGGTAATGCTCGGCGGCGAAATCTTGTCTAAGTTTAAAACGGGCGTTAAAAAGATATTGTTCCATATAGAAAACCCGACGGACGGCGACGTGAAAATCGTTATTTCGTTAAAACGTTCCGACCGCGACGTGTCTTTGGAATTGGTGAACCAAGTTTTGAAACCCGGCGCTAACGTCGTGGAATTTTCGGTTAACGGCGATTGGAACAGCGCAACGGCGGATAATTTGCTTATCACGTTCGGCGACGGCAAAGAACAGCCGGAGAGAACGATATACTTCAAAGACGTCGTCGTTTATTACAAATAAAGGAGAGAGTGATTATGAAATTTTTGAAAAAAACGTTATGTTTTATATTTGCTCTCGCGTTACTCTGCACGGCGGTATTCGCCGCCGGTTGCGGAGAGGTTCAAACCGACGACGACAACGCCGAAGCGGTTAAATCGGTGGAATTTAGGAACTTCGAACAATGGGGACCCGATTTCCAGATAACCAGATTGTTGAGAAGCTTCGGCAAAGTATCCAGAAATACCGAGAAGCAATACGTTCACAACGGCGAGTATTCGATGAAGATACAGCCGATGGGCGGGTACTGGTACTACAGCGAGCCGATTATGTATTTCGAAACGATTTCCAAGCGTTTTAATTACGACTACAGCGACTTCACCAAGGTAGATTACGTTTCGATGTGGGTTTACAACGCCAACGACGTCGAAAAGACGGTAAAAGTAGGCTTGGTGACGAATATCGCCGATTATCAAACCATTACGTCGGCGGAGGGTACTAAGTTCACGCTTAAACCCGGTCAGTGGCAAGAAATCACCTATTACGTTGACTTCAACGCGATGAACGTTTCCACCACCGTCACGTCGGAGATGATGACTGCGATAAAGGGTATATACCTCGCTTTCGACAACGCTAAAACGGAAAATTTGGACGAGGCGCCGATATTCTATTTAGACGACGTTTACATCGGATACAAAGACGCGGAGAACACCGTTTCGGACGTTCTTCAGTTCGACGACGGCGAAATTTGCGATTTCGAAAAACTTTATCAAAAATACGTGTTCGTTCCCGTTACGCGCAGCATAAACGCCAAATGCGTTTCTCAGTTGGAAGTCGTCAGGGCGACCGACTGCGGTATAGAAGCGTCTTCCGGCAACAACGTGCTTAAGTTGACGGCAAGGTCGGGAGATACAAGCCGAGGTACTTGGCCCGGGTTCAATCTCCCGGCGTCGGTACTGCACGCTTCCGGTATAACGACCGTTGACGAAAAGGATTACGAAAACACCTATTTCGCGTTCGACGTATACAACGCCGAGGCGGAAGACTTCGAGTTCTATATGGTTTTCAGGCAAAACGACAAGGGCTTTAAGTTGACCAAAATCCACAAGGCGACGGCAGGCGAATGGACTACCTTCAAAATTTCTCTCGCAGAACTCGGTTCGGTTAATTCGAGCGACGTGTTCAGCAGCGATTACGTGGCGAACGGCAGGGTAACCGACCCCCAAGACTTGCTTATATCTTACGGCGAGTTTTTGGGTGCGGAAGACGGCAGTCAGATAGAAAAGATTTTCTATTTCGACAACTTCAGAATAATTCAACTGTGAGGAGGTAAATATGAAAAAGTTTTTAATTTCCGTATTGTCTCTTTTAACGTTGTTGTGCGTCTGCCTTGCCGCGGCGTGCGGCGGTCAAACCTCGACCGTAGAGTTGGTCGATTTTAAAGACGTGACCGTGGAAGCGGAAATCGGCAGCGTGGTTTCGTTGCAACCGTATTTGGTCGTCGCGGATAAAGACGGTAAAACCTATCATACGAGCGTTTCGATTAAGACCAAAGACGGCAAAGCGGTCGAAACGTTGATGTACGAATTCAACGCAGACGATCACGACGGCTATATCGTGAGCGTTTCGTTGAAAATCGACGATAAATATTACGCTCGCACGGTGACGATAAATATGAAGGATACGTCTTCGCCGACGATAGTGATAGCGGACCTTCCCGACTTCGGCACCACGGGTGAAGAATATAAAGTAAAATATACGGTAAAAGACGCCAATCAAACGTCTTCCGAATTAAAGATAACTTTCGTTAACGCCGACGGCAGCGAAACGCCAGTCGAACACGTCGACGGCAAGTTTACGCCTTCTAAACCCGGCGAATACAAACTGACCGTAACGGCGACAGATAACAAGGGCAACCCCTCGGCTACGAGGAGCAAGACCTTCGTCGTTCGCGAAGTGCTTGCGGATTACTCTTTGGAAGAATTTTCGGATAAGTTCAGCGTGGACAACGCGACGAACTACCTCAACAATTTATCTTCGGATAAGCCCGTGTACAAAGACGAGTTGGACGGCAGATACGGCGTGGTCGGTCAGACCAGCCAAAGCGGCTATCACGATTTTTCGTTCAGATTTAACAGAAGCCTTTCTTGGCTTAACGGTATAGACGCTTCTTCGTGGGATTACGTTTCGATATGGATATATATCGACGACGAAGGCGAATACAACCTTTACACTTGGAACGCGAAGTACGACGCCACGGTTATAGGCAAACGCTGGACGGAAGTCAAACTTACCAAGTCTATGATAACCGAACAGAGGAGTTTATACGCTCAACACGGCGGCACGGTGGAAGCGTTCAACAAATTGCACAGTTCCGAGAACAAAGGATTTAAGATGTTCTGGATACACAGGTTGGATTTGCGGCAAGACGACCCCGAGCGCGTGCTCGACAACGTGTACGTGTACGTGGACTCCATTCGTTTCGGCAGAGATATAGCGACCTCGCTTGAAAAGACGGAGTACGTTCTCGGCGATACGGTAAAACTTTCCGCGACGGCAGACGGCGTGGGCGAGGCTAAGTTCTCTTACGAAGTCGTCGACGCAGACGGCAAAGTTACCGCGATAGAGGGCGACGAATTCATCCCGACAAAACCCGGCGAATACACCGTCCGCGCGACCCTTTTAGGTAACGCTTACGGCGTTGCGGAAACTAAAATAACGGTCAGAAACAACGTGGAAATCTCTGCGAAAAAGCATACCGAAATTTTGGTAAACGATACGGTCGTCATTCCGCAAGGCGTCGTAATAGACGTGAGAAGCGGCGCAAAACTTGACGGCGTCGTATCGTTAAAGGTTGTAGACGCGGCAGGGGAAGAAGTCACGCTCGGTATAGACGGCGCGTTGAAGTCCACCAACGTGGGCGACAGTTACACCGTTACGTACACCGCGGAAGCGAACGGCGAGGCTTTGGAACTTTCTTACACGGCGGTGACCGTCAGAAACTACGCTCGCAGTATAAACGAATTCAGCGACGCATCGACGGTAACAGGCATCGTACCGAAAACCGATAACGACAAGTCAACGACCGATCCCGAGTGGTTGGCGGAATTCGAGGGCAGAACGGGCGTCGTAAAAGCGCACGTGCCGAAGAACGACAGCATATATCAGAACTTCTGCGTGCAGGGCGAAACGGACAGCGTTACTTTGAGGGAGTATATGTTAGAACACGACGCCGAGTGGGATTATATCTCCGCGTGGGTGTATATAAACATAGAGGGCGAAGTTAATTGCATTATCAACAGAGCAAACGTAAAAGTACGAGGCAAAACCTGGTACGAGGTCAAGATAACCAAAGAAGACATCTTAAACAACGACAAAAGCTTGTATAAAAAATGCGATAACGACGACAACCCCTATTGCAACGTCGCAAACATATTCTCCACCACAAAGGTTAAAGAATATTTGATTTGTATCGTCGATAACACTCATTCCGACAACGTTATTTATATCGACAGCATAAGGCTCGAAAAGAACGCGTAACGCTTATCGGGAGAGAGAAGATGTTAAAAAAAATATTAGCGATTATCCTTGCGCTCGCGGCGGCATTGTCCGTTTGCGGGTGCGGGGGCGCGGAAGACGAGGGGGATAAATCCGACGTAACGCCGCCGGGCAACACGGTCGAAACGCCGACCCCGACGGACGACCCCGAATTGGATTACACCGCTTACGACTTCGACGATACGGTAGGGGTTGCGACGACGTTCGGCGACGGCAGTAAAGAAACGCTTTACGTAGATACGTCCGACCCGTCGCAAGCCGATAACTTCGGCACGACCGGAGGTGTTTGCGAAGTAGGGTATTTAAACAAGGCGGACGAAGCCTTGCGCGACCCTGCCGACCCGTACGTGCCGGAAGAATACGGCGGATATGCGTACGTGCGCAACGTAAACAAGTATACGTACGTCAACGTCCGCGTTAAGCCGCAGTGCTCTAAAGAAGATTTTCTTCTTGCTGACTATATAGAAATGCAGGTCTTCTGCAATAAAGAAGTCCGCGTGAGTTACGGCAACATGCACCTCGCCACGGTGAAGAAGTTCACTTGGACGACTATCCGTTATTCGACGGAAATATGGCGTGCTTCCAAGCACAGCAACCAAGTATACAGTTCGGTGACGTCGAAATCGGATTTTTACGATATGCTAAGTCGCGACGGCTCGTCGCTTGCGGGTAAACCCGGCGTAACGGAAGAAGCCGCGAAGACAGACGCCAACAACGGCAAAATGCTGATGATAACCGGTTACGGCAGCGAAGGTGCGGAAGCAAACGATTATTCTTTTTATATAGCCGACGTAAAAATCGGTATAGAAGAAACGAACGTCAAAGCCGGCAGAAACTTCGCGGACGTGTCGGAGGACGGCATAAGCTTGCCGTACGGCAGCGTAAAAGAAGTTCTCTTCCGCGGCGTGGACGCGGTGGAAATAACTACGGACGACAAAAACGTTCAGCGCGAACTTAAAGTATTGGTAAAACCCGAAAAGCGTTTCGACCAGTTAAAATATTACGACAGCGTAGTCGTGAGAATGTTGGTGCAAACGGAAGGGGATACGGCGGATATTTACGCGTACGTACCCAATAACGTCTCTTATTTAGAGGATCAACTCAAAATAAAAACCGTACCGGTTAACGTGTGGGTCAACGTGGAAATCCATATAGACTTCGTTAAGTCGATGTACCCGGGCATATATACGGGCACGCACTCGCTGTTCGTGTACAAAAGCGACGTGGCGAAACCGGTAACAATTTACGTATCCGACATAATGCTTTGCAAAAACGCGGATTGACGTAAAAACACTAAAGTGACTTAAATTTTGCGACCCGACGATTTATTTGATTTATTAAATAAGTTAAAAACCTATTAAAGGAGGGTTTATAAAAGATGAAAACTTACACAAAACCGTCGTTAGAAATGTTCGCTTTTGAAAAAGTAGATATTCTATCGACAAGCGGCGACAAGAAGGACCAAGACGCACAGTGGGTGTCCACGTGGACCGACGAGTCGTTCTGGAACTAACGGAGGGCACTATGAAGAAACTATCGCTTAAAAGAATAGGTCTTATATCGGTATGCTTCGTTATGGCGCTCGCGTCGTTTATGTGTTTCGGCAAGGTATCCGCAAAGGCTGAAGAAGAAGCCGCGTCGGTTACCGTTAACGAAGAGTACGTTAAAGCAAACTTGCAAGTTTCAGGGTATTCTTTGCGTTTGCCGGCACTCGGCGACGACGAAACTCAGCCGGGTATCAGGGCAGTCGTTACCATGTCCGACGAGATGTATAACGCTCTCGAAGGCACGGATTACGCGACCGGTACCTTGTTCATCGCCAAGGCTAACGCTAACGGCGCGGAAATCAAAATCGATACCGCGGACGTAAGCAACACCGTGACGACCGACGGCTGGTATCAGCGCAGCGACGCAAAACACGCGACTAACGTAGTTTTGGTCGGCATCACCTCCGAACACGTCAACACTTCGGTTATCGCTCGCGGCTATATCACCATAGGCACGACGACGTATTATTCCGAAGCCGGCAACCCCGTCAGCATGGCAAGCGCCGCAAGGAGCCTCTATGACAGCGCCGAAACGGACGATGCGATGAAGGATATGCTTAAAACCGCTTATCTTCCCGCTCTTTCCGTAAAAATCGACAACGCCCCGCAAGAAGGCGTTATTTACGGCGACAAACTCACTCAACCTGAATGCGTCGCGGAACCGAACACCTATTTGAAAGGTTACTACAACACTGCGGAAACGGGTAAATGGGATTTTGAGAACAACACCGTAACGGGTACTACCAACTTACATAGCGTTGCGTCTAACGTAATGACGTTGGAAGACTTTAACCAACCGTATTCGGTTAACTCGGTCCGTACAAACTGGACGACCGACGCGCCCGTGTACCACAAGACTTTCGAAGGCAGAAACGGCGTCGTGGAAGTTACCACTACCAGCGGATACGGCAACTTCGGCTTCAAGTCGGCTATGTCTAAAGAACAATTACAAGAAATAATCGACGCAAGCGACTTCGACTACCTCTCTATTTGGGTATACTTTAAGTCTACCACCCAAACCACGGTTAAATTAAGTCAAGCCGGTTACGACGGAGTCGTTGACGAAATCAAAGCCAACGAATGGCAAGAAGTAAAAATCGCAAAAGAAATCGTTACTAAAACGAACTGGGCGCAGAGCGGAAGCAACTTCGTAGAAGCTTTCCGTGCAGACTCCAACGTTGCGGCTCACACCTTCTGGAGTCAAAGCATGAAGAAGGCCGACGGCACGCTTTACGTAGACAGCATCGGTTTGGGTAAAGAAGTAACGATAACCGTACCCGACAGAGTTTACGTAGGCGACACCGCAAAATATTCGGTAAGCATCAATGCCGACTCTTCCGCTTATACGACAAACGTAGTCGTAACTTGTGACGACGAAGTAATAAGCGTTTTCGACGAAGGCATCGTCGCAGACAAAATCGGTATGTATAAAATTTCCGCTACCGTTACCTATAAGGGCGCAACTTACACTGCGGAAAAGACATTGAACGTCGTTACCGCGGACAACGTCCTCGGCGATTACCTCGACGGCAATATAGAGGGCTGCAACCCGAACGGTGACAAGAGTGCCGAATACCTTGCAAGTTATATGGGCAGATACGGCGTTATGAAGGCTTATACCAACGGCGACTATCGTAATTTATTCGTTAGAGTACCCGGCAACGCAAGCGACGTAAAAGCCAAGATGGAAGCGACCGATTACGACTATATTTCCGTATGGTTGTGGGTAGACGCCGAATTGTCTGCCGGCGCTTTCAAAGCGACTTTACGTAACGGCTACACGAGGATACCCGTACAGACTTGGTACGAATTAAAGATTACCGCGGAAAACGCAGGGGACTATTACAGCAACTATGTTAACGGTGCTCTTGCAAGCGGTTCGGGTGACCAAAAATGGTTGTTCTGGTCGCAAGAAATTCCGGAGAGCACTGCTATCTATATCGACAGCGTATCGCTCTGCAAAGATATAGAGTTGACTACCGAAATCACCGATAACACCATAGCGTTGTCGGCGGCTATAGACGGCGTAGAGGACGCGACGTTTACTTACAACGTAATCGGACCCGACGGTAAAGACGTAGAACTTATCGACAACAAGTTTACCGCAACGGCAAACAACCCCTATCAAGTAGAAATAACCGCTAAATACAACGGTAACGTAACGAAGACGGTTAAGGTAGTTTCCTTAAACGAAGGTTTGTTAACCGGTATCAACAACAGTTACGAGACTAACTTCCTCGCCGCAAGCGGAACAGAAATGGTTAACGAATACTTGACCGAGTTCGAAGGCGCAAACGGCGTAGTTAAACTCAGCGGTCAGCACGCTTCCGACGCCGACCTTAACACTGCGATAGGTTATCAAAACATCCATTACAAAGCCGGCAAGTCGGTTGAAGAAATCAACGCAATGGCTACGGCGACCGACGCCGACGGCAACGCTAAATACACCAAGTTGGTGTTCAGAGTGTACGTCGCTCCGTACGTAGCGGAAACCGAAACGGTACGCGTAGGTTTCTTGGCAAGCGAAATAGACGTTAAGACGGGCGAATGGGTGGACGTAGAAGTCGCGTTAAGCAGCGATAACCTCTATAACAGCATTTCGTTAGGCAACCGTTGCGGTTGGGACAGCGCCGTAACGTTCAACAGACCGTTTATGTATCTGTGCAACACGCAACCCGGTACGCTTATCTACTTAGACTGCATTTATTTTGCGTAAAAAGTAAAACCGAGGTTTAATCGGGTACCTTACGGGTCGGTCGGGGAAACCCGACCGACCGAAACCCGATCCCATACGCAAGTTGAAGACCCCTTTTATCGACGATGAAAATTTTTTATCGTCACGCTTTACTTTTACTTTAAGATATGGTACAATATCCGAAGAGGGGAAAAGTATTTTATTTTGTCGGAACCACTCGCGTTTCCGAGTCGCTTTAGGGGTACCTCCTTCTTCCCCGTCGGCGGCTCGGTACGCGGGTGTTCTGAATATTATCGGAAAAAAGCGAGGTTTGCTATGAAAAAATCGGTTAAAATTTTCGACGGAGAGTGTTGGTACGGCGGAAACTGCTGTCGAACCGACAAGAACTTTTTTCTCGACGCGAAGTCTGAATATAAGTTCGACGTTTTAATCGACGCCAACAATCAGACGGCTTCGCTTTTGCTGTCGTCGTTCGGCAGGTATATTAAAACGAGTTCGGCTTTTACCGTAAGCGTTTCAAACGGGGTTATAGAGATCGACAGTCCGACCGCGATAGAGGTGAGCGACGAGGGGACCTCTTTAAAAGACGCGTACCGGATGGCTTGCAAAAGGTACTTCCCCTTTAGCGGAAAGGTTCCGCAATTAAAGTTTTTCACCACGGCGCAGTACAACACGTGGATGGAATACGATTATCGGTTAGATCAAAAGGGCGTTTTGGATTACGCGCACAAGATTGTCGACAACGGCTATGCGCCCGGCATTTTGATTTTGGACGAGGGCTGGCACAATCATTACGGGTTGTGGGAATTCGACAAGATAAAATATCCCGACCCGAAAACGATGATAGACGAACTCCACTCGCTGGGGTTTGTCGTTATGCTGTGGGTAGTGCCGTACGTCACCGCCGACGGTTACGACTTCATTACCGCTCGCGATAAGGGTTTGTTCTTGCGCACGGACGACGGTAACGTAGCTTTGATGCGCTGGTGGAACGGTTGCAGCGCCGTGCTTAATATGAAGTGCGAGGCGGACAGAAACTATCTGTCGCAAAAGTTGGACGTTTTGATGAAAGATTACGGCGTCGACGGGTTTAAGTTCGACGGCGGCAATGTCAGCGCGTTTGCACCGAGCTGGGTTTTAAGCGGCAAACAGACCGAGTACACGGCGGAAGAATTGAACGCGGCGTGGAACGAGTTCGGCGAGGATTACGAATATCACGAATATAAAGACAGTTTCAACTGCGGCGGCAAGGCGGTTATACAGCGTATTCGCGACCGCAGCCACAGTTGGGACGACGACGGGCTTAACACGCTGGTACCGACCGCGATTACGCAGGGGCTTATGGGGTATCCGTTTATCTGTCCCGATATGATAGGCGGCGGCGAATGGACGTTTAACTATAAAGAGGGGTTCGTTGTCGACGAGGAGCTTTTCGTCAGAATGGCGCAATGTTCGGCGCTCTTTCCGATGATGCAGTTTTCTTGGGCGCCGTGGCGAGTTTTAAGCGAGGATATGCAAAAAATCGCGCTGTCTGCAGCTAAACTGCACGCGAAATTTGCCGATTACATTACTTCTTTAGTAAAAAACACCGCCATAACCGGCGAGCCGATTATACGGTGTTTGGAATATCAATATCCGCAATGCGGATACGAAAGAATTTACGACCAGTTTATGCTCGGCGACGACGTGCTCGCGGCGCCCGTGCTTAAAAAGGGAGAGTACAAGAGGAAGGTGGTTTTGCCGCAAGGCGAGTGGCTATACCTCGGCACGACCCCGATACGCGGCGGTGCGGAAGTAACCGTCGACGCGCCGATAGAGGTGTTGCCGTACTTCGTTAAAGTCAAGAACGACTAATTGGACGACTTCCTCGGTTTTCTTTTGGGCGGCGGATCGTCGGGGAATTTGTATCGACGATACTGCGCCGGCGACATTTGCACTTCTTCGGTAAAGACGATGCAAAAATAGTTTTGCGAGGCAAAACCGCAAGCTTCGGCGACTTCCGCAATGGTTTTTGCGGAGGTGGTAAGCAGGTTTTTCGCTTGCGCAATTCTGACGCTTTGCAGATATTCGTTTATCGACGAACCCGTGTCGTGTTTGAATTCCCGACATATAAGGGTTTTTGACAGGTTCAATAGGGCGGACAAGTCGTCCAGCGTGATTTTTTTAGAGTAGTTTTTGGTTATGTACTCTATCATCTTTTTGGTCCGCGCGGAGTAGGCGTTGCCCGGACGGAATTTTTCGGTCGGGAAGCCGCTTAACGATTTTAACCGCAGTACGAAAAACGAAAAGCAGACTTGCGTTTCGTATTCACGCGCTTGTATGGTGCGGCGCTGTTTGAATTGCTGGGCTTCTTCCAATAAACCTAAAATTTGCAGAAGTTCGCGCCGTTCTTCGTCGGTAACGTGAATTACCTGTTTGACGCACATGTCGATTACCGAACGTTGAAAATCGTCCAAATACGTGGCGGTAAAGTCGATTTTTACTCGGTTGTAAGGACCGCCTTCCATTCTGTGCAGACAGTAGGGCGGAATACACAATAAAGAATTGCCGTCGATATGGTAAACTTCGTTCTCTATCGTGACGGTACGCGTACCGTCGAGCAGAAAATACAGTTCGTAATGTATGTGAGAGTGGAAGTTATATGCCGAGAACGCTTTTTCGCTCGACAGTTTTTCATACATGCAGAATTTCATCATTACACCGTTTTTGTTTACGATTGTTATATTTATATTTAGATTATAACACTATAAACGGTGCAATATCAAGCAAAATTACCGAATATTGCAAAAATTCGGTTTACGAATTTATAAAAAGTCGATTTTATGCGTCGGCAAACAAGGGATTTATCTTATGCAATCGTTTATTTTTAACCGATTAAAATTTAATATTGTCGGCGACAAAATCTCGCTTCGCGGTTTGGGCGTTTACGCGCCCGACGACGCGGTTTTGAAAGGCAACTTCGCGGAGTTTCAGGTGGCAGGCGAAAACCGACCCAGTCGGTACGGCAACAAACAGATTTGCTCGTCCGAGGGGGCGCGGCTTAAATACGTTTCGCACTCGATACGCGGCGACGTGCTTACCGTAATTCAAAAAAGCGAGCTTTTAGAGGTTAAAACGGTAATAAGCGCTCACGTCGGGACGAGCGTTTTAAGCGTTTATTCGGTTGCCGAAAACGTTTCGGGCGGCGCGCTGACTTTGACGGAGGCTGCGGCGTTTTGTTTGCCGTACGTTGCGGACGTGTCGGAAAAAACCGCAGAAAACCTTTCTTTTTTCAGGTTCGAACAAGGGCATCATACCGAATGTCGCGTACACGAAGCGTCTTTTGCGCAGTCGGGGATTGCGACGTGCGAGCCGGACGGACAGCGCGCGCTTGGTTTTACCAACGTCGGCAGTTGGTCTACAAAAGAAGAACTTCCTCAAGGGATTATAAAATCGCCCGACGGCGCGCTGTTCTTTCAGATAGAAAGCGACGCGTCTTGGCGGTACGAGATAAGCGACGGCGGCGACGGGTATTATCTGCTTGTCGGCGGTCAGTCGGAATGTTACACCGGTTGGAGCGTTAATTTGGCGCACGGAGAGAGTTACACGACGGAAATCGTCGCGCTTTGCCGCGAAAAGACCGTCGGCGACGCTATCGCGCAGATGAGCGCGTATCGTAGAATTATTTGCGGCAAGTGTGAGGCGGATAGGGATATGCCGGTTATTTTTAACGAATATATGCACTATTCTTGGGACAGCCCGACGGAAGAAAACACGGCGTACAACGCTCCGATTGTCGCGGACGTCGGCGCGGATTATTACGTCATCGACTGCGGCTGGCACGACGAGGTGCCCGGAAACGAGATTTATCCGTACGTCGGAGAGTGGAAGGAGAGTAAAACGCGTTTTCCGCACGGCGTAAGACGGATTACCGATTATATCCGCTCGCTCGGTATGCGCGCGGGGTTATGGATAGAACCCGAAGTCGTCGGCGAACGCTGTTATAAAATGCTCGACTATTACGGCGACGAGTGCTTCGTAAAAAGGTACGGCAAAAAAGTTTGCGTAAACGGGAGGTACTTCCTCGACTTCCGCAAACAAAAAGTCGTCGATTATTTAAGCGAAACAATTCGCAGAATGGTCGAAGACTACGGCGCCGATTACGTAAAATTAGATTACAATCAAGATATGGGCGTCGGGACGGAAGTCGACGCGGCAAGCTTCGGCGACGGGCTTAAAAAGTGTCGCGACGCTTACGCCGCTTGGGTGGACGGTATAAGGCGGCGCTTCCCGAACGTTATTTTCGAAACGTGTTCTTCGGGCGGACTTAGAATGGATTACAAAACGCTTAGGCGGTTTTCTTTGGTTTCGACTTCCGACCAGACGGATTATCTTAAATACAGGGCGATTGCGGCGAACGTGCTTGCTTGCGTTTTGCCCGAACAAGCCGCCGTGTGGAATTATCCGGTCGACTGCAAGGTTCCGCCCAACGTGGAATTCGTTCCGTCGAAAGACTGGGTGAAAGAGAACGTTTCGGAAGAACAAATCGTTACCAACGTCGTAAATTCTCTGCTCGGCAGGATGCACCTTGCCAGCCGTATAGGGTTGCTCGGT
>CAZARP010000003.1:44784-55813 GCA_964487575.1 uncultured Christensenella sp.
GACGAACTGATAAATCTTCTCGACTCGGTTTTTGCAAGAAAGAATAACAAGCCGGAAACGAGTTTTGAAAAAGATTTACCTAAAATGTGCGTGCGCGACGACGAGCATATGTCGCGACACTTGGGGATAAGAGAAGACGGCAAACTGGTCGCGGCGGTGGGCATTTATCCGCTTCCGACTATCGTCGAGGGGCGCAAATTGCTTTTTTCTACGGTCGGTAACGTCGCAACGCATTGGGATTACGTCGGCAGAGGATATATGAACGCGCTTATGGACGCCGCGATGAAGAAATTAAGCGAGATGGGCGCGGACGCTTCGCGGCTCGGCGGCGTAAGACAGAGATACGCACGGTTCGGTTACGAAACTTGCGGCATAAACTATAAATTCGACATAACCAGGCACAACTTAAAGCACGGTATGGACAAGTACGTTAAACCGGTCGAGTTTTCGGAAATCGGTCCCGACGACGAAAAAACGCTCGAGTTCGTTAGAAAAGTTTACGAAACGAACGCCGCTTACGTGGAAAGAAAGGGCGATGACTTGTACAAGTCTATGGTCGCTTGGCAGAACGTCCCTTATCTGGCGACGGTCGACGGCGAGCCGATAGGGTATCTTTGCGTTAATTCTTCGAAAACGTCGGTGTCGGAAATCGGCGCATTAAACGCGGACTACGTTATGGAGATGCTCGCGGCTTGGCACAGAGGGTTAGAAGGGGAATATCTCAGCTTTGACGTTATGGCAAACGAGGTCGAGGTTATAAAACGCGCTTCTTCGTTATGTCAGGGGATTTATTCGTCGGCGCCCTGCCATTTTAAGATAATAAACTTCGACAAAGTAATCGACACTTACATCAAATTAAAGCAAACCTACTGCGAATTGGTCAAGGGCAGTTTGGTGATGGAGATTAAGGATTACGGCAGAATAGAAATCTTCGTCAACGACGGCGAGGCAGGTTGCGTAAAAACCGACAAGGCGCCCGACGTCGTTTTAGATAAGGCTCAAGCGTCGAGATATATCTTCGGACCGTGTCCGCCCGTCTATGCCGGCGCAGACAACGCACTCGCTTCGGCGTGGTTCCCGTTGCCGCTGTCTTGGAATTTACAAAACCGAGTGTAATAAAGGAGCGAAATATGAATAAAATAGAAGAAATCGTTATAATGACTGCGGATTTGGGCGAAGTAAATCCGATGCCCGATATCAAAAACGTAGGTTACATACACGCCGGGTTCGAGGTCAAACCGTCGCTTAACGAAGAAGAAAAGCAGTATTTGGGTAAGGGTATGATACCGACGCTTTTGCCGTATATGAACCAAGACGGTTACGACAGGGTGCGTAAACCGAAGCCGCATAAGGCGGTGGTTCTTGAAAACGAGTATTTAAAAGCAGTGTTTTTGCCCGAATACGGCGCGCGCTTATGGTCTTTGTACGATAAAAAAGCAAAAAAAGATTTGCTTTATACAAACACGGTTATTCAGCCGTGCAACTTTGCTCTGCGCAACGCTTGGTTTTCGGGCGGCGTGGAGTTTAACGTCGGTATAAAGGGACATAATCCTTTCACTTGTTCGCCGATGTTTGCCGAGTTTATCGGCGACGACGCGGTAAGGTTTTACGAATATGAAAGAATTAGAGGCGTCGCGTACGGCATAACGGCATACCTGCCCGAGGGGTCGGAAGTGTTATATATAAGACCGCGCATAGAAAATACCAAGGACGAACCCGTTTATACTTATTGGTGGTCTAATATCGCGTTCCCTGAAACCGAAAACACGCGTACCATAGTGCCGGCAACGGACGCGATACACTGTTTGTATCAGGAAAATCATTACGTGGTGGATAAGGAAGAAATTCCGATAAGCAACGGCGTCGACGTGTCGTATTCGATGAACCTCGGTCCGTCTTCCGATTATTTTTATAAAATCCCGGAGAACGAGGACAAATGGATAGCCGCCGTCGATAAAAACGGCAACGGACTTTTGCATTATTCGGACAGGCTTCTTAAAGGCAGAAAGTTGTTTTTATGGGGAAGCAACGTCGGCGGAAGGCATTGGAACGAGTTTTTGTCGGAGGAAGGTCAGGCATATATAGAAATTCAAGCCGGATTGCTTAATACTCAGTTAGAACATATCCCCATGCCCGCGCATAGCGTTTGGGAATGGACGGAAGGCTATACTTACGTCAACGGGGACAACCCGGCGTTTTACGGCGATTGGAGCGTAGCGACGCAAACGATTAAAAAAGCGCTTTGCGACAAAGTGGCAAAAGGAACCGCGGTCGGTTTCGACGAGTTGGATAAAATGGTTATCGACGGTAATGTTAAACGCGTTTTCGTCGGCAGTTCGTGGGGGTATATAGAAAACAAATTAAGGAGCCGTTTCGGCGCGTCGCCGATAAGTACCGAATTGGATTTTAACGCGGAATGCGACGAAGAAGCCAAAGACTTCGACGACCTTTTGGAAAAGGGGTATATACCGTACAGAAGTCCGTCGGTTGCGCCGAAGAGTTACGTCGCGGGGCAAAACTTCAACGAGCTTTTGGTAAAATCGCTCGACAATCCAAAAGGCAATCACTGGTATACATATCTGCAAGTAGGCGTTAACGAGTACGCGTGCGGAAATATAGAAAAAGCCGTGACGGCTTTTAAGCAGTCGATTAGTTTAGAACCGTCTTTATGGGCATACAGAAATTTAGCTATGATATACTTAAACGAGAAAGGCGATAAGGCTGCGGCTCTCGATTGTTTAGCCGAGGCATACGATACCGAAATCGGTAAGACGACTTATGCTTTCATTAAAGAATACGCGCAGGTATTGGTTAATTACGGAGAAGGTCAGCGGTTTATAGATATTTACGCGACTTTGCCGGAGGAGATTAAAAACAGAGGAAGAATTCGGGTTTATTACGCAAACGCATTGCTTAACGTAGGCAGGGCGAAAGAGGCATCAAAAATAATTACGCCGGACTTCGTGTTGTGCGACGTAAAAGAGGGAGAACTTTCCATATCGAAATTATGGACGGATATTTATACTGCGATTATTGCCGAACGCGACGGAATTGACAGCGCGACCGCGTTCGAAAAAGCTAAAAAAGAATACCCGATACCGTATGCGATAGACTTTAGAATGCACGGATAGATACTATAAATTTAAGTGCCGTATTTTTCGCGATAAACGAAAAAGTACGGCACTTTTTATTTGCCGTACTTTCGATTGATTTTAAGTTATCTTATACCGAACAGCAGTTCGCCGTAAGAGGGATACGGCCAGTATTTTGCGGACGTTATGCTTTCGGCAGCGTCGACGTCAGTGCGGAGGGACTGCATCGTTTCGAGTACCGAGTATCTGAAGTATTCCGCCGTTTTAAGCGTATCGCTTTGGTCGGGCGATTTCAACAGTTCGTTCAAATCGCAAACTTTATTATATATGGAATTTGCGAGCGACGACAGTTTTTTTATCGTTGCCGAAGGGTATTCGTCGATAAATTCGGGATAAAGTTTGCTTCTTTTTTCCGCGGTGTCCAAAAGGTCGCTTAAATATCCGTTGATTGCCGGCAGTATATCTTTGTTTACCATATCGATGGCGGCAAGCGCCTCGATTTTTACCGTTTTGGAATAGTTTTCAAGCATTATTTCGTAACGGGCTTTAATTTCCGCAAGCGAGAAAACTTTATGCTCGGAAAATAACGCGACGTTCTTCTCTTTAAGAAGATAGGGCAGACAGTCGGGCGTGGATTGCAAATTAAGCAAGCCGCGTTTTTCGGTCGCTTCTTTTACCCACTCTTCGTCGTAGCCGTTTCCGTTAAAGATAATGCGTTTATGGCGTTTAATCGTGTCCTTTATAAGGTCGTGCAAAACGTCGTTGAAGTTTTCCGCGTTTTCCAACGCGTCGGCAAATTGTTTAAGTTCTTCCGCAACCGCGGTATTAAGCATTATATTGGCTTCCGATACCGACGCCGACGAGCCGACCATTCTGAATTCGAACTTGTTGCCCGTAAAGGCGAACGGTGAAGTGCGGTTTCTGTCGGTGGTGTCCTTGGGGAACTTCGGTATGACGTGCACGCCGATTTTCATTTGGATTTTTTCTTTTTTATCGAACTTGGCGTCTCTTTCTATCGCTTCCAAGATGTCGGTCAGCTCTTCGCCCAAAAAGACGGATACGACTGCCGGCGGCGCTTCGTTTGCGCCGAGTCTGTGGTCGTTGCCCGCGGACGCGACGGAAATGCGCAATAAGTCTTGATATTCGTCGACGGCTTTTATGACCGCCGTTAAAAACAATAAGAACTGGGCGTTTTCGGACGGGGTTTCGCCCGGTTCCAAAAGATTTACGCCCGTATCGGTGGTGAGCGACCAGTTGTTATGCTTGCCGCTACCGTTTACGCCGTAAAAGGGCTTTTCGTGCAGTAAGCACACCATTCCGTGTTTCTTCGCGACTTTCTGCATGATTTCCATAGTTAATTGGTTATGGTCTGCGGCGACGTTGGCGGTCGTGAAGACGGGGGCGAGTTCGTGCTGAGAGGGCGCGGCTTCGTTATGCTCGGTTTTTGCGAGTACGCCGAGTTCCCAAAGCCTGTCGTCGAGTTCTTTCATAAACTCTTGGACCTTCGGCTTTATAGCGCCGAAATAATGGTCGGACATTTCCTGCCCTTTAGGCGGTCTGGCGCCGAAAAGCGTTCTGCCCGTGTATATCAAATCTTTTCTTCTGTCGAACAGTTCTTTCGGTATAAGAAAGTATTCTTGTTCGGGACCGACGGTTGTCCTTACAGCGTTTACGTTGTCGTTGCCGAAAGCCCTTAAGATGCGCAAAGCTTGTTTGTTTAGCGCTTCCATAGAGCGCAAAAGCGGCGTTTTTTTATCCAGCGCTTCTCCGCCGTAAGAACAAAACGCCGTAGGAATACACAATACGTCGTCCTTAATGAAAGCGTAGGAGGTGGGGTCCCAAGCGGTATAGCCGCGCGCTTCGAAGGTGGCACGCAAACCGCCGGACGGAAAACTCGACGCGTCGGGTTCGCCTCGTACGAGTTCTTTGCCGGAAAATTCCATAATGACGGTGCCGTCTTTGTCGGGGGAGATAAAACCGTCGTGCTTTTCGGCTGTGACGCCGGTCATGGGTTGGAACCAGTGGGTGAAGTGAGTTACGCCGTTTTCCACCGCCCAATCTTTCATCGCGTTTGCGACGATGTTGGCGGTTTCCAAATCCAAACGTTTGTCGTTGTCGATGGCGCGACGCACCTCTTTATAGACTTCTTTGGGAAGTCTGGCGCGCATCGTAGCGTCGTTAAAAACTTTTTTACCGAAAAACCCGTCTACCGTTTTCATTGAATTGTTTCTCCCGTGTAAATCGAACTATACCTTAACGCGTATCGTTCGAGAATTATTTTAATTATAATGGTTGGACTTTTCTTTGTCAACGGATTTAACGACGCCGTAAAACCTAAAACTCTCCGTGTAAAAAATTTTTTCGCTTCTTTTAAAATTTCTCTTTTCAAATCGTTTATTTTTAAAAAAGAGAGTGATATAATTTCGATATATACTATGTTTGCGAGGATGGTTATGAAGAAGTATATTTTTGTTACCGGCGGCGTGGTGTCCGGGCTAGGCAAAGGCATTACCGCGGCGTCGCTCGGCAGATTGTTGAAAGCGCGCGGACTTAAGGTCGCGGCGCAGAAATTAGACCCGTATATCAACGTCGACCCCGGCACTATGAGCCCGTATCAGCACGGCGAAGTATTCGTTACCGAAGACGGGGCGGAAACCGACCTCGATTTGGGACATTACGAGCGGTTTATTGACGAAAATCTGAATAAGTATTCAAACTTGACGACCGGAAAGGTTTTCTGGAACGTTCTCAACAAAGAACGCCGCGGCGAATATCTCGGTTCCACGGTACAAATTATCCCGCACGTAACGAACGAGATTAAAGATTTCGTTTATCGCGTCGGTAGGGAAACCGACGCCGACGTTATAATCACCGAAATAGGCGGCACGATAGGCGATATAGAGTCTCAGCCGTTTATAGAGGCGGTAAGGCAGATTTCTTTGGAGGTCGGCGAAGAAAACAGTCTTTTTATTCACGTTACCCTCGTTCCTTTTTTGTCGGGCAGCGACGAACACAAAAGCAAACCCACTCAGCATTCCGTAAAGGAATTGCAAGGTATGGGAATAAAACCCGACATTATCATACTGCGTTGCGACAGACACATCGAAGAAAACATCTTCAAAAAAATCGCGATGTTCTGTAACGTCAAAGAAGACTGCATTATAGAAAATATGACTCTGCCGATATTGTACGAAGCGCCGTTGATGTTGGAAGAAAGCAAGTTTTCCGACGTCGTTTGCAGAGAACTTAACGTAACCGCGCCCGAACCCGACCTTAAAGAATGGCGCGATATGGTCGAAAAAATTAAAAACCCAGACAAAAACGTTACTATCGCGTTAGTCGGCAAGTACATAGCGTTACACGACGCGTATTTGTCGGTCGTAGAAGCGCTTCGTCATGCCGGGTACTGGTGTGGTGCCAAGGTAAACGTAAAATGGGTGGACAGCGAAACGGTGACCGAACAAAACGTCGGCGAAGTTTTGAGCGACGTCGACGGGGTTTTGGTACCGGGCGGCTTCGGCAACAGAGGCATAGAGGGCAAAATAATCGTTGCGAAATACGCGAGAGAAAACGACGTACCTTACCTCGGGATATGCTTGGGTATGCAGGTAGCCGTTATAGAATTCGCAAGAAACGTTTGCGGTATGAGCGACGCGAATTCCGGCGAATTCGACCACGAATGTAAACATAAGGTGATAGATTTTCTTCCCGATCAAAGCGATAGCGTAAACAAGGGCGGCACGTTGCGCCTCGGCGCCTATCCGTGCATAGTGAAAGAAGGGAGCAAACTGTTCGAGTGTTACGGACAAACGGAAGTTTTCGAAAGACACAGACACAGATACGAGTTCAATAACGAATACCGTGAAGCTCTTACTTCGCACGGGTTGGTGATAGGCGGCACTTCTCCCGACGGGCACATAGTGGAAACGATAGAAAATCCGTCGTGCAAGTTTTTCGTCGGCGTGCAGTTCCATCCGGAATTCAAAAGTCGTCCCAACAAACCGCATCCGTTGTTCTTCGGATTGGTGGATAATTCTATAAAAAAACAGAGGTGATAATATGAGAAATTACGAACAAGAACTTGAAAAAAGAGTAGAGTTTATACGAGATTTGTTGAAAAGTTCCGGTGCGACGGGCGTCGTTTACGGCAACAGCGGCGGAAAGGACTCCGCGCTTGTCGGCATTCTCGCAAAAAAGGCTTGCGACGATACGGTCGGCATTATTATGCCGTGTGCTGCCGCGAGGAATTATAAGCAAGATTACGACGACGCGATGGCGGTCGCCGATAAATTCGGTATAGAAACGAAAGTCATAGATATAACCGATATTCGCAACGGTGTTATTAACGAAGTCGGCAAGGTCGCCGAACTTAGCGACATCGCGATTGTCAACGTCGCGCCGCGTATAAGAATGACCGCGCTTTACGCTTACGCCGCCGCCGAGCATAAACTTGTTGCGGGAACGGGCAACAAGAGCGAACGCTTCGTGGGGTATTTTACCAAATGGGGCGACGGCGCTTGCGATTTTAACCCGATAGCAGACCTTACCGTCGACGAGGTTTACGAATTTTTGGAATATTTGGGTTGTCCGCAGGTAATTATAGACAAGGCGCCGTCCGCGGCACTTTTCGACGGTCAAACCGACGAGGACGATATGGGCTTTAAGTATTCTCAACTTGACGAGTATCTTAAAACGGGAACTACGGAAGCGTCCGCCGCGCAAAAGATCGAGAGAATGCACCGCGTCAGCGAGCATAAACGTACGGGCGCTAAATTGTACGGCGAATAAAGAGGCAGATTATGGACAAACAAACGGTTTTGGTCGTCGATTTCGGCGGACAATACAATCAACTGATAGTAAGGCGAGTAAGGTCGCTGGGCGTATATGCCGAACTTATATCTTCGGACACGAAAATCGACGACATAAAAAAGAAAAACCCGATAGGTATAATTTTTACCGGCGGTCCGTCCAGCGTGTACGAAAAAGGCGCGCCGACGGTCGATAAAGGCGTGTTCGAATTAGGCGTGCCTATATTCGGTATTTGTTACGGTATGCAGTTAATCGCGAAAAGTTTCGGCGGAGAGGTGAAAAGCACCGACGCGCCCGAATACGGCAGAAAGTCCGTTCGTTACAGCGAAAGCAAGATATTCGACGGATTGAAAAAAGACAACTTTTGTTGGATGAGTCATACCGATCAGGTTAAAAGTTTGCCCGACGGATTTTCGATTATCGCAAGTACGGACACTTGTCCCGTCGCGGCGTTCGAAAGCGAAGAACGCAAAATCTACGCCGTGCAATTTCACCCCGAGGTTTCGCATACCGAGCAGGGAAACAAAATATTCGAAAACTTCCTTTATAAAGTATGCGCCGCTTCGTCGGACTGGCATATGGGGAATTACGCGCAAGAGGAAATAGCGCGCATAAAAGAAAAAGCAGGCAACGGCAAGGTGCTGTGCGCGATGAGCGGCGGCGTCGACAGCGCGGTTGCCGCAACGCTTGTGTACAAAGCGATAGGCGATAACTTAACCTGCATATTCGTCGACCACGGACTTTTAAGAAAGAACGAAGCCGACGAGGTTATGGACGTCTTCAAAGACAAAATGGGAATGAACCTTATAAAGGTCGACGCGTCTAAATTGTTCCTTAAAAGATTGCAAGGCGTTAAAGAGCCGGAACAAAAACGGAAAATTATCGGTAAAACGTTTATCGACGTGTTCGCGGAGGAAGCCGCTAAACTCGGCGACGTAGATTATTTGCTGCAGGGGACGATATATCCCGACGTGATAGAAAGCGGTTTGGGTAAAAGCGCGGTGATAAAAAGTCATCACAACGTCGGCGGTTTGCCGTCGGTAATAAATTTTAAAGGTCTGATAGAACCGTTAAGATTGCTTTTTAAGGACGAGGTGCGCGCGCTGGGGTTGGAATTAGGCTTGCCCGAGAAGATAGTTATGCGCCAACCTTTCCCGGGACCCGGGCTTGCGGTAAGGATAATCGGTAACGTTACGCGGAAAAAGATTGAGATCGCAAGGGAGGCGGACGCGATATTCAGAGAAGAAATCGCCGCCGCCGGAATTGATAAAAAAATCTGGCAGTATTTCGCCGTGCTCACGGGCATGCGTTCGGTCGGCGTTATGGGCGACGAACGTACGTACGATTATACGATTGCGCTGAGGGCGGTGACCGGCGTCGACGGGATGACAGCCGATTGGGCGGATATTCCGCACGACGTTTTGGCGCGCGTGTCTTCACGCATTGTTAACGAAGTGCAAAACGTCAATAGGGTGGTTTACGACGTAACGGCAAAACCGCCCGCCACGATAGAATGGGAATAAATAACGAAATCTTCCTTTTAACGTTTAATTAAAGGGAGGATTTTTAATATATCATACCAATTTTACTTAAAGGATTGAAAAAACGTTCGTTATGTGGTACAATAATTAAAAAGATACCAAAGGTAATTGTAAGAAGATAAATGGAAAAACAGTTCGATACGGTCATCACCGCTAAAAAAAAGTTCGGGCTTAACCTTAAAGAGGTTATGCGATACAAAGAACTTATATGGCTTTTCGTAAAAAGAGATTTTAAGACGAAATACAAGCAAACGATTTTAGGTCCGTTGTGGTATCTTTTGCAACCTCTTTTTACCACTACGGTCTTTACGCTTATATTCGGCACTTTGGCGCGCTCCGTTACCGATACGGAAATCCCTGCATTTTTGTTCTATATGGCAGGTAACGTGCCGTGGCTGTTTTTTTCCGCTTGCGTAAATAATACTTCCGGAACTTTTTTGCGTAACGCGCATTTGTTCGGCAAGGTTTATTTTCCGCGGCTGACGATACCTTTTTCTACCGTCATAATATGTATGATAAATTTTGCGATAGAGTTCGCGCTGTTCGCCGTGTTTTTGGTTATTTATGCGCTTAGCGGAACGGCTATCCGTCTGACGTGGGCGGCGGCGCTTTTGCCGTTGCTGGTAGCTCAACTCGCGCTTTTGGGTATGGGACTCGGCATAATCGTTTCATCGCTTACGATAAAGTATAGAGATTTACAGGTGCTTGTCGGCTTCGGCGTGTCGGCGTTGATGTATTTTACCCCCGTTATATATTCCGCAAAGTCGTTGTCCGGCGGATTTTATACCGCGGTTATGCTTAATCCGGTTTCGCCGATAATAGAAATAATCAGATACGGCTATTTAGGCTCCGGCAGTATCCCGTGGCTTTATTGGGGGATAAGCTTGGTTGTCACGGCGGTCGTTTTCTTGCTCGGTGTGGTGCTGTTTAATCGCGCGGAGCGGACGTTTATCGACGTTATATAGGTGATTGTATGGAAAGAGAAGTAGCGATAGAAATAACCGCGTTGAAAAAACGGTATAAGCTCGGCGTGATAGGCGGCGGAACGCTTCAAGCCGATATTCAAAGCTGGTGGGCGAAGTTGCGTAAAAAAGACGACCCCAACGCAAAAATAAACGCGAGCGGCAGAAAAAAAGGCGAAATAATAACCGCTTTGGACGGCGTCGACCTTACCGTTTACAAGGGCGAAAGGCTCGGCATAATAGGCAAAAACGGCGCAGGCAAGTCGACTTTGCTTAAATTGTTGTCGAGGATTACCGCGCCTACCGAAGGGGTAATTAAAATCAACGGAAGGATTTCCAGTATTTTGGAAGTCGGCACGGGGTTTAACAGAGAATTGACAGGTAGAGAAAACATTTATCTTAACGGTACCATTTTGGGAATGAACCGTGCCGAAATAGATAAAAAAATAGATAAAATCATCGAGTTTTCGGAATGCGAAAAGTTTATCGATACGCCCGTAAAACGGTATTCGTCGGGTATGTACGTAAAACTTGCGTTCGCAATCGCGGCGCATTTGGACTCGCAAATATTGATTATGGACGAAGTCCTTGCCGTCGGCGACAACGCTTTTGTCAAAAAGTGTCT
>CAZARP010000004.1:0-10022 GCA_964487575.1 uncultured Christensenella sp.
AGGCTATATGCTCAATATGCTTTAGAGTATCCCGACGAATTGAAAATAGTTGCAATCGTCGACCCCGACGACCACGTCAGGAAACTTACGCAAGACATGTTTAACGTTCCCGACGAAATGTGCTTTAGGGATATGCAAGAGGTGTTGACGCTCGGTAAGATAGCCGACTGCGTCATAAACGGCACGATGGATAAGTTGCATATTTCAACTTCGGTTCCTTTCTTAAAGCAAGGTTATGATATGTTGCTTGAAAAGCCGATTACCAACAACGCGAAAGAATTGTTGTATCTGCAAGACGTTGCTAATAAATACGGTAACAAGTTGATGATTTGCCACGTTTTAAGATATTCGGACTATTATAGGGTCGCTAAAGAAATAATCAATAGCGGAGAAATCGGCGAGGTCGTCAATATAGAAACCAGCGAACGCGTCGGCGTAACGCATAACTGTATTTCGTTTATACGCGGCAAATGGAACGATGAAGAAAAATGCGGTTCTTCGATGATGCTCGCAAAGTGCTGTCACGACATCGACCTTATTTGTTGGCTTAACAACGCTACGCAACCCGATAAGGTCGCAAGTTTCGGCGGTAGAAATTTTATCGTCCCGGAAAAAGCACCGGAGGGTGCCGGGACAAGGTGTTTGGTAGATTGTCCGCTTGTGGATAAATGTCAATATTCTGCAAAGATAATGCATATAGAGAGTGATTTTCTCGGAATATATCCGTGGCAGTGTACCGGTAAGGAGTCAAACGAACTGACTGTCGAAGAAAAAATTCAATCGCTTAAAACGGACAACCCTAACGGGTTGTGTGCTTATAAGTGCGGCGCGACGATAGTCGACCATCAAAACGTATTAATTCAGTTCAAAAACGGTTCAACAGCCGTTCATGAATTGCTCGGTTCTGCGCAACGCGCCGGTAGGAATTTATATATCCTCGGTACAAAGGGCGAAATCGAAGGTTGGCCCGGGGACGGTAAATTGTACGTGCGGACCTATGATTTCGAGCATAGAGATAAAATCGATGTCGGTAAAGAAAGGGTCGTTGACTTCAATTCAAACGATCAAAGCGAAAAAGGCGGACACTTCGGGGGCGATTATATGCTGACTCGTGATTTCGTAAGGTTTATGAGAGGCGAACAGCCTTCAATAAGTTGTACTTCGATAGACGACTCGATAAACGGTCACTTATGCGTTTATGCCGCGGACAGAGCAATGAAAGAAAACCGCGTTGTTTGTATCGATGAAATCAAAAATGAAAAATAAATTTTTTTACCGCGCTAAAAAGCGCGGTATTTTTTTATATGTTTTGTTTTTAATCGTTCGCTGTAATTGCTTATAAATTAAAAATGTGATAAAATAATATGTATGAACGATGCGAAAGAAATAATATCCAAACTTAACGACGAACAAATAAAACCGGTTCTCGATACCGAAGGCGCAGTGCTTGTTATAGCGGGCGCAGGAAGCGGCAAAACACGTGTTTTAACGAGTAGGATAGCCTATCTTGTTATGGAAAAACACGTATCTCCGTATAGGATTTTGGCAATAACTTTTACTAATAAAGCGGCAGCCGAAATGAAGGAAAGATTGTCGGCGATGATCGGCGACGTTTCCGATATGTGGGTGCTTACCATTCACAGTATGTGCGTAAGGATTTTACGCCGCGACGCCGATAAAATCGGTTTTGATAAAAATTTCACTATATACGACGACGGAGATAAGGACAAGGTACTAAAGCGCGTTTTGGAAAAATTAGGGCTCGACGCGGATAAATATCTTAAAATCTCTAAAAACTATATTTCCGCAGCGAAAAACGACTGTCTTTCTCCTGCGGATTTCAAGCAGGTTTACGCCGATTTGAGGACGGTGGACGAAATCTCGCGCATATATGCAGAGTACGACAATGCGTTGGCACGTTCCAATGCTTTTGATTTTGACGATTTATTGTGTAAGACGTACGAATTGTTTTGCAAATGTCCCGAAGTCGCCGATTATTACTCCGAACGTTTTTTGTATTTGCATATCGACGAGTTCCAAGATACTAACAAGGTTCAGTTTGCAATCGCTCAACGGCTGTCGATTAAGAACGGTAACATTTTCGTTGTCGGGGACGACGACCAAAGTATATACGGTTGGCGCGGTGCGAAAATCGAAAATATTTTATCGTTTGACGATATTTATCGCGGCGCAAAGGTGTATAAACTTGAACGCAACTATCGTTCTACGAAAAAAATTCTCGACCTTGCGAATAAAATAATAGTCGGAAATAAAACGCGTAGAGAAAAGCAGCTTTGGACGGAAAATTCCGACGGGGCGCCGATTGACGTGTACGTCGGCAACGACGAAAACGACGAGGCAACTTACGCTGCGATGCAGATTAAAAATTTAGTTAATCGCGGCGACTGCGATTATAAAGATTTTGCGGTTTTAATGCGCGTAAACGCCATATCGCGCGCATACGAACAGGAGTTTACAAAGTACGGCATACCGTATCGAGTTTACGGCGGTTTTCGCTTTTTTGAGCGAAAAGAAATTAAAGACTTGCTTTCATATCTTAAAATTATCAGCAATACAAACGATGACGAAGCGTTTTTGAGAGCGGTCGCTTTCCCGAAAAGAGGAATAGGCGAAAAAACCTTGTCGGAGTTGAAAGAATTCGCAACGGGGCAAGGGCTTTCTTTATACGACGCTATCGATTATCTCGGCGGAACGTCAATAGGTTCTGCTGCGAAAACGAAACTGACTAATTTTAAAGGATTGTTGTCTGATTTTAGGTTGCGTTCGGCTAACGAAAAAGTCGACGACCTGATGGCTTATATAGTAAAAAATACTTCGTTTTGCAAACAATTTTCCGAAAAGACTGAAGAAAACGAGGCAAGGTTGTATAATATAAGCGAGTTGTTGAATACCGCAGAGCAGTTTGTTAAAGATAATCCGACCTTAGGTCTCGGCGATTATCTGAATTCGGTAACGTTAAGTACGGATACCGACAACATAAACGAAAGTAACGCGGTTACCATCGCAACCATTCACGCTGTTAAAGGGCTTGAGTACAAGGCGGTGTTTATTGCAGGATTAGACGAAAAAATTATGCCGATTTCTCGTGCGGTAGATAACGACGACGAGCTTGAAGAAGAAAGACGACTGATGTACGTGGCGATAACGCGTGCGAGGGAGCGGTTGTTTCTTACGAGGGCGTGCAGTAGGTATATGTACGGTCAACGCGAATATATGATGCAATCGCGTTTTTTGAAAGACGCAAACGTAGCTCTCGGACGCGAACAACCGAAAAAGCAAAACTCGGAACCTCTTAAAAGATACGAGCATTTAAGCGATTACGGCGGTAACGATTTAGGTTTTAGCGGCGGCGCGGGCGGTTATTCTTCGAATTATGCAAAAACGTTTTTGAATAAGACTATGCCGAAGGAACAGAAGAAAAACGTTTCCGGGGAATATAAATGCGGTACAAAGGTTAAGCACGTAAAATTCGGCAACGGTGTTGTCGTGAACGTTAAAGGCGAGGGTGATAATTTAATTGTAAACGTTGCATTTAACGACGTCGGTATTAAGGCGTTGTCGGTGAAATACGCACCTATGGAGATTGTCAATGGATAGAATGAGAGAGTTGGTCGACATCTTAAACAAATACGCTCACGAGTATTATGTTTTGGACGCTCCGACGGTATCGGATAAGGAATACGATGCTTTATACGATGAGTTGGTTAAGGCGGAAAAAAACAGCGGAATAGTTTTATCCGACTCTCCGACGAGGCGCGTGGGCGGAGAGCCGATAGCTAATTTTAACAAGCATAAACATATAGCAAGATTATACAGCCTCGATAAAGCGACTACGGAAGACGAACTTTTTGCTTTCGATAAACGAATTAATAAATTCGAGGAAGAAATCGAGTACACGGTCGAATATAAATTCGACGGTTTAACTATTTGTTTGACGTACGACGACGGGAAATTTATTAGGGCGACTACTAGGGGAAACGGCGTAGAGGGTGAAGACGTAACGGCACAGGTTTTAACGATTAAAAGTTATCCCTTATCGATTGCCTATAAGGGCAAAATCGAAGTGCAAGGCGAAGCGATTATGCGGTTGTCCGTATTAAAAGAATATAATAAAACCGCGGACGAGCCGCTAAAGAACGCACGAAATGCCGCGGCGGGGGCGATACGTAATTTAGACCCTAAAATTACCGAAAAAAGACATATAGAAATTATGTTTTACAATGTAAATTATATGTCGGACAATTATTTAAACTCTCAAACGCAAAGCGTAGATTTTTTGCGTAAAAACGGCTTTAAGGTGCACCCGTTTTTCAAAGTGTGTCACGGTATGCGTGATGTTATATCTGCCATAAAAGAGATAGAAATCAATAGAAAATCACTTGATATTTTAACGGACGGAGCCGTCGTAAAGGTTAACGATTTTTCGCTTCGTTCGGTTCTTGGCAACACGGACAAATTCCCTCGCTGGGCGATCGCGTATAAATTCGAAGCGGAGGAAGTTACCACTATATTAAATGACGTCGTTTGGCAAGTCGGCAGAACGGGCAAGTTGACGCCGCTGGGGATACTTAAACCCACAACGTTGGCAGGAGCAACCGTCAGAAAAGCCACGCTTAACAATTACGGCGATATCGTCAGAAAAAACGTGAAAATCGGCGCAAGGGTTTTGGTGCGTAGAAGCAACGAGGTCATCCCGGAAATCTTGGGCACTACCGAAATCGACGACGATTGTAAGGACGTAAGTAAACCTGTATTTTGCCCTTATTGCGGTTCGACTTTAATCGAAGCAGGTGCAAATCTTTTTTGTCCCAATAAAAATTGTCGTCCTCGCGTCGTTGCGACACTTGCAAATTTTGCTTGTAAAAACGGTATGAATATCGAAGGCTTTTCCGAAATGACTGCAGGACAGTTGTTCGACGAATTAAACGTAAAAAAATTCAGCGACTTATATTGTCTTACGCGTGAAGATTTGTTAAAACTGGACGGATTTCAGACTGCGAAGTGCGATAATTTGTTAAAATCTATCGAAAAATCTAAGAACGTAGAACTTTCGAATTTTATTTTCGCGCTCGGTATAGATAACGTCGGTAAAAAGACGGCTGGCGATTTTGCAAGGTTCTTCGGGACGTTCGAGGCGTTTTCTTCCGCCGATTACGATACGCTTTTATCTCTACCCGACGTAGGAGAAGTCGTCGCCGATTGCGTAACGCGATATTTTGCCGACGAAGAAAATCTTAAAGAATTAGAAAAAGTTTTTGCGCTCGGCGTAAAAGTTTTAATATCCGACAATAACCGCGGCGGAATTTTTTCAAATGAAAAATTCGTTTTAACGGGAAGCCTTATGGATTTCACTCGCGACGAGGCTTCCGCGATTATAGAAAAACTCGGCGGGGAAGTGACGTCTTCCGTTTCGACGAAGACGACTGCGGTTCTTGTAGGCGAAAACCCCGGCAGCAAGTTAAACAAAGCGATTTCGTTGGGTATAAAGATTATAGACGAAGAAACATTTAAAAATCTTGTAAAAGACTTGATTAAATAGTAAATCCGTGATAAAATAACTAAATAACGGAAGTAACGAATTGTTGACTGTTGTACTAAGGAGAGTTTTGATATGTTCAGCATGACGGGATACGGCAAGGCAGAATACAACGAGAACAATATATCTATCGTCGTGGAAGTTAAATCGGTTAACAATAGGGTTTTTGATTTCAACGCAAAAATGCCGCGTGCTTTCATTATGTACGAAGACGCTTTGCGTAAAATAGTTAACGGTTATATTTCGCGCGGACGCGTCGATTTGTTCGTTAACTTTTCCGACGCAAGAGAAAGATCGGTCGATTTGACCGTCAATTTAGAAAAAGCGGCAAGTTATTATTCCGCCGCGAAAATCATTTCGGATAAGATCGGCATTCCCAACGACTGCACGGTAACACAGTTAATGCACTTGCCGGATATCGTATCCGAAAATGTTTCTAGCGACGTCGGGGAGTTTGACTCCGTTTTAAAAGATACCGTGTCGAAAGCTTGCGACGCGTTCAACGCTATGCGTGCGACGGAGGGCGAAAAACTTGTTTCGGATATGCTTGCGCGTATGTCGACCATTGCCGAGATTACCGAAAGCATTGCGGAAAGGGCGCCGCTCGTGTGTTCCGAATACAAGGCGAAATTAAAAAGTCGTATCGAGGAAGCGTTGTCCGGGGTCGAGTACGACGAGGGTAAATTATTATCAGAGGTCGCTTTTTTTACTGACCGTGCAAATATTGACGAAGAGCTTACCCGTTTGCGCTCGCATATCGCTCAATTTAATCAAATCGTTAAGACCGATAGGTGTGGGAAGAAACTTGATTTTTTGATGCAGGAATTCAACAGAGAAACGAATACTATTTGTTCGAAGGCGAACGATATTGTCATTACGGAATATGCGCTTTCTCTTAAAAACGAAATAGAAAAAGTACGCGAACAAGTACAGAATATCGAGTAACCATGAGAAATCTTTTAATAGTTATATCCGGTCCTTCCGGCGTAGGGAAAGGTACGATAGCAAAAGAACTTATCGAGCGTAATTCCGACATAGAACTTAGTGTTTCTTGCACGACGCGTAACCCCAGAGAGGGCGAAGTCGACGGACGAGAGTATTTTTTCATCGATAAAAAGTCGTTTGAAGACAAAATTAAATCTAACGGTTTTTTGGAGTATTCCGAACATTTTGAAAATTACTACGGTACGCCGCGTTCGTTCGTCGAAGAAAGTTTGAAAACTCACAGCGTTATTTTAGAGATAGACGTCGACGGGGGGCTTAACGTAAAAAAGGTTTTTCCTCAGGCGCTGTTGATAATGATTTTACCGCCGTCGATTGACGAAATTCGCAACAGATTGATAAAACGCAGTACGGAGACGTTGGATAAAATCAATTTGAGAATGCAAAGGATAGAATACGAAGAAGGTAAGGTCGACGAGTACGACTATTCCGTCGTAAACGACGATTTAAATAAGGCTATCGAAACAATCGAAACTATTATAAATAAAGAAAAACATAGATACAATCAGTAAAGGAGAGATGAATATGATACATAAACCGCCTATCGACGAATTGGCAGAAAAAATCGGTTCGAAGTACGCTCTTTGCGCCGTAGCAAGCAAACGTGCAAGACAACTTATGGAACAGGCTCAAAATCAGGGGCTTACCGAACTTGCCAATAACGAGAAGCCGCTTTCCGTGGCTGCTCAAGAAATATACGACGGCAAGTTGATTGCAACTAACGACTAACGTTTGAAATGTGTTCACCGCGAACCGGTGAACACATTTCATTAAATTGTATGTTCGCAGACGTAATCGTTGATATCGACGCAGACGGCGTCGATAAGATATTCGAATACTCTTTCGACGACTGCAGGATTATTCCTGGCAGTCGCGTTCGTGTGCCGTTCGGCAAAAGATTTATCGACGGTTACGTGATAAGATTAAAAGAAAACAGCGATTTACCGTCGATAAAAATTCGCCCTGTTTTTTCTTTGATAGAGGACGTGCCCGCGATTACCGCCGAAAATCTACTACTCGCGGAATATATCAAAAAGACTTGCTTCGTGACTTATGCGTCTGCCATTCGTTTGTTTTTGCCGGCAGAAATGCGCAGGGGAAAGGTGCGTGAAAAGTTTGAGCGGTACGTAAAAAAGGTTGAAGACTTCGACGGTGACGCCACGGCGTCGATAAAGAAAACCGCCAAAAATCAGATTGCGTTTGTCGAGTGCTTAAAAGCAAACGGGAAAATACGTCTTGCCGAAGCAAACGAGCGTTTCGGTTCGTCTTCGGTCAAATCCGTCATCGAAAAAGGTTTGGCAGAAGTAGTAAGAGAACAAGTTCAACGTTTACCTTACGCCGTTTGTAATTCCATAAAAAAAACGGTGACGTTAACAGACGCGCAACTTGCCGCGGTACAAAGTTTCGTTTCTACCGAAAAAACGGTATCGCTTATGTTCGGCGTTACCGGGAGTGGCAAGACGGAAGTTTACTTGGAACTCATCGATAGGACGATAACAAGCGGAAAAACGGCGATAATGTTGGTGCCCGAAATTTCCCTGACGCCGCAAATGCTTAAACAATTACGAGCAAGGTTTGGTTCTATGGCGGCAATATTGCACAGCGGTTTGTCCGCAGGCGAGCGGTACGACGAGTGGTGGCGGCTTAGAAGCGGCGACGCAAAAATAGCGATAGGCGCAAGAAGTGCGATTTTCGCGCCGTTGGAAAATCTCGGTTTGATAGTAATCGACGAAGAACACGACGGAAGTTACGTTAGCGAGTCTTCGCCAAGGTATTCCACGATAGACGTGGCGAAAAAAAGAGCGGAAATTTGTCGTGCGAAAATAATTTTAGGTAGCGCCACGCCGTCGATTGAAAGTTATTTGGCGGCGCAAACCGGCTCTTATAATTTCATAACGTTGCCGGAGCGAATAAACGGCAAAGCGCTTCCTCAAATCGAAATAGTCGATATGAGGAAGGAAGTTCGACGGGGAAACGCTTCTCCTTTTTCGACCGCGTTAAGACAAGAAATTGCGGAATGCTTAAATAACGGCAACCAAGCAATGATTTTTTTAAATCAACGCGGTTATTCTAAATCGGTGATTTGCACGGAATGCGGACACGTTCAAAGATGTCCGTCGTGCGACGTCTCGCTAACGTATCACAAAGAAGACGAGAGTTTGCTCTGTCATTATTGCGGAGCGAAATTTAAAATGATAGACGCGTGCACCGAATGCGGAAGCAAGTACATACGTTACGGCGGCGTAGGGACCGAGCGCGTTGTCGACGAACTTAAAAAAATTTTCCCGACGGCTAAGATACTTCGCATGGATAGAGATACTACGCGCAGTAAGTCGGCTCACTTTAATATTTTGGAAGAATTTTCCGCTCGCAAAGCCGATATACTTGTCGGCACTCAAATGATTGCAAAAGGACACGATTTCCCGTCGGTTACTCTTGTCGGGATACTCGATGCGGATATGAGTTTGCATTTTTCCGACTTTAGGAGCGGAGAGCGGACGTTTCAGTTGTTGACCCAAGTGGCAGGTCGGTCGGGTCGTGCCGGAGAGGCGGGAAAGGTGGTTTTGCAAACGTATTCACCCGAAAACGAAACTTTAAGACTTGCCGTAAATTACGATTACGAAGGAATGTATTCGCACGAACTGTCGGTTCGCAAAGCAACGTCTTTTCCGCCGTTTAGTAAGATAGTCAGAGTGCTTGTTTCTTCCGCTTCGGACGAAAAGGCGCTTGAAGTCACTAAATTGTTGTATAATAACATAAAAACGGTTTACGATGCCGAGCGCGAGTATTTTCGTTTTTTCGGCTGTATGAAGGCACCGTTGAAAAAATTGCAAAACAAGTTCAGGTATCAAATTTTAATGAGGATACTTCCCGGTCGCGACGATATTATCAACCGGGTTTTTACGGAAACGGATAAGTATAACAACGGCGCGGTTTCCGCTTATATAGAAATTAATCCGAACAATCTTTCGTAAGAGGTGAAAAATGGCTATCAGAAACATATTACAAATCGGCGATCCCGTTCTTAATAAAAAATGCTTTCCCGTTGAGGATTTCGGCGAAAAAATCGTCGAACTTTTAAATGATATGAAAGACACGTTAAACGCGTCCGGCGGCGTCGGTTTGGCTGCGCCGCAAGTCGGCGTGTTGCGTAGAGTTTTGATTATCTCTTATGAAAACACGTATTTGGAATGTATAAACCCTGTCATTCTTTCATCGAGCGGTAAAAGCCGCGATACGGAGGGGTGCTTGTCCGTAAGGGGAAAATACGGAACAGTGGAAAGACCTACGTTGTTAAAAGTGAAATTCTGCGACAGATACGGTAAATCGGTTCAGATGAAAATTCAAGGCTATTTGGCTCGGATTTTTTGTCATGAATTCGACCATTTGGAAGGTATTTTATATACCGACAGGGCAATAGATATCACGGAGGAAAAATGAAGATAGTTTATTTGGGAACACC
>CAZARP010000004.1:10122-13174 GCA_964487575.1 uncultured Christensenella sp.
ATCGAGAACGGCTCTATCACGCCCGTAAAACAAAACGACGACGAGGCAAGTTTTTCTTATATGATAAAAAAACAAGACGCGTTGATAGATTTTTCCAAAACGGCTACCGAAGTGAAAAATGCCGTACGTGCATATAATCCCTCGCCGGTCGCTTATACGTTTTATAACGGAGAGCAGATTAAATTTTATTCGGTGGAAGTCTGCGACGCAAAAGGCAAACCCGGGGAGGTCGTCGACAATAACGGCAGATTGGTCGTCGCTTGCGGCGTCGGCGGTATATCGGTAAAAACGCTTCAAAAAGCAGGCGGCAAACCGATGGGAATAGGCGATTTTCTTCGCGGAAATAAAATCGAAAAAGGATACGTTTTTACGCAATGTTGACGTATTTTTACGACTGTTATACAGTTTTGAATAAAGTGTATAGCGACAAAATGTTTTTCAAACAAGCGCTTTCGTCCACGTTGATAGAGGAAAAAAATCGCGCTCTTACGGTAAAAACTTGTTACGGCGTTTTGGATAAAGATATAGAACTGTCTTACTATTTAAAGGTTTTATGTCCGAAGTCGCCAAAACTGGTTATAAGGACAATTCTTAAAATATCGTTCTACGCGATCAAGTATTTAGAAAAAAAGCCTTATGCCGTTACGGAAAACGCCGTAGAATTGACGAAAAAGCTCGGTAAGAGCGGTGCGTCGGGTTTCGTAAATGCCGTGCTTCGTAAGTTTTCCACGACCGAAATCGAGATGCCGACCGATAAGGCTGACTTTTTGTCGGTAAAATATTCTTACCCGAAATTTGCAGTCGATAAACTTTTAGAAACGTACGGCGAATTTCGAACAGAGAAAATTATTTCAAGCGAAAATCCGTTTACTTCTCTGGCTTTTTACGAGATTGACGGACGGAAATATTTGGACGGTTTATCGGTTTGCTATAAGGAAACGCCGTTTGAAAACGTTTTTTTAACGCAAAATTTTGTAAGGAATGCCGATTACGATAGGGGAATATATACCTATCAATCTATAGGCTCGGTTGCTATATGCGACGTAATATCGCCTTGCGACGATTTGTTGGATTGCTGTGCCGCTCCCGGGGGCAAAAGCGTTAGACTTTCATATAAATGTAAAAACGTTACTTCTTGGGATATTCATCCGCATAGAGTCAAACTTATCGAAAGTTATGCGACAAGAATGAACAGAAACAACGTCAAATCAAGTGTTGTCGACGCAAAGGATTACGTTCCGTCGCTTGAAAAAAGTTTTGACGCCGTATTGGTCGACGCGCCTTGTAGCGGTTTGGGCGTTACCAACGATAATCCGGACATAAAACTTAACAGAAGTTTAGCGGACGTCGACGAATTGACTCGTGAGCAGTCGGCGATATTAAACACCGTTAAAAATTACGTTAAAATCGGCGGTTGTCTGTATTATTCGACTTGTTCTGTATTGTATGAAGAAAATTACGGTCGTATAAAAGATTTTTTGGAGAAAAATCCGCAATTTAAGCTGGAAAAAATCAACTCTCCGCTTCCGCACGAAGACGTAAACGGTACCAACGTTTTTCTTCCGGATATATCTTTCGGCGTCGGGTTTTTCGTCGCAAAAATGAAGAGGGTGGGCGATAGTGAATAGTTTGCTTGAATACAACGTTAAAGAGTTGAAGACGGTAATCGAGGAACTGGGAGAAAAAACTTTCAGGGCAAAACAGATTTACGTTAACCTGCATAGAGGACTGCGTTTTGAGGAAATGACGGAATTAAGCAAGGATTTGCGCGCGCGTTTGTCTTCTCTTTATCACTCGCAACCCGTTAGAATACTCCAATCGGTAAAGTCCGTCGACGGAACCGAAAAATTTCTTTTTGCACTGTGTGACGGCAACGTCGTCGAGGGTGTTTTGATGAAGTACAAATACGGCGCTACGCTTTGCGTTTCCACGCAGGTGGGGTGTCGAATGAATTGTGCTTTTTGCGCGTCCGGTATAGACGGACTCATCAGAAACCTAACCGCTTCCGAAATTTTAGGCGAAGTTATAACCGTTAACCGATATTGCGGCGGAGGTTTAAAAGATAAGCGTGCCGTAACGAACGTCGTGCTTATGGGGAGCGGCGAACCTTTGGACAATTACGATAACGTCGTGCGTTTTTTAAGGCTGTTGACAGACCTCGACGGAATAAACGTAAGCGCTCGTAACGTTAGTTTGTCTACGTGCGGATTGGTGCCTAATATGCAGAGGCTTGCGGACGAAGACTTGCCGATTAACCTCACCGTTTCGTTACATTCTCCGTTCGACGAGGAACGCAGTAGAATTATGCCTGTCGCAAAAAGATATTCCATAAAAGAGATTTTAGACGCGTGTTCGTTATATTTCGATAAAACCGGTAGGCGCTATATATTCGAATATGTTTTAATACGCGGCGAAAACGATAGCAAAAGGCATGCAGACGAGTTGATTAGACTTTTGAAGAGCAGACCTTGCCACGTTAACTTAATAAGGCTTAACGAAGTCAAAGAAAAAAAACTCATAGCGGCAAGCGATAAAGACGCGTATGCTTTTCTGGGATTACTTGAAAAAGGCGGCGTTTCGGCAACGTTAAGACGAAGAATGGGTGCGGACATCGACGGCGCGTGCGGTCAACTGCGTCGTAGATATATTGAAGAAAACAAAGGGGGTTGATGCTATGCAAGTAAAAATTGCGCCTTCGGTATTGTCGGCGAATTTTTCTAAAATGGGGGAAGAAGTAAGGTGTATAACCGAGGGCGGCGCCGATTTTATACATCTTGACGTTATGGACGGGAGGTTCGTCAATAATATATCGTTCGGTCCGAAACTGATAAAGGACGTAAGAGGATTTTCGTCGGCAGTGTTCGACGCGCATTTGATGATTGTCGAACCGTGGAAGTACATAGATAGGTTTGCGGATGCCGGTGCCGACTATATAACGGTGCATTACGAGGCGTGCGGGAACAGATTGAAAGATACGCTTAAAGCGATAAAGTCGTTAGGCGTTAAGTGCGGTGCCGTTATAAACCCCGATACTTCGGTCGAATGCGTAAAA
>CAZARP010000004.1:13274-16022 GCA_964487575.1 uncultured Christensenella sp.
ATCGTTTGTATAAAAGCGCCGAAATTTTTAGGTAGGTTTTTGAAATTCTTTTTTTGTAGGAAAAAATGCGACGCGCGTTCGGCGTAAAAAGTTTTACAAGACGATGAAGGTCGATTTACCGCAACGGGCTTGCCGGCGGTGTTTAACCTAATTATTACCAAACAAAAAGATCGCGATAAACGCGGTCTTGTTTTTTACATAATATCGATGACGGTTTCGTGAATTTTGCCGCTTTGTTCCATTTGATTTGCCAAATCGGCAAAAACCTCGGGAACGTCGGAATACTTTGCTAAATCGATTTTTAAGTGAGATAAATTTATCGCCTTGTTAGATAAAACGTTTATGGCGGATGCAATGTTGCCGCTACCGTCGCTTACGCAACAAATATCGAGTTGTTTTTTCAGCGCTTGAGATAGGGAAATGGTACTGGACTTGTGCGATGTGCCGGTAAATGCAATATCGGCATTGCTTGCCGCTAACGAAAACGCCCTTGCAGCCGGTATATCGCAATCGGTAATATAAACAACCTTTTTCGTCATACGTCCGCCGGTAATCGAAGATACTTCTTTCGACCAGTTCGCATCGGGTCCCAAGCAATAATATATTCCGGAATTTCTTGCGGTCGCGCAATCGTCGTCGTCAAGAGTTAAAACGATAGGTACGGCGGAATAATATATCAAAAGTTGCGCTAAAACGTTGCCGAAGTTATTCGCACCGATAACCGTGACGTATTCGCCTTTTTGAATGTTTAGTTTATCTATTACTTCAATGGCGAGAGAAACGTGATTGATAAACAACGCGTCGAAGTCGGTAACGTTATCGGGGAGAGCAAAAAGATTTTCGGGGTTAACGGATACGAAATCTCTTAAAAATCCGTCGTAATCTTCGCCTGCCGTCAAAAGATTTTGGCATTCGCTATAATTACCCTTGACGCAGTCGTAACATTCGTTACATTCGGTCGTAGGCTTAATGTAAACGTGTTTACCTTTTTCGATACCGAAAAGGTTCGTAGCCGTTTCGCTTATTATTCCGATGCCCGTGCAACCGGGAATGATGTTTTTGTCGGCTTCTCCCGAATACCTTAAAACGTCCTGTAAAGAAATCAAAGTTTTCGTTAACTTGATTTTAGTCCCGACGTTTGTTTCCGGAACGTCGCATTCGGTAATTTGTTTTTTGTCGGAAATAACCCAACCCTTCATAAACTCTCCTTAATTTCGGAAATCAAAGACATTATATTATAAATCATAAAAAAAATCAAGTAAAAATATGACTGAAAAAATTTTACAAAAAAAACGAAATACCCCGTTTTATAGTTGACTAACGATTAAAAATATAATATAATAACAAGGTAAAATTTGAGGTAGAGGTGTACTATGAAAGAAGGTATTCATCCTGATTATCACGAAGTAACCGTAGTATGTGCTTGTGGTGAAACTTTTAAAACCGGTTCCACTAAAAAAACCGACGTAATCAAGGTTGATATTTGCAGCAAATGTCATCCTTTCTTTACGGGTAAGCAAAAACTTGTAGATACCGGCGGTCGTGTTGATAAGTTCAACAAGAGATATGGCAATATAAAATAAAGCGCTATATTTATACGGCTTTAAGGCAATTATTATCCTTAAAGCCGTTTTTTCGTATTATGGGTAAAAAAAACAAACAAAAAGAAAATAATAAAAAAGTCACGTCGATAGGCGGGCAAGCCGTATTAGAGGGCGTTATGATGCGCGGCGAAAGTTCTATGGCTATTGCCGTGCGTGACGCGGACGGCGTTATCAGACTTGAAAGCAATAGGGTTAAACCCAATAGGGAACGTAACTTTTTTTTAAGATTGCCGGTTGTGCGCGGTGTGTTGTCATTCGTTCAATCGCTTTTCGGCGGTACCGCGGTATTGATGCGCTCGGCAGAGGTGTACGGAGAGGGCGAGCCGTCTAAATTCGAAAAATGGCTGTCTGAAAAACTTAAAGTCAATATAATGAGTGTTGTCGGCACTCTTTCCGTGTTAATAGCTTTAGTGCTTGCGGTAGTGCTCTTTATGTGGTTGCCGCAGTTTTTGCGCGGGGTTATAGGCGACTTGTTTTCGATAGATTTTAACAATCACGTATGGGCGAAAAACTTTATCGAAGGCGGACTTAAGTTGCTTGTTTTTATCGGGTACATCTTTTTTTGCTCGCTTATTAAAGACGTTCGTCGCACTTTTATGTACCACGGCGCCGAACATAAAACCATTTCGTGTTATGAACGCGGTTTAGAACTTACGCCGGAAAACGCCGTAAAATGTCCGCGCGTTCACGATAGATGCGGTACTACTTTTATAGTATTCGTTTTGACGATAAGCATCGTCGTTTTCGCATGTTTCGAAGCGATTTTGTCGGTTAATTCGGTTTATTTGTCCGGGGCGGTCAGGGTGGTATGCAAATTAGCAATGTTGCCGATAGTGGCAGGGCTTTCGTACGAACTTTTAAAAGCACTCGCGAAAACCAAAAGTCGGATATTTTATCCGATTAAGGCACCGGGATTACTGTTGCAACGTTTGACTACGAAAGAGCCGGATTTAGAAATGATCGAGGTTGCCATAACGGCTTTTAAAAAAGTTCTCGAAATGGACGCTGACCCTTCTATGCCGGAATGCAAATTCGTTGTTCCCGAAAAATGCGATCAACTTGTCGCGCGTGTACGCGATACGCTTGCTAAAGGCGGAGTGGAAGAAGATGCGGAAGCCGAATGGATTGTGTCTATCGTTTCGGG
>CAZARP010000004.1:16122-18560 GCA_964487575.1 uncultured Christensenella sp.
GTTTATGCGTCCGATATCAGTAACGACGCTTTATCTCTCGCTCGCGAAAACGCGACAAAAAACGAGGCTCGTATTGAATTTCTCGAAAGTGACTTGTTCGACGGTATTGCGGATAAAAAATTTGACGTAATAATAACTAATCCGCCCTACGTTAAAAACGACGATATAAAAGGACTTCAAAAAGAAGTAAAAGATTTCGAGCCGCGGATTGCGTTGGACGGCGGCGACGACGGTTTGGATTTTTATAGGAGAATTGAAAAATCCGTTAAGGATTATATGAAGCCGAACTGTGTTCTTTTAATGGAATGCGGTATAGGGCAGGCTGACGATATTAAAAGAATTTTCAACGATTTTAAGGTTGAAATACTTAAAGATTACGAAGGCGTTGAAAGAATAATAAAGGCGGTGCTTTAATGTTTAAAAAACTCGATAAGATAGTCGAAAGATACGATAAACTGAACGAATTGGTCGTTGACGCGAATATTATAGCGAAAATCGACGAATGGAGAGCGTATTCTAAAGAACTTGCCGAACTTAAAGACACGGTCGAAAAGTATACGGAATATAAGAACGTGTTAAAAGAGCAAAACGACGTTAAAGAAATATTGGTTTCCGAAACCGACCCGGAAATGAAATCTTTAATGGAAGACGAAGTGCTTGTTTGTAAAGATAAATTAGAAAAAATTTCGGAAGAACTTCGCATTTTGTTATTACCTAAAGACCCTGACGACGACAAAAACGTTATAATGGAAATTCGTGCCGGCGCAGGCGGCGAGGAAGCAAGTCTGTTCGCGTACGAATTGTACAGAATGTACGTTAAATTTGCCGAAAAGAACAGATGGAAAACCGAAGAAATCGACAATAACTCGACCGAACTCGGCGGAATTAAGGAAGTCGTTTTTTCCATTGCTGGTAAAAACGCATACAGCAAACTTAAGTTTGAAAGCGGCGTGCATAGGGTTCAAAGGGTGCCGGAAACCGAGTCTCAAGGCAGAGTTCATACTTCGACCGCAACCGTCGCGGTTCTTCCCGAAGCCACCGACGTCGAAGTCAATATCGACGAAAAAGATTTGCGCGTGGATACTTTGCGTTCTTCGGGTGCCGGCGGTCAGCATATCAATAAAACCGAGTCTTGCATACGTTTAACGCATATTCCGACGGGGATAGTCGTTCTTTGCCAAGACGAACGTTCTCAAACAAAGAACAGAGAAAAGGCAATGAAGGTGTTAAAAAGCAGATTATACGATTATTATCAATCGCAAGCCGATAAAGAGTATTCGGAGAATAGAAAAAGTCAGGTCGGCACGGGCGATCGTTCCGAACGTATAAGAACGTATAATTTCCCGCAGGGAAGAGTTACAGACCATAGAATTGGTTTAACTTTGCATTCGATAGATAATTTTATGATGGGCGATTTGGACGAAATGATCGAAGCGCTCGCGATAGCCGATAGGGAAACAAAACTTGCGGCAGGCACGGATGAAGAATAAAGGAGAAATTATGAAAATTATATCGAAACGAGCAGGCGAGATTGCTCCGTCGCTCACTCTTGAAATTACGGCAAAGGCGAAAAAATTGAAAGCGGAAGGCGCGTCGATTATAGGTTTCGGCGCGGGCGAACCCGATTTTAATACGCCGGATTATATTATAGAAGCGGCAAAAAAGGCGTTAGATATCGGTTTTACGAAATATACCGCTGCGTCCGGTATGCCGGAATTGAAAAAAGCCGTTTGTAAAAAATTATCGCACGATAACGGCTTGGATTATTCTCCCGAGCAAATCGTCGTATCCAGCGGTGCAAAAAGTTCGCTTTTCCACGCGATAAGCGCGATTGTCGACGAAGGCGACGAAGTGATTTTGCCGTCACCTTATTGGTTGACATATCCTGAACTTGTTAAATTGGCAGGTGGTAAAACGGTTTTCGTTAAAGCCGAACGTGAAAACGGTTATAAAATGACTGCCGAACAGTTTGCAAAAGCAATAACTTCGAAAACTAAATGTTTGATATTAAATTCTCCTAACAATCCGACCGGCGCAGTTTATACCGAAGAAGAAATTCGTGCCATAGCAAAAATTGCCGAGGCAAACGAAATCTTCGTCATATCTGACGAAATATACGAAAAATTGATATACGGCGACGTTAAACATTTTTCGATTGCAAGCGTTAGCGACAAGATGAAAGAACTTACGATTATCGTCAACGGCATGTCTAAATCGTATTCGATGACCGGGTGGCGTATCGGCTATATAGCGGCTGCAAAAGAAATCGCGGCAGCCGTTTCGAGTATGCAAAGCCATACTACCAGTAACGCGTGTTCTATTTCTCAGTACGCGTCCGTTGCTGCTCTTGAAGATTTGCGCGGGAAAGATTTTGTCGCTTCGATGCAAAAAGAATTCGACTCTCGCAGAAAGTTTATGTTAAATAAATTGAAAACAAT
>CAZARP010000004.1:18660-21365 GCA_964487575.1 uncultured Christensenella sp.
TGGAAGAAAAAATATACAACTACGAACTTCAAGACGTAGACGAACCGCAGTTGTATCGCGACATATTCGATTATGAAAGTGTCCCCAAAATTATTTTTAATCAACGTTTTGTTCCGATGGGTATGCCCGAAAAAATTTGGATAACCGACACGACTTTTCGTGACGGACAACAATCGATTTCTCCTTTTACGGTAGAACAAATCGTAACGCTTTTTAAGCTAATGTCTCGTCTCGGCGGAAAGAACGGAATTATTCGTCAAACGGAATTCTTTCTTTATTCTGAAAACGACAGAAAAGCCGTTGAGGAATGTATGTCGTTAGGGTTTGAATTCCCCGAAATAACCGGCTGGATAAGGGCAAACAGTGAGGATTTTAAGCTTGTAAAGAATATGGGAATTAAGGAAACGGGTATTCTTACCAGTTGTTCGGATTACCATATTTTTAAGAAAATGAACCTTACTCGCGCCAAAGCGATGGATAAATATCTCGGGATAGTCAAAGACGCGCTGTCTATCGGCGTGCGTCCTCGTTGCCATTTGGAAGATATCACGAGAGCCGATTTTTACGGCTTTGTAGTTCCTTTTGTCTCCGAGTTGATGAAGCTTTCGAAGGAAAGCGGCATTCCTATAAAAATAAGGGCGTGCGACACGATGGGGTTCGGCGTGAATTTTCCGGGCGCGGCTATGCCGAGAAGCGTCCCCGGTATTATATACGGCTTAAGGCACTATGCGGAAGTCCCGAGCGAACTTCTCGAATGGCACGGTCACAATGATTTTTACAAAGTTGTAACTAACGCTTCTACGGCTTGGCTGTACGGGTGTTCCGGCGTTAACTGTTCTTTATTGGGTATCGGCGAAAGGACAGGTAATTGTCCTTTGGAGGCGATGGCAATCGAATATGCTTCGTTCACAGGCGATAACGGCGGTATGGATTATACTGCGATTACCGAAATTGCCGAGTATTTCGAGGACGTGGTCGGTTACGTCGTGCCGCCGAGGACGCCGTTCATCGGCAGAAGTTTTAACTCGACGAGGGCGGGTATACATGCCGACGGTTTGCTTAAAGACGAAGAGATATATAATATCTTCGATACTAAAAAAATACTTAACCGACCTTTACACGTAGCGATAAACAATACGAGCGGTCTTGCCGGAATAGCCTATTGGATAAACAGTTATTTCGAACTTAAAGACGAACATAAGATAGAAAAAACTCATCCTATCGTTGCAAAAATCAAAGAGGTCGTCGATAAGGAATATGCCTCCGGAAGGTGTAGCGTAATGGGCGATGACGAGCTTGTTAACATAATTCGTACCGCAGACAAGGCTTTTTACAAAAAATTATTCAGTTTAGCGCAATAATTTTAAAAAAACTATTGTAATTTTCTTAAAAGTATTATAAAATAGATGTAAGAAAAAAATAAACACCGTGGAGGATTTATCAGATGAAAATAATATACGGGCCTAAGGGCACAGGCAAAACAAAGGCAATTATAGATATGGCAAACGATGCGTTGCAAAGTGCCAAGGGTCACGTTATTTTTATAACGGATAGCAAAAAGAATTCCATCGACTTAAAGTACCAGATTAGATTTTTAGACGTGAGCGGTTTTGACATACAAGGCAAGAACGGCTTGCGCGGTTTCTTAAAAGGCGTCGTTGCCGCCAACGGCGATAACGAGTACATTTTTATCGACGGTATAGCAAGGATATGCGGTTGTCAATTGGCTGAACTTGCCGAAATATTCGAAACTATGTCTACTTTAGAGCACGGCTATGAAGTTAAATTTGTTTTAACTTGCAGTGCCGCTAAAGAAGATTTGCCTGATTTCGTGTTAAAGTACGTCGATTAGTTGATTTTTACGGGCATAATAGTGTAAAATTAAAGTCGGACATTTCCGACTTTATTTTTTAAGAGGTTATATGAGGTTTTTAAGCACGAGAGGTTCTTCTACGGCAGCGAATGCTTCGGAAGCGATAGTTAAAGGTTTGGCAAGCGACGGTGGGCTTTTTGTGCCGGAAATCTTCCCGGATTTATCGTTGCGCATTCGTGATATGCTGGATATGGATTATGCCGAACGGGCGTCAACGGTTATCGGCGAGTTCCTCGACGAATTCGATAAAGGTGAGTTGTTAAAAGCGTGTAAGGACGCATATTCTCGCTTTGAAGACGACGATGCGGCGCCTCTTGTAAAAATCGACGATGATTTGTTTATTTTGGAACTTTTTCACGGCCCGACGCTTGCTTTTAAGGACGTTGCGTTGACGCTTTTGCCGTATTTGATGAGAAAGAGCGCCGATATTTGCGGCGTGTCGCAAGATATTCTTATACTTGTAGCGACGAGCGGCGACACGGGCAAGGCTGCGCTTGAAGGTTTTAAGAATAAAGACGGCATAAAGGTATGCGTGTTTTATCCGACAGACGGCGTAAGCGATATACAAAAACTCCAAATGTGCACCCAAGATGGCGACAACGTTTGCGTTGTCGGTGTTGAAGGGAATTTCGACGATTGTCAAACCGCGGTTAAGAGTATATTCGGGTCCGATACTTTTGCGGATTTTGCGTTAAACAACGGGTATGTTTTATCCAGTGCAAACTCTATAAATTTCGGGCGACTTGTTCCGCAAATTGCTTATTATTTTTCGGCATATTGCGATTTGGTCAATGCAGACGAGATTAAATCGGGCGATAAGGTGGACTTTTGC
>CAZARP010000004.1:21465-47169 GCA_964487575.1 uncultured Christensenella sp.
CTTGTTTAATCCGCGATTAAAGGTTTTTTCAATTAAAAGGAGATATTATGGAAGATAGAAAGGTCTTGTTCAGTGCCATTCAACCGAGCGGTATTTTGACCATCGGTAACTATTTGGGCGCGTTAAAGAATTTCGGCAAATTGCAAGACGATTACGACAGCATTTTTTCGCTTGCGGATTTACATACGTTGACTGTTCGCCAGGAATGCGGTGCGTTAAAGCGGAACACTTACGAACTTGCTGCGTTATATCTTGCGTGCGGATTAAATCCCGACAAGTCCGTTTTGTTTGCGCAATCGCACGTTGCGGCTCACGCAGAGTTGACCTGGATACTTAACACTATCTGTTATCCCGGTGAGTTGTCTCGAATGACGCAGTTTAAGGACAAAAGTCGAAAGCACGAAGATAACGTAAATATGGGGTTGATGGACTACCCGGTGCTTATGGCTGCGGATATTCTATTATATCAAGCGGACATTGTTCCCATAGGTGCCGACCAAAAGCAACATTTGGAAATCACTCGCGACCTTGCAATTCGATTTAACAATAGGTTCGGCGATACTTTTAAAATACCGGAGGGATATATCGGAAAGAATGCCGCACGTATAATGAGCCTTGCGGAACCTGGCAGCAAAATGAGCAAGTCTGACGCGAATATTAACGCGTTTATTTCCTTAAACGACGACCCCGACACGATAATGCGCAAGTTTAAACGTGCGGTTACCGATAGCGGAAGCGAAGTGAAATACAGTGCGGATAAGCCCGGCGTGAGTAATTTGTTGTCGATATATGCGGCTTTTACCGATAAATCGATTGAAGATGCCGAGCAAGAATTTACAGGGTGCGGTTACGGAGATTTCAAAAATCGTGTAGGCGAGGCGGTAGTCGCGGTCTTAGAGCCTATAAGACAGGAAAAAAATAAGATTTTATCCGATAAGGCGTATATAGACGACGTTTTGGCTGCCGGTGCGGAACGCGCGGAAAGGATAGCGTATAAAACGCTCAATAAAGTTTATAAAAAAGTAGGGTTATTACCGAGAAAAAGGGGTTGATATGTTCGGCTACGTTAAAACCGATTTACCGAATATGTTCGTTAAAGACACCGTGCTATATAAGGCGCTTTATTGCGGACTTTGCAAAAGTATCGGTAAGCTTTGCGGACAAAACGGTCGTTTTACGCTTAACTACGATTTGGCGTTTTTATCCGCTTTTGTTCACAACGTTGTCGGCGTCGACGTTAAAGTCGAAAAACAACGTTGTGTCATTCATCCGATATCTAAACGCCCCGTTGCGGTCGTCGACGATATTTCCGAGAGAATAGGCGCGTTGAACGTTATATTGGCTTACTATAAACTTTGCGACGACGTTATTGACGAGGGTAAAGGCAAAATAAAGCGTTCTTTTATTGTTTCGTCGTATAAAAAAGCCAAAAAGGCACAACCCGAGTTAGATCGAATAGCTAAAAAAGGTTATGAGGAATTACGAAAATACGAGGTCGCCGATTGCGACAGCGTCGATATGGCAGCCGACCCGTTTGCGACGATAATGCGCGACGCCGTGTGCGAATTAACGGGCGATAAATTCTCGGACGCCGTGGGTGATTTGGCATATATGCTGGGAAAATGGGTATATTTGATTGATGCGATTGACGATTTCGATGAAGATAAAAAGAAAAAACGTTATAACGTTTTCATTAATGCTTACCCGTCTTGTTTGAATAAAAACGAACTGTATTCGGGACATAAAAGCGAATTGGAAGAGATTTTCGGCACTCTGCTTTGTGATTTGGCGGAGAGTTCAGAGTGCATCGAATATAAATTCAATCACGACCTTGTAGATAATGTAATCAACAAGGGATTGAGAGAACAGACAAAAATTATTATGGAGAGCCGTAAATGCAAGAAAACTACAAAATTTTAGGTGTTTCCGAAAACGCTTCGGAAGCAGAAATCGACGCCGCGTATGAAAGACTTAAATCGCAATATTCTCGCGATCGATTTTTAGAAGGGGAAGCTGGCAATATCGCCGCAAAAAATTTAACTAAATTAGAAGTCGCTTACAGAGAAATTAAGTCCGACCGCGCTTATGAGTTTTCGGGTGGCGCCGCTGCCGACTCTTACTCGGAGATAGAAAACCTGATTAAGTCCGGAAAGATAGCGCAGGCACAAGAAAAGCTTGACGACGTGTCGGAACGCGATGCAGAATGGCATTATCTTCAAGCGGTTATTTTTTACAAAAAAAATTGGATAAACGAAAGTAAAAAACAAATAGAAATTGCAATGAATATGCAACCCGGGAATAAAAAGTATAGTGAAACTTACACCAAGCTTAGACAAAAAGCCGAAGCGGGTGAGAAAAGGTTTCAATCCGGTAACGCAAATAATTACGAAAACGTAGATAATTCTCGCCAGATGGGTGGTGACGGAATGAACGACTGCGCGCAGTTTTGCGCAACGTGGTGTTGCGTAAATACGATGTGTAATATTTGTTGCCGATAAACCTCTATGAAAAGTAAGCAAATTGCTTTGTCGGCGGTAAGCGCGGCTTTGATTGCTATTTCCTTGACCATAGGGGCGTACGTGGAATTTGCCGACGTTTTCGCTCTTGTTTTGGCGTCGGCGTTTACCGTTTTGCCGCTCTATTACGGGAGTTATTTAGGTGCGCTTTTATCGTATTTTGCAGGCGGAGTTATCGCATTGTTATTTAGCGGGTTCAACTTTATGTCAATAGTTTTCCCCGCGTATTTTCTTTTTTTCGGTTGCTATCCCATGGTGGCGCTTAAAATGTTCGATAAGAACGCTAAAAAGTTTTTACGCGTAATTTTTGGAATGTTGTGGTGCATTGCCTGCTTTTACGGCATGTACTTTTATTATACTTACGTTATGCAGTTGGAATTAAACGATTTGGTCGGTTTTTTGGCGGATTACGTATTGCTTGCCGTCGGCGTTTTAGGCGTTGTTTTTTATTTTGTTTTCGATAAATACGTATTTGTCGTTAAACGTTTTGCGGATAGATACTTGCAACGGATTATTAAGTAGTTATGGAAAAGAATGAGGAAAGAGTCGGGCTTGTTAACGATTACGGCAGTGAGGGCGAAGGCGTCGTCCTTTGTGAGGACGGGGTTGTTTTTATCCCTTTTGCGTTAAAAGGTGAATTAGTCCGTTATAAAATATTGAAAGTAACGAAAAATTGCGCTTACGGCAAAGTTACGGAGATTTTGCAATCGTCCGTAAAAAGAGTTGCGCCTAAATGTCCGGTCTTCGGTAGGTGCGGAGGATGTAAACTTCAACACGCCGAATATGCAGAGCAGCTGAGGATAAAAGAAAACAACGTAAAAAAATGTTTTAATAAAATAGCCAACTTAGACGTAAACGTCTCGAACACTATTTATTCTAACCCTTGGCGGTACAGAAATAAATTGCAGTTGCCCGTTGCTGTTGATACGCAAGGCAAAACGGTCATAGGGTTCTATGCAGAAAATTCTCATAGAGTTATACCGATAAACGACTGTTTGATAAACGAAGATTGGGTTAAACCCATTATTTGCGCTTTTAAGGAGTATTCCGAAAAATATAAGATAAACGGATATAACGAGAGTGACGGATGCGGTGACGTTAGGGAAATCACGGCAAAGCGTGTCGGTGATAATCTGATAATAACGATGGTAGTTCTTCGCGAGGACATACGCGGTGTGGACTTTTTTATCGAATTGCTGAAAAATAAACTTAACGATAGGTGCTTTTCGCTTTATTTGAATATCAATACAAAACGTACGAACGTTATTTATGACGAAAAGTTTTTGCTTAAATACGGTCCGGGGTGTTATAACGCCAATATGCTCGGCATCGATTACGAGATCGGCGTAACGAGTTTTATGCAAGTTAATTCCGACGTTTGCGAAAAGTTGTATAGGGAAGTCGTGTCGGAAGTCGATGCCGATTGCGACACCACGGTAATCGATGCGTACAGCGGCGCAGGATTGATGACGGCGCTGCTTGCAAAAAACGCAAAAAAGGCTATCGGAATTGAAATTATTCCCGAAGCGGTTAATAACGCCAACGCCTTGGCGAAAAGGAACGGATTATTGGATAAAGTCACCAATTATCAAGGAAAATGCGAGGATATTCTGCCTGACATAATCAAAAAAGAAAGGCAAAACGGGGCGAAAATTTCCGTGGTATTGGATCCGCCGAGAAAAGGTTGCGACGTGAAAGTGATAGATGCCGTTTTGCAAAGCGAAGCGGATAGGATAATTTACGTGTCGTGTTTTCCGTCGACTTTAGCGAGGGACGTAGGGCTTATAGTCGGCACGTTACGTTACGACGATAACCGTCAACTGATAAAAGCCGCGTCCGTAAAATCGAAATATAAAATAAGTCGATTGCAACCATTCGATATGTTTGCAAACACAAAACATATAGAAAACATGGTCGTTTTCGATAAAGTATAATTTTAAATTAGTAACTTAGGAAGGAGAGTGTGGTATGCCTAAGAAAATTGCTGTTTGTGCAGAGTATAGCGTTATTGTTTTGCTCGGTGCGATAATGGCTTTCGGATACGTTCTTTTTATAGTACCGAACGATTTTGCGCCGGCAGGAATTAACGGTATAGCCGTTATGGTGCAATATAGAGCCGGGTTTTCTATCGGATATATGTCGTTGCTTGTCAATATTCCGCTATGTTTATTTGCTTTTTTCTTTGTAGATAAAAAGTTTGCGATAAAAACATTGGTATTTGTCGTTGCTTATTCGCTATCTTATATTTTATTTCAAAAAATAGAAGCGCTAAACAACTTCATATACGATGCCGAGGGCGTAGACACTGTATATCCGGTCATCATAAGCGGTTTGTTGTCGGGCGCCGGGTACGGTATTTTATTTCGCTTAAATTCGTCAAGCGGCGGCACCGATATAATCGCAAAATACGTCAGTAAAAAACGACCGTATCTTAATTTCTTTTGGATAACCTTTTGTATGAATGCGGTTGTCGCGGTCGCCTCGTGTTTCGTCTATTCTGACGGCGGAATTTTAAATTATAAACCTGCGTGTTTATGTTTGTTGTATTGCTTCGTTTCCAGTTTTGTCGGAAACGTTATGATTAAGGGTGCTAAATCGGCATACAAGTTTATCGTTATCACGCAGCATCCGGAAGAAATAGAAAAAGAAATTATCGGAGTTCTGCATCATTCCGCAACGCGTTTAGACGGCTACGGTATATATACGGGGAACAAGAAAACGGTTCTTATGTGTGTTGTCAACAAACATCAACTGGTCGACTTCGAAGGGATTGTCAAAAGATTTCCCGAAACGTTTGCATTCGTAGAAGCTGTTGCGGAAACGCTCGGTAATTTTAAAAAAATTAAATAAACGTTTAGTGCTTGACGGTAAGTATATTCGACATTTTTCGGCAGTATAATAGAACGTAAACATTTGCTTGTTGAACGTTTTGTTGATAAGTTGATGAATTTTGTTGATAACTTGACGTGAGTGCGAAATGATTATTTTAAAAAAAAGAAGCGTTGTAATAACTTCTGTACTTTTGATTGCCTTGATTACGTTTATCGTTTGTTTCGGCGCATTGGTTAAACGTCCTGTCGGCGAAGCGACGTCGACGGGTATTAAAATAGTACTCGATGCCGGTCACGGAGGTATAGACGGGGGCGTAACCGGGGTCAAAACGGGCGTTAAGGAAAGCGAATTAAATCTGCTTATCGTTAAGCGGTTGGAAAAATATTTATCCGAAGCCGGTTTTTCCGTTGTGTTGACGCGTTCGTCCGACGCGGGTTTGTACGGTATCGCGACCAAAAATCTCAAGAAAAAGGATATGGAAAAGCGTAAGGAAATAATAAATTCCGCAGTTCCTTCGTTGGTGGTCAGCGTACATCTCAATAAATTCAGTATGGGTTCTCGCCGCGGCGCTCAGGTTTTTTATAAAGAGAGTTCCGATAATTCGAAAATTTTAGCTGACAGCATTCAATGTTGTTTTAATGAAATGGATGAGGCGCCGAGGCAAAGTTCCGCCTTGGTCGGCGACTACTATATATTGAATTGTTCGGACTATCCGTCGGTAATCTGCGAGTGCGGTTTTTTATCTAATCCACAAGACGAGGCTTTGCTTATAACGGAGGAATACCGAGATAAAATTGCTTATACGATTTTTAAAGGCGTCGTCGGATATCTTGCACAAACGTCGTTCATAGCAAATTGAGACATAATCCATTATAAGCAAAAAAACTGCTTACGATGGATTTTTTTAGTCGTGTAACTTGTGTAAAGAAATAAGACGAAAACAAATCAATTTTATTGTTTTTTTCGTCGTAATAATGTATAATGTACGTATATAAAATTACCATGGAGATAGGTCGTGTTTGATTTTTGCGAAAAGATGGATAAAACGAGGGCGCTTAACGTCAATCCTATTGTTCTTGCTTTTCTCGGCGACGCGGTATATTCTCTTTACGTGAGAAAGAAGTTGGTTTTCTCTTCCGATTTTAAGGCTAACGAAATGAATACGCATACGCGCGACATGGTAAACGCAAGCGCTCAAGCGGCGTTTGCGCGTCGTATTTTACCCGTTTTGACGGAGGAAGAAGCCGCTGTCTTTAAACGTGCGCGCAATGCAAAAAAGAATACACATGCTAAAAACGCTTCGCTGTCCGATTATCACGCGTCGACGGGGTTAGAGGCAGTGTTGGGTTTTTTATATTTGATAGGCGATTTCGAACGCCTAAATTATTTACTAAACGAGGGTGTATATGAAAGTTGAAGGAAGAAACGCGGTATACGAATTACTTAAAACCGATAAAGAAATCGATAAGATAATCGTTCAAAAAGATTTAAAAGACGAAGCAAGCAAACGTCTTATAAACGTTATACGTTCACATAAAATTAAAGTGCAGCTTGTGGATAAATACGTAGTCGACAAGGAAAGCGAGAATAAACGCAGTCAAGGTTTTATCGCATATACGTCGGATTACGTTTATTACGATATCCTCGATATTATAGAACAGTGCGCCGATAAGGACGGTTTTATCGTAATATTAAACGAAGTGATGGATCCGCATAATTTAGGTAGCATTATAAGGGTATGCGAATGTGCCGGCGTCGACGGAATTGTTATAACGAAAGACAGAAGCGCATCGGTCAACGATACGGTTATGCGCGTTTCCGAAGGCGCTCTTAACCATGTAAAGGTTGCCAGGGTTACCAACATAAACAATACGATTAAGTTGTTAAAGGACAACGGATATTGGGTTTTCGGCGCAGAGGCAGGCGGCGAGGTAATGTATAACAGCAACCTTAAAGGTAAACTTTGCTTGGTTATCGGCGGAGAAGACTCGGGCGTAAAGCGTCTTACAAAGGAAAATTGCGACGGAATAATTTCTATTCCTATGTTTGGCAAAATCAACTCGCTTAACGCTTCGGTCGCTTGCGGCGTCGCAGTATACGAAGCCGTCAGACAGCGCGGCGGGTATTGCGATAAAAAATAACGGTGATAATTATGGATTATAACCAAACGAACGACGAAGAACTTGTCGTTGCGGCAAAAAACGGCGACGACGGCGCGATGGAAGAACTTTTTAACAGATATAAAGGAATGGTTAAAGCCGTATCGAGGTCGTATTTTCTGGTCGGTGGAGATACGGACGATTTGTTGCAAGAAGGAATGATCGGCGTTTATAATTCGATTGAGACTTTTAACGGTTCGTCGTCGTTTAAGGCGTATACTTATAAATGCGTTAAAAATAAAATCATTACATTGATAAAAAAATCTTTACGCCATAAAAGCTTACCGCTTAATAATTACGTGTCGTTATCCGGCATCATAGACGGCGATATGGATAAAACCGATTTGGTGGTCGACGACGTTTTAGATCCTGAAGAAGAATATATAAACCGTGAAAGCGAAGCAGAACTGAAAAAGAAGATTTTTTCTTTGCTCAGCCGCTATGAAAAAGAGATTTTATTGTTATATTTACAAGGCTATTCTTACGACGACATCAGTGCAAAAACCAATAAAAACGTAAAATCCATCGATAACGCATTACAGCGCGTCAGAAAAAAAATATCTACAAACGTGTTGTACGATTAGGAGGCAACATGGCATATTTGGCACTATACAGAAAATACAGGCCGTGCGATTTTAACGGCGTAATAGGGCAAGACCATATTGTAAAAACGCTTGTCAATCAAATCGAAAGCGACGGCGTCGGGCACGCCTATTTGTTCACGGGGACTCGCGGAACGGGTAAGACTTCAATAGCAAAAATTTTCGCAAAAGCAATAAATTGCGAGCATCCGGTAAACGGTTCGCCCTGCGGTAAATGTCCTACGTGTATCGCTTTGTCCGATCCGTCGAATATCGACGTGGTAGAAATAGACGCCGCGTCGAATAACGGTGTTAACGAAATAAGAGATTTGCGTGAAAAAGTTCAATATCCGCCGGTGTCCTGTAAGCGCAAAGTTTATATTATAGACGAAGTACATATGCTTTCCGGTGCGGCGTTTAACGCTTTGCTAAAAACACTCGAAGAACCGCCTAAACACGTTGTTTTTATTCTTGCGACAACAGAGGTATATAAAATCCCGGCAACTATTTTGTCTCGTTGTATGCGGTTCGATTTTAAGTTGGTGCCGACGGAAACTATTGCAAAACTTATTGAAGATATATATACGCGTCAAAATAAATCGTTTGAAAAAGAAGCCGTATATGCCATTGCAAAAGCAGGCGAAGGAAGCGTAAGAGACGCTTTGTCTATTGCCGATACGGCGATGTCATATAAAAGCGGTACGTTGACGTATGACGACGTTTCGGAAGTTCTCGGCACGTCGAACGAGACGGTACTTATCGGCTTGGTAAACGAAATAATTTCCGGCAATACGGGTAGGGTGTTGGAATACGTAGATAGTTTGTGTTCTGCCGGCAAAAGTATAGGCGTGTTGATTAAAGACGTTTGCGCAATGTTACGTGATTTATTGATTATCGCAACGTGTTCGGAGCCGAATAAAATACTTAATTATCCCGACAGCAAATTCAGTGCGTATAAAGCGGTTGGTTCTAAAACAAACGAAGACAGATTGTTACGAGCATTGGAAGTTTTTTCGGAGGCGGAAAACAATCTGCGTTTTACAAACAATCCTCGTATAATTTTCGAGACCGCGGCGGTTAAGGTCGCACGACCGGAATTTGACGTCAATTTAGATGCGATTATGTCGCGTATAAAACAAATAGAAGATAAGTTAGAGTATTTCGGAGACAAACCCGTTGTCAAAATTACCGAGGCTGAACCTGTTATAAATAACGTAGAGATCGAAACAACAAACGACGTCGCTTCGTCCGTCGGCGCGGCGCAAATGAAAATATCCGATATTTCAGCGGACGAATTAAAAGGTAAAATTTTATACAACGTAAGAAGCAACGGCAGCGAAATGTTGTGGAATTTGTTGCAAGGCGTTGAACTTAAAGCGAACGGAAACGTACTTTACTTGTACGTTAAAAGCGTCGGAGACGAAGATATATTAAAAATGCCGGTTAATCTGGCGAAAATCAAAGAAGCGGCTACGGAATATTTACCGTTCGAAATCGAGATACGCCGCAACGCCGCGCAGGTAAAAAGAGATCAAATGGACGACGCGGCGGAAAAAATTAAAAAAATATTCGGCGACGATATTGTTATAATAAAAGAATAAACGTAAAAGGAGAATATGTAATGGCAGGATACAGAGGTGGTTTCGGCGGCGGCTTCGGCGGCGGAAATCAAATGCAAAATTTAATGAAACAAGCGCAAAAAATGCAAGAAGAAATGCAAAAAGCGCAAGCAGAACTTGAAGAAACCCTGATAGAGGGAACGAGTGGCGGCGGATTGGTTAAGGTTACGATGAATGCAAAAAAAGTCGTGCAAAACGTAGAAATTTCTCCCGACGCAGTCGATACCGACGATTTGACGATGTTAGAAGATTTATTGCTTGCCGCCTTATCGGACGGGTATTCAAAAGCCGACAAACTATGTTCGGAAAAAATGGGTGCTTTCGGCGGATTAGGTCTTTAATTTATGAAAGTTTTTATAGAGCCGATCGGCAGGTTAATAAACGAATTTTCCAAATTGCCGGGGGTCGGTGCAAAAACGGCACAACGATTTGCTTATAAAATTATCAATATGCCTTTAGAGGAAGCTGAAGCTTTTGCTTCTGCGATAATAGACGCTAAAAAGAACGTTTGTTATTGCAAAATATGCGGCAATTTTTCGGAAGGAGACGTGTGCGATATATGTAAAACGCGCTCTTCTGACACCATATGCGTCGTAAAGGAACCCAAGGACGTCATCGCTATTGAAAAGCTTAACGAATTCAACGGAGTTTATCATGTTTTGCACGGTACGATTTCACCGCTTGACGGCGTCGGTCCTAACGATATAAACATAAAAGGTTTGTTAAGCAGAATTTCTAAGGGCGAAGTAAAAGAAGTCATAATGGCTACAAACCCCGACGTTGAGGGCGAGGCTACCGCGATGTATATATCTAATTTGATTAAGCCGTTGGGCATTACCGTTTCGCGGCTTGCCCACGGGATACCGATAGGCACCGACTTGGAATACGCGGACGAGGTAAGTCTGGCTCGCGCTTTTATTGACAGAAAAACTTTATAAGGGGCTACGTGAGTGAAAGTAAGTGTTTTGGGTTGCGGCAGATGGGGTTCGTTTATAAGTTGGTATTTGGTAAACCGCGGGTTTAGCGTAACGCAATGGGGCAGAGAAAACAGTCCCTCTTTTCAAAAACTCCGCTCAAACGGTCGTAACGAGTATTTAGAATTAGACGAAAAAATTCATCTGACAAGCGATTTAAAGACGGCGATAGAAACCGCCGAAATTGTTATTATTTCCATAAGTTCGCAGTCGTTGCGCTCTTTTATGCAAGAAGTAACGAAATTCGATTGCAGTAAAAAATATTTTTGTCTGTGTATGAAGGGCATAGAGGACGGAACGGGAAAGCGTTTGTCGGAAGTGGTAGTCGAAAGCGGTATTTCCGACAAAAACGTTGCGGTTTGGGTCGGTCCCGGGCATATTCAATCGTTTTTACAAGGCAAGCCGAATTGCATGGTGATAGACTCTGACAACAGGCAACTCGTCAAACTTTTATGCGACACATTCAGGAGCGACCTCATACGTTTTTATTATGGCGACGATCTAATCGGTAGCGAAATAGGCGCGGCGGCAAAAAACGTTATGGGTATCGCTGCCGGCATGCTCGATGCGGGCGGTTACGGTACTCTGAAGGGGCCTCTTATGGCGCGAGGGGCTAGGGAAGTTTCCAGATTGATTAAAGCGATGGGCGGAAACGAGTTGTCTGCTTACGGTTTATGCCACCTCGGCGATTACGAAACCACGATTTTCTCAAAATATTCCAACAACAGAAAGTTCGGGGAAGATTTTGTAAACGGTGTGAAATTCGATAAACTTGCAGAAGGGGTCGTCACGGCTAAAGCTTTAAAATTCTTGGGAGAAAAGTACAAGGTCGAATTGCCGATTACCGATGCGGTATGCTCGATACTGTATGAAAATAAAGACCCGATGCAAGTTTTTTTGTCTGTGTTTTCGAGAAGCACGAGAAAAGAATTTTAGACGTCTTTAATTGTAACAATTTATTATCTGGCGCGCCGTCTCTTTAATGCGTTCTTTTAATTCTTTCGGGGCGATTACTTTAATTCCGCTTCCGAAAGTCATCAATTTACTTATCAAACCGTCGTCGAAGGGAACTTTTGCTTCGGCGATTTTTTTGCCTTGTTTGTCTTTAACGTTTTCAATTCCTAACCATTCTTCCACGTCCGAAACGTATTGCGGCGAAACTTCGATTATCAAATCGCAAGAATGCGAGTCGTCATCGTTCCAAAAATCCAACGGCAAATCGTTTATTTCAACTTCTTTTCTGACGAATTTCGCGTCGGTGACGTTTGCATATTCTATTCTGCCGATTTTGAAAAATCTAAACTCTTGTCTTAATCTGCAATACGCGTAAACGTAACAAAGTCCTTCCTTAAAAACAATTACGTGCGGTTCGATTTCTCTGTCGGTTATAATGCCGTTTCTGTCATGATATCGAATATTTAACACAAAGTCGTTTTCCATTGCTTTTTGTACGATTGCAAGTTTAGATTTGTATCCTTTTAAGTCTCCCCAACTTGCGCCGTCGATAAAAAGGTTGCCGCTTTTAATGTTAAGATTGCTGTATTCGTTTTTATAAGACGCCTTTAATTTGTTTAAGGCGTTGGATAGGGTGCTGTTGGGAACGCTTTCGATTAAACCGGATAGCGCACCGACGGTTTGGTCGAATTCCTTTTTTGTTAAAAAGGACGACGTTAATCGATATGTGTCGATTATTGAATAACCGCCCGCTATACCGCGATTTGTGTAGATAGGTACGCCTGCGGCTTCTAAAGATTGCAAGTATCTGTAAATGCTTCTTCTGCTTACTTGGTATTTTTCCGCCAAGCTTTGAGCGGTCACCGTTTTTTTGTTGAGAAGCTCGAACAAAATAGACATCATAATTTCAAATTTCATAAACGCGTCTCCTATACCATATATTTTAAAGCAAGTTAGAAATATAGTCAATTAAATATACATATTTTTTACTTAAATATGACAAAAACTGACAATATATTATGTTAATCTTATGGCACGGAGATGAAAAATGATAGAAAGAATAATAAAAACGTTTTTTAACAACGAAAAAAAGAAACCGGTAACTGTAATGCGCACGCAAAATCAAACAACGTCTAAAAATATTAAACGTATTGCGTCGGGCATTGACCGGATAAAGTCAATTTATAACTTCGACGAAAGAGAGGAGTTTTTTAAACGTGTTTTTCTTTTAGAAGAGCGTTGATAATATCGACGGTCTTCTTTGCTCCGTCGATTGTCGGATAAATTTTAATATTGTTTTTTAACGTGTTTCTGCCGTAATACGTCATTAAAATAGCGTTAACCAACGATTTAACGGTTAAATTTTCTTGTTTTAATAAATTAACCATTCCGCGCCTAAAAAAGTATTCCGCGTTCAATATCTGGTCGCCTCGGGACTGCCCTTGTGGTAACGGTATCAAAAGACAGGGTTTGTTTAAGCTTAATATTTCGAATAAAGTATTCGCGCCTGCCCGGGAAACAATGACGTCGGCGGCATTTAAAGCGTATTGCATTTCATTGCAAAATTCTATAGCCATATATCCTACCGGCATTTTAACGGTGGGAAGATTTGACTTTCCGCAAACGTGTATTACGTTAAAAGTTTTTACTAAAACATCTGCCGCATCGAATACGACCTTGTTTAACGATCGCGCCCCTTGACTGCCGCCGGTAATTAGAAGCGTGGGTTTATTGTTTAATATATCGAAATATTTTAAGGCGCTTGCCTTGTCTATGTTATAAATTTCTCGTTTTAACGGTATTCCGACGCATTCTGCGTTCTTAAAATATCGCGTTGTATCTTGAAACGCCGTCAAAACTATCGTGGCGTATTTGGCTATTATTTTATTTGCCAGTCCGGGCGTTAAATCGCTTTCGTGTGTGATGAGAGGTATTTTTTTATGCCGAGCGGCAAACGACAAAGGTAGGGCAACATATCCCCCTTTTGAAAAAACGATATCCGGTTTTACTTCATTGATGATTTTAACGGCTTCGTTTATGCCTTTTGTTAGTTTATACGGTATTTTTAATAAAGATAAATTTATTTTACGATTAAATTTTTCGCAAGTTACGGAATGATATATGACGTTATAATCTTTTAATATTTCTTTTTCGATGCCGTTTTTGCTCCCTACGTAATGTACTTCGTCAAATATATCTTTTAAATAGGGGATAAGCGCCACGTTCGGCATACAGTGTCCGGCGGTGCCTCCGCCTGTTAAAATAATTTTCGCCATACACTATAATATGCGTGATTATCTTCAGTCGTATACTGAGTACATAATGAAAACACCCATCGATAACGATGGGTGTCTTGCTTTTAAGAAAAAATTTATTATTCTTCTTTATCGGCGTTTTCGTCGTTTTCTAACGTTACTTCCGTTTCGCCGAAGTCTTGAACGTCGCCGTATACGTAATCGTCGTCTATCGTGCGTTCGGTATCGTCTACTTTTTCTTCGGAAGTTTCCTCGTTGTCATCGCCACCGACTAATTCGTCGCTTTCCGCAGCCTCCTCTGGTAAGACGTTTTCAACGTCTTCTTCGTAAGCGTCTTTAGCTTTTTCTGCTTTTTTCTTTTCGATTTTCTTAGCAGATTTCGCACGGCTGGTAACTTTGTAATGCGACTTCGCGTCGCTTGCGTTGGCTTTGTGCTTGATACGAATTCTCTTAACTAAAAGTGCGAGAATTGCAAGAACCAACAATACTGCAAGCAAGATAGAGGAGAAGGACAACCAGAAAGTTGACGGATCGCTTTCGGCGGTGCACCCTTGAGAAGCGTCCTCGTCGTCGCTTATAGAGTCGTAGGGGTCGACTTCCGTTACGTCGATACTATTAAGTATCGAGTAAATCATTGTGTCGTTCTGCGCCCAAACTATTTTAGCGGAATGTTCTTCGACTTTAGAGTCGGGGTATTCCTTATTGAATTTTTGTTCTAATTCCGTCAAAGGTAATTTATATGCAACAATCTTCGAACCTTCGCCGAAGGCGTCTAAACCGACTTCGTATAAAGGATTGCCCGAAACGCTGAACGTATCTTCCCATCTGTCGGGTTCGCTGAATGCGCCCGACGTAGAAGTTATAACGTCGTTAAAGAAAACGTATCCTTCCGATTTACTTTCATCTTTCCCGTCGCGTCCGCCGTTCCAAATTTCCACACGGAAACTCTTGCTCGTAGCGCCGGTAGCTATATAGAAGTTAACGTCAACCCAGCCGTCTTCGTTCATCATATCCGCCGTAACTTTAATGACGTACGAGAGGGCGGAAGTATCCTTGCTGTTTGCAATGGTAACTTCGTCGGTATTTGCCGTGAATTGTTCGAACGTCATCACTTCTTTTTCCGCACCGGAGGTTTCTACCAAATAAACGTATGCGGCGGCATTGCCGGTAACGCGTATCTTCGCGGAAACCGATGCGAAACTATCGGCATCGATAGAGTTAACGTTTCCGATAAAGCCGTAATGACCTGCAGTTTTATTGTAAATCATTATCGGTTGAATATCGTCGTCGCCGTCTTTGAAGTTGAGCGTTTCGGCATTTACAGAGGAATAATTTGCAAGGTATTTCGTATTGATGATACCCGCAACGCCGTCGGAATTGCCGTTGCCGCTTCTTTCGTTTACTTTAGAATTCGCACCGTCTGCTTTAATAAACGTACTGTCGGCTGTTACGCCGTAGTATCCGGAAACGTTAGTCGGTTCGGTTACAATCGTGCCGACGTTGCCGGGTGCGACAAGCATATTAAACGTCTGGCTTTCATCGGTGGAGGAGTAATCCTCGTCGTAACTTGCATAGAGTGCGGTTGTCGCATTAAGATTTGCAGTGAGCAAAGAATATACGTCGTAATCGGCAGACTCGCTATCCGGAATAATTCCCGACATAACGCGAAGGTTGCTTACCAAAACGTCGCCCGTTGCGAATTCGTAGTCGTATTTCGCAGATTTGAATTCCGCAGGCCCGACGACCAAATTAATAAAGAACTCTCTCTCGTCGGCAGTTTCAAAATTATTTTTGAATAAAAGAGAAACGCGGGTGATAGGTGTTTCGTCGTCGTTTACGGTGCTTATCGTTGCAACCGCCGCACGCTTTTTCTGTACGGAACCCAAAATATCGTATACGTCGACGGTAACGTCGGTAACACTGAATTCGTCGAGATTATTTACCAAGTCGAAGGTGACAAGCGTATAATGTTTTTGCCATTCGTCTTCGTCGTTTTTGCTGTTGACGATTTTGAAATTCTTGCCTTCGTTGTCGATTTTCATCGTGTACGAAGATTTGTTTAACGAGATTTTTACTCCGCCGTCAACGGTAGTTGCGCTTGCAGAATTGCCACCGGGGAAGGAAATGCCGGAAGTTTGCGTTTTCGTCGGCCCGTAATAATCCGCATTGTCGGTACTTGCAAAGTTAAGGCTCTGCATGCCGGAATAAACGTCTTGCGACATATCATAGCAGAATACCGTGCCTTCCGTTTCTTCGATAACGTCGTCCGAGCCGTAAACCATGTGTTTTACGGAAACGTCGCTCGGTATAGTGTCTAAGGTTTCGTACGTGACGTCGTCGAAATAAACGGTGCCTTCGGTGCAGTATTCGAAATTGTCGCTGTTAGAATTACCGTAACCTAAACCTAAAGCAACGCTTATCGTACAATCGTAAGTATCGTGCGCTTTTACGTAAATTACGTAATTAGTCCATTCTTCCGCTTTAATATAGCTTATCTTGTACTTTGCCTGTTCCGTGCCGTTGAATTTATTAGTTAAGACGATATTTGCGCCAACTTTCGAATTGTTTGCGACGTTTTGCGTTTTAACCCAGACGGATATTTTGCCGTATTGACCTTTTTCCAACGTGACGGTAGACGAAGAGGTCAACTTTTGCGCGACGCCGTAACCGGTATGCGCTTGGTTGTAAAAGTTGTTGATCATGTAAACGTAACCGTCAACGTCGTCGGAGTGTGTTCCCGGATTAAAGTTCTTTTTGATATATGCTTTAATATCGTCGGAGGTGACGTTATAATCGTCGCCTTTTTCGGCTTTAATCAAACTTTCCAAATTAAGAGAATTGATATAGTCGACGTAATCGCTATCGGTATACAGCGTGTCGATAAGAGTTTCCCATTCATCGTTGCCGACGCTGATTGCACCGGATGAAATAGAGGAGCTTTTGGACGATAGGTCGTTAGAAAGCGACCAACCGGTCACCGATTTAACCGGCATAGAAGAAGCGTCTTGTCCAGCCATCGCATATTTGAACGACGAGTTGGAAATATCGCCGTCATCGTCGTCGTTATCTTCTACGTACTCGTAAGTAGGGTCTTTAACCGCCGTGTCGTCGTCCGAGGTTGCGTTGCCGCAAGCCACAAGACCGATTGACGAAACAACCAGCATAAAAACAAGAGCGAGAATGATAAACAGTCTAGTTTTGATATTGTTTAGAATACCTTTTTTTGCCATACGTTTCACCTTTTTGTAATACATTCGATATTCGTCTATATTTATGAATATAAACATCAAACATTATATCTTATTTTTGCATTAAAATCAACCCTAAAACGCGACTTTACATATTTTTTTTAAAAAATTATTAAAAATTGTTTTTTTACGCAAACTTTTTGGTATGAAAGAAAAGAAAAGTAAGATTATGTCCGTATTTGCAGGCGTCGCCACGGGCTTTGTAAACGGATTGTTCGGCGGAGGCGGAGGAATGATTGCAGTACCGCTTCTTAAAAGCGCGCTGAAGAAACCTACAAAAGAAGCCCACGCGACGGCAATACTTATAATATTGCCGTTATCGGTCGCAAGCGGAATACTTTACGCTTCGTTCGGGGCTTTTGATTTATCGATAGGGCTGCCGACCACGTTCGGGGTGTTTGTAGGCGGTATAATAGGCGCGTTTGCTCTGTCGTCGCTGTCTTCCGACACTATAACGTTTATCTTTAATATCGCTATGGCCTTAGCAGGCGTTAAAATGTTGTTTTTTTGATTATGTTTGTTTTATATTTTTTGACAGGTATAGCAGCCGGCGTTCTCGGCGGAATGGGTATGGGAGGAGGCACGCTTCTCATCCCGATGTTAAGTATTTTTTTCGGAACAAATCAGCATGTGGCACAGGCTATAAATCTGATTAGTTTTATACCGATGGCAATCGTTGCGTTGATTATCCATTCTAAAAATAAATTGGTCGACACAAAAGGGGTATTGTATATGATTATTCCCGGCGTTATCGTTTGCGTCGTCAGTTGTTTCGTTGCGAAATCAATTCAAAACGATTTATTGAAAAGATTGTTCGGTGCTTTTCTATTGATATTGTCGGCAGTGTGTTTTTTTAATTTATTCAAACAAAAACAAGATTAAAATTTGTGCATATTGTTCACCGATTTTTTGAAAAATAATTGCATTAAATCATATCACAACGCGAATTTTTGCCGTTTGTGTGCGATGTTTTTTATTTCTTCCGTCGTTTTCGATAAAAGATTGCACAAAAAATCAAAAAAATCATATACAAAACACTGTTTTTTGTGATATAATACACAAAAATATATTATGGAGAATTACAGTGGCTAAAATTGCAATTATTGATTTAGGCTCGAACACAGCCAGACTGTTGTTGGTAGAGGTTACCGACAACGGTTATTTCCAGATTTTCGACCAGCTTAAGGAAGCCCCTCGTTTAGGAGAGGGAATGGAAAGAGACGGTTTCTTAAAACCGGCAAGAATACAAGAAACCATCAGAACGTTGAAAATGTTCAGAAAATTATGCGACGTGAACGGCGTCGAGAGGATTATAGCCGTTGCGACCGCGGCGGTGCGTCGCGCAAAAAATCAGCGTAGTTTTTTAGACGAGGTTTCTGCAACGTGCGGCATAAAACTTCGCGTTTTGTCTGCCGAAGAAGAAGCGATGTACGTGTATCGCGGCGTTATCAATACGATGGACGTGCCTAAAGGGCTTATTCTCGAAATTGGCGGCGGCAGCACGAAAATTGTGTATTACAACAGGCGTAATTTACTTAACTACGCCACGTTGCCTTTCGGCGCCATAACGCTTACCGAATTGTTCGCCGACGATGGTTTGACGCCCGACGAACAGGCTGCAAAAGTAGAAGAATTTTTTACCGAGCAGTTAAAAGGTATCGGTTGGTTGTCGGAGGTCGAAGGCGAAGTTCAGCTAATCGGCGTGGGCGGTTCTTTCCGTAATCTTTGTCGTATGACTAAAATTATGAAAAAGTATCCGTTAAAAACCATTCATAATTACGTCGTTACCGATACCGACTTCAATCACGTGTACGACTTGCTGAAAAGTCTCGATTTAGATAGGAAAAAACGTATAAAAGGTCTGTCTTCGGATAGGGCGGATATTCTTCCGAGCGCAATGTCTGCGGTCTCGGCTTTCAAAAAATATATGGGACTCGGTAATATAGTTATCAGCGGTAGCGGATTACGAACCGGTATTTTGTTCAACTATGCAATGCCGAGCACCATAGATAAACCTATTTCCGACGTGCTTACTTACAGCCTTAATAATATAAACGAATTTTTCGGTTTAGAAAAGGAACATGTCGAACAGGTTGTTACGCTTTCCATTCAATTGTTCAAACAATTACGCGTATTGCATAAGTTCCCAAGACAATATCTGAGGATATTGAAGGTCGCGGCGTATTTGTACGGCACGGGTAAAAAGGTCGGTTTCTATAATTTTGAAAAAAACAGCGGATACGTTATATTAAGTTCCGATATTTACGGCGTAAGCCATAGAGATTTGGTAATGGCTTCGTTTGTCGCTTCAAGCACCGCCATTGAAGACGTGAACGCTTTTGATTTGGTCAAATATCGCGATTTAGTGGGCGACGACGACGTGGAAGCAATAAAAAAGATGGGTATAATTCTACGTATAGCCAGTTGTTTGGACAGAAGTTTGTCCTCTGTCGTTAAAGGTATAAATTGCGATATACTCGGCGACTCCGTTATAATGAAGACCGAAGTCGACGGCGACGCGACCTTGGAGATAAATTCCGCAATGGATATAGGACCGGATTTCAGAAAAGTATTTAAGAAAAATCTTGAAATCTTATAATCGTTATCGCACTTATACACAAACGAGGATATAATTATGACGTCTTGCAAACTTGCAATTGATTTCGATAGTTTGACGACAAATATATACAGACTTGGTAGCGGAATGGTTTTGTCCGAACCTACCGTTGCCGCCGTTTCCGACGATGACAAGTCCTCCGTTAAGGCAATCGGACTGGACGCTAAAAAACTTATCGGAAAAACGTCTAAAAGCACGAAAACCGTTTTTCCCGTTTTCGAAGGGGAAATAGTCAACGTAAAAGTCGCCGGCGGAATTTTGAACGGATTTTTAAAGAAAATCGAGGCGACCGGCGGACTTTCGGGTATCGAAGCGATTTTTTCGTTACCTTGCGGATATTCTTCCGAAATGGCGGAAAAGTACGCCGCGGTGGCGAAGAATTGTGGTATAAGAAAAATATGGTTCGCAGAAAGTCCGTTTTTATCCGCTTTGGGGCAACGCATTCCGATGAACGATGCGACGCCGTGTTTTATAATAGATATGGCAGGCGGTGCCACGGGCATTTCGGCGCTAACGCTCGACGGTATTATTGCCGGTGTTTCGGTTAATTTCGGGGCAAACAAGGTAAGTACGGACATAATCGATTATATAGCCGATACTTACGGCTTACAAATCGGTTTGTTGACCGCCGAACGAATAAAAAAAGAGATAGCCAGCTTGGAAGATTTTGACGGTCTCGCTACGGTTGTCAACGGTCGCGATTTGTCGACCGGTACGCCTCGCGCGGTGTCTATAAAGGCAATGAACATTATAGACTGCGTGAAAAAGTACTACGATAAAATCGCGGAAATAGCGATGACTTTATTAACAAAATTGCCGCCGGAAGTTTCAGCCGAAATACGACATTCCGGCATTTACGTTTCGGGTTGCGCTTCGGACGTTTACGGGTTATCCAAATATTATGAAAATAAATTCGATATGCCCGTTAAAGTAAACGACAACGGCGCATTTTCCGTGGCACTGGGCGGCGGTATTGCGCTCGGCGACCCCAAGCTGCTTAAAAAAGTCGCTACGTGTTACAGATAATATCGTTTTCGACAATAGACCGAATGTTTTTGCACTTTTAGCCAAAACATTCGGTTTTTTTTATATATAATAAACAAAAAAGGAGGCAAGGTCGTGGCAAGAAAAATCGTAATAACATCCGGCAAGGGCGGCGTCGGGAAAACGACGGTCACGGCAAATCTCGGACAGTCGCTCGCCTCCGTCGGGGAAAGAGTTTGTCTTGTGGATATAGATTTCGGTCTAAACAATTTAGACGTTGTCATGGGTGTGGAAAATAAAGTCGTTTATGATTTAGGCGATGTTTTCGACGGAAGATGTAGGTTGAAACAAGCGCTTGTAAGCATCGATGACAGAAAAAATTTATACGTTCTTCCGTCGGGAAATCTCAATCCCAACTCGATAAGCGGACAAAAAATCAAACTGATGATAGAGGGGCTCTCCGGTTTATTCGATTATCTTCTTATAGATTGCCCTGCCGGCATAGACGTCGGATTTCATAGGGCAGTCTCGTGTGCAGGCGAAGCAATCGTCGTTGCAACGCCGTCGCTAACGAGTATAAGAGACGCCGATAAAGTGGTTACGATACTAAAAAGCTATCAATTGGATAAAATACGCTTAGTCGTCAACAGAGCAAGGGGCGATTTGATGATGAGTTCCAAAATGATGACGCCGTATGATTTAAGCGCGCTTTTAAGAACGGAATTATTAGGCGTTTTGCCGGAAGAAGACGTGGTTTTTACCGTAGGCGCAGGAAAATTGCCTAAGTCGTCCGACTCTCGAAAAGCATATAAAGTACTTACGGAAAATCTAAGAAAAGACACCGGAAAAATCTTTGACGTGACGGACAAATATTCCGGATTTTTCGGAAGTATAAGGAGAAGCATAAAAAAGGGGATATGAAAAAAAACAAGAACGATATTAAACGTATAAACGAATGTATTTTATCCGACAGAGTGGCGGTAGGCGAAAGCTATTGCGAAGTATTATCGGAAGACTTGGATAAAGTTCTGAAGGATTATTTCGACTTTAAAGATTTACCTATGGTCAGCATAGTAAAACAAAACGGAATTTTCAACGTAAACGTGTCGTTTTCGGCTTATTCGGTAAAGCCGGTGGGGTTTTTACCAAAATAAATGTAAAATACAAACGAAATTATATGTTTTTATGTGTAACATAATTAACTTTTGACCATAATAACTGCATAATATGTATCAAGGAGATATGTAAAATGTTGTTAGGTATAATAATCGGCGTGTTTATCGGCGCAAATATCGGTTTGGTGTGTTTTTCTCTTATGTCGATCAATAAAAAAAGATAGCATACGGTTAAATTGGACGTCGTAAGACGTCTTTTTCCTTTTATTTTCCTTTATTTTGTTATTCGGTTGACATTACCGTACTCTATGTTGTATAATTCAAGAAAAAATTCGGAGTTGAAATATGCAAGGTAACGTTTACGACGTATTAAAGGAAAGAGGTTTTATTAAACAAACAATATACGATGACGAACTATATAAGAAACTCGGGTCGGAAAGCGTTACTTTTTACGTCGGTTTCGATCCTACGGCTGACAGTTTACATATCGGCCACTACATCCCGATAATGGCGATGGCTTGGATGCAAAAATACGGTCATCGTCCTATAGCGTTGTTCGGTGGCGGTACCGGAATGATAGGCGACCCGTCCGGAAGAAGCGATATGCGTAAAATGTTGACAAAAGAAGACATTTCTCACAACATCGATTGTTTTAAGAAGCAAATGTCGAGGTTTATAGATTTTTCAGGCGACAACGGTGCGATCATCGCCAACAACGCGGATTGGCTTTTAAATTTGAATTACGTAGATTTTCTTCGCGAAATAGGCGTATATTTTTCTGTCAACGAAATGTTAACCGCGAAGTGTTTTAAGCAAAGAATGGAAAAAGGTCTTACTTTTTTCGAGTTCAATTATATGCTTATGCAAGGTTACGATTTTCTTCACCTTAACAGAGAATACGGATGCACGTTGGAAGTCGGAGGCGACGACCAGTGGAGCAATATGCTTGCCGGCGTCGATTTAATCAGAAGAAAAGAAAAGCAAAGCGCGTTTTGTTTAACGTGTACGCTTTTATTAAACAGCGAAGGCAAAAAGATGGGCAAAACCCAAAAAGGCGCCTTGTGGCTTGACGAAAACAAGTGTTCGGTTTACGATTTTTATCAATATTTTAGGAACGTAGAGGACGCAAAGGTTGCGGAATGTATGCGTTTATTGACGTTTATGGACATGAAAGAAATCGACGAACTTACCGCATATAAAGACGAAAGAATGAATGCGGCAAAAGAAAGACTTGCGTTTGAAGTTACAAAGTTGGTTCACGGCGAACAAAAAGCGCTCGACGCTCAAAAACAGGCTCGCGCGGCATTCGGGTCGGGCAACGCGGACGATATGCCGACAATAGAAATCGACGCTGATACCGTACTTGTTTCCGACTTGTTGGTTGGTGCGGGACAAGCAAACTCCAAAGGCGAAGCAAAAAGACTTATAGAAGGCGGCGGTGTTTCGATAAACGACGCAAAAATTACCGATGCTTTCGCAAAAATCCCCGACGAGGCGCGTGCCGATGGCTGTTTTTTGTTGCACAAAGGTAAGAAGGTTCACATAAAAGTTATACTTAAATGAAAGAGTATTCGTCAATTAACGGTGAATTTTCTTCTGTCAACGTAATTGAACACTCTAAATTCATTTCTTACGTTAAGGGCGTTGACGGCGAAGAAGCCGCAAAAGATTTTTTGCAATCGATAAGGAAGCTTCATTCGTTGTCCACGCATATCTGTTACGCTTATATTGCAGACGCAGACGGGCGAGTGCAAAAGTTTTCGGATGACGGCGAACCTCAAGGCACTGCCGGCAAACCTATTTTGGAAGTGTTAAAAACAAAAGACTTACGCAAAATATGCGCCGTTGTAGTAAGATATTTCGGGGGGATAAAACTCGGTACCGGCGGTTTGGCGCGCGCATATTCGTCCGGCGTCGTCGACACGCTAAAACTTGCCGATATAAAAACATATAAACCGTCGACGTTTTTTTCGGCTTCTCTCAGCTATGAGGAATACCGAATTTTTAACCGTAACTTGGTCGAAAAATGCGTTATCGTTTCAATCGATTACAACGAATGCGTAACAGTCAAAATCGCCGTTCCGTGCGACGACGTAAAGGGTTTTCTGAAAACTTCCGAAGACGTTTATAAAGGTAGGATTATTTTTAAGACAGAAGAAGTCGGATATTTTTCTTATTGATATGGGCAAAATAACGTTAATTAAAGTTCAAGAAAAAGACAAAGAAAGATGTAACGTTTTTATAGACGATGATTTTTCTTTTTCGGCGCCGTTAGAGGTTGTGTTAAAAGAGGGGCTTTCCGTCGGACAAACTTTAGACCACGTGGAATTAAACAGAGTTATTTGCTCCGTAGAACGCGCGAAAGCGTTTCAAAAAGCACTTTCTTACGTTGCGCGCGGACTGAAAACAAAAAAACAAATACGCGATTATCTTTTAAGAAAAGGCTATAACGACGACCTTGTGTACGAATGTATCGACAAGCTGAAAGAATACGGATACATAAACGACACCGAATACGCAAAGCGTTTTATTGAAGGTAATTCCAAAACGCAAGGTAAACGCCTTTTAGAATACAAACTAATGGCAAAAGGCGTAAAAAAAGACGTCGCCGAACAAGTTTATAACGAACTCGATGTCGACTCGCACGCCAATGCCGAAAAAATTATTTTCAAATATCTCAAAAATAAAGAAATCAACAAAGAAAACCTCGCAAAAGCATACAGATACCTTATAATCAGAGGGTTTTCATACGAAGACGCCTCGTTTGCTATATCGCGATATATGGAGGATAATTGATGGAAAGGATACTTACGGTCGAACAGATGCGCGCCGCCGACGACTACACTGTCAATACGCTTGGTTTTTCTCGACAAGATCTTGTGGAAAGAGCGGGAGCATGCGTTGCGAACGAGATAATAAAAAAACTTCGCGGAGGCAGGGTTCTTGTTTGTATAGGGAAGGGGAACAACGGAGAGGACGGTAAAGTAGTCGCTAAAATTTTATCGGCGGTTCACGGTTTTACCGTTGTCACGATGTCGGTAGCGAACGGTATTTTTAAGATGTTCGATAAAAAATTCGACGTTATCGTCGACTGTATTTTCGGCACCGGTTTACACGGGGAAGTTACCGGCAAATTCAAAACGGCTATTGAAAAAATCAACGCAAGCGGTGCCTACGTCGTTTCTTGCGACATTCCGAGCGGCATCAACGGCGATAACGGTAAGGTCATGGGCGTTGCCGTTAAAGCCAATATGACCGTTGCGATACAAGAATATAAACTTGGCCATTTTTTGAACGACGGTCCCGATTATTGCGGTACGTTAATCGCCAAAGATATAGGTATAAGCATATGGGGCGACGACTATATTCAACGCTTTACTGACGACGAAGCCAAAAAATTTTTTCCGCAACTAAAGCGCAACGTAAACAAGGGTTCGTTCGGCAAAGTCGCCGTGATAGGCGGAAGCAAAAAATATCCGTCAAGTCCTTTGTTGTCGCTAAACGCACTAACCGCATTTAAATCCGGCAACGGGTATTCGATGTTAGTCGTCCCGACTTGTTTGGCGCCGGCGGCGGCTTTTATCAATCCTGAATGTACGTTTATGACAATGCCGGGCAACGAAAACGGTTTTATATTCGACGAAAGCGCACTGCGTTCAATTCTCGGTTATGACGCCATATGTTTCGGTATGGGCACAGGCGTTACCGAAGAAAACTATAAAATAATATCCTTTTTGCTGAAAAATTATGAAAAACGTTTACTTATAGACGCCGACGGCTTAAACGTTTTGGCAAAATACGGATTAGAAGTTCTTAACGAAAAAAAATGCGACGTCGTTTTAACGCCGCA
>CAZARP010000004.1:47269-48763 GCA_964487575.1 uncultured Christensenella sp.
TGCGTAAAATCCGAAATTATTCGTTACGGCAATTACTACGAAGTAAACGGTCAGCGCGATAAAAATCGGCAGGACAATCATAAGCGGAAGATTTTTCAACCTATACTTAAAAATAAACATAAAGACGAAAATTCCTATCGCACCGCCTAATGCGGCGGCAAGATAAAGTTTCCAGTCGCTGACTTTGTTTAATTCGTCACATTCGTTTTGCGCTTTTTTTTGAAAGTGCAACAATAAAATCCCGTAAAGATTTATTGCGGCGAGATACACCGCAAGTATGATATATAAAATTATCGGCATATGTATCTTTTTTTAATTATTATGTCCGTTTAATCGTGTTAATAAAACAATAAAGAGAGGTTTTTTTATGAAGTGTATGTATTGCGGTTGTCTTGACAGCAAAGTAATAGACTCTCGTTCTGCGGAAGACGGAACGATTATAAGACGCAGACGCGAATGCACTCAGTGCGGCAAACGTTTCACCACGTATGAAACCGTTGAAAACACACCGATTTTCGTAATAAAATCAAACGGCAGTCGTCAGGCATTCGATACTAATAAAATTAAAAACGGAATTATAAAAGCGTGCGAAAAACGCCCCGTTTCCGCCGGCGCTATCGATAAACTGGTTGAAGACGTTCAAAAAAAAGTATATAATTCTTTGGCGCAAGAAATCACGAGCAAAGAAATAGGCGAAATGGTTTGCGAAGCGTTGAAAAACATAGACGAGGTCGCTTACGTTCGTTTTGCGTCCGTATACCGCTCGTTTACCGACACGACTTCGTTTATAGAAGAATTGGAAAAAATGGTCAATAAGGGATAAAAAATACATAGGAGTATTATTTGATGGATAAATGGGATATTAGATTTATGGAACTTGCCGAAACGGTTGCAGGCTGGTCCAGTTGCTATCAAGAAAACAGACACGTCGGCGCCGTTGTCGTTAAAGATAAAAGGATACTGACTACAGGTTATAACGGCGCCCCGTCAGGTATAGAAAGTTGTGCCGAACGCGGCGAGTGTTTAAGACGTAAACGCAACATCGCAAGCGGTACGATGCAAGAGGTTTGTTATGCCGTTCACGCCGAGCAGAACGCAATAATTCAAGCCGCAAAGCTTGGGATTAGTTTGGAAAACGCCACAATGTACGTTACTCATCAGCCGTGCGTTATATGCACCCGTATGATACTTAATTCCGGCATTAAAAAGGTAATATACAAGAACGGCTATCCGGACGAATTCGCGTTGGAATTGTTCGCACAGTCGGGCGTGCAAATAGTCAAGTTCTCGGATTTGGAAAAATCATTGTAAAAACAAACGTCAAACGATTGATTTATTGCTTGTTTTGTTGTAAAATATATGAAAATATTATTTCGCTTGCAAGAACGCAAGCGAAGTTTTACGGAAAGTTGGCAGAGCGGCTGAATGCGGCGGTCTTGAAAACCGTTTAGGCTTAAAACCTACTGGGGTTCAAATCCCTAACTTTCCGCCAAA
>CAZARP010000005.1:0-3480 GCA_964487575.1 uncultured Christensenella sp.
AACAGAAAGAGTATTCGTGTGAAATCATTATTTTCTCGATACCGAAAATGCTTAATAACAAAACAATACGAGGCTCTGGCGCGGTGTCGTGCCACGCCCGAGCCTCGAAACATAATTTTTTACGGGAACTGTGGTAAAAGCGGGTTTTTCTTTTTTTACGGGCGTTAAACGCTTGACAGGGTCGGGGGTTATATGTATAATACAAAGGTGTAAAGAAAAAATGCTTTACACCTTTTGTTTATGGACGATTTGTATTTCGTAAAGTTATTCGATATATATAAGGGTTTGCTGACCGCTCGTCAGAGGGAAGTTTTTTCTTCTCATTATTTTTACGACCTTTCTCTTGCGGAGATTGCCGAGCCGGAAGGCACGTCGCGGCAGAACGTATACGACGTTATTAGGACGGTGAAAAACAAACTTTCCGAATTCGAAGCGAATTTGCACGTTTTGGAAATGACCGAAAAGCTTACGGTCGTTGCGGACGGTTTGGCGGACAGGGACGGAGCGACGTCGGCTAAAATAAAAGACATAATAGGTAGATAATGGCACTGTTTTCGGGGTTATCTGAAAAACTTAATCATATTTTTTCCAAACTGACCAAGCACGGCAGATTAACCGAGTTGGAAATCAAAACCGCGATGCGCGAAGTACGCGTGGCGCTGTTGGAAGCCGACGTTAACATTGCCGTCGTTAAAGAATTCGTGGCAAAAGTTAGCGAACGCGCCGTCGGACAGGAGATTTTAAAAAGTTTAAGTCCTACGCAGCAGGTTATAAAAATCGTTAACGAAGAGCTTATCGCGCTGATGGGGTCTTCGGGTAGCAAACTTGCCGTTGCGGATAATCTTCCCACCGTCATAATGATGGCAGGCTTACAAGGCGCCGGCAAAACGACGTTGGTCGCAAAACTCGGCGCGCACCTCAAAAAACAGGGCAAAAAACCCCTTCTCGTCGCTTGCGACGTTTATCGTCCGGCGGCTATAAACCAACTTAAAATAGTCGGCGCTCAAGCCGGTTGCGAGGTTTTCGAAAAGGGGCAGGGCGATCCGGTTAAAATTTCGCGCGAGGCGGTAAAACACGCGCGGTCGTTCGGGTTCGATACCGTTATAATCGATACGGCGGGCAGATTGCAAATCGACGAGCAGTTGATGCGCGAACTCGAAGATATTAAAAAAGAAGTCAATCCTACTGAAATTTTATTGGTCGTCGACGCTATGACCGGGCAAGTCGCGGTCGAGGTTGCCGATACTTTCAATAAGCGATTAGAGGTTACCGGATTGGTACTTACCAAGTTGGACGGCGACACTCGCGGCGGCGCAACGCTTTCTATGCGAGCGGTCACCGGCAAACCGGTTAAATTCTGTTCGGTCGGAGAAAAACTCGGCGATTTGGAGCCGTTTTATCCCGATAGAATGGCAAATCGTATCCTCGGTATGGGCGACGTGCTTACGCTGATAGAAAAAGCGCAAGACGCCGTAACAGAGGAAGAAGCGAAAAAAATGGAAAAGAAACTGAGGGAAAATTCTTTTACCCTCGACGATTATCTTTCTCAATTCGAAACGATGAATAAAATGGGCGGGCTTAAGAACGTTATGTCCATGTTGCCGGGTATGGGCGGTAAGTTTAAGATAAACGAAGCCGACGTCGACGAAAAGAAACTTATTTCGATGAAGGCGATAATTCAGTCGATGACCATGCGCGAGCGTGAAAACCCTCAAATCATCAATTCCTCTCGCAAACAGCGGATAGCGAAGGGCAGCGGCACGTCGGTGCAAGAGGTCAATCGCGTTCTTAAGCAGTTCGAACAAGCGAAACTGATGATGAAGCAAATGAAAAACAATAAAATGTTTAAATTTTAATATAAAACAAGGAGAACAAAACAATGGCAGTAAAAATGAGATTAACCAGAATGGGCGATAAGAAATCCCCCTTCTACCGTATCGTAGTAACGGACAGCAGAAACGCGCGTGACGGAGCGTATATCGACAAAGTCGGTCATTACAACCCCACCACCGTTCCGGCGGAAGTCGTTATCGACGAGGCAAAAGCAAAAGATTGGCTTTCTAAAGGCGTTCAACCTACCGACACCGTAAAGAACCTTCTCGTAAACCAAGGTATTTTACCCAAGCCCACCAAACTTTCGCCTGCAAAAACGAAGGTAAGGAAGTCCAAATAACGTAACGGTTATTCGGTAGTCAGGTGTTTATGATGATTGAACTTATCAAATATATAGTGCAAAGTTTTGCCGAACACCCCGAAAACGCAGAGTACGATATTAAAGACGACGGTAAAAACGTTGTCGTGAAGATTACTTTAGACGGCGACGATATGGGCAAAGTTATCGGTCGTCAGGGCAAAATCGCAAAAGCGATGCGTACATTGGTTCGTGCAGGCTCGGTAAAAGAAAAGAAAAAATATACGATAGAAATAGTCGAACGCGGAGAAAATTAATTTCTCCGCTTTTCGGATTTTAAGAATGAAAGAAAATCTTTTAATAGGCGTAGTCGCTAAGCCGCAAGGCATACGCGGCGAGCTTAAAGTAATCCCGTATACCGACGACGTAAATCGGTTTAACGGATTGAAAAACGTTTTGATAGACGGCAAAAATTTTTCCGTGCGCAGCTCTAAGGCGGTGTGCGGTGGCGCGATTGTGTGGCTTGACGGAATAAACGACAGAAATTCCGCCGAGCTTTTTCGCGGTAAAGAATTGTTCGTTAAACGAGAGGACGCGATAAAGCCTGCCGAAGGTAGGTACTTTATCGAAGATTTAATAGGTTGCAAATTGCTTTGCGGCGAAAACGTCGTCGGAGAAATAACCGACGTCACAGCCGCCAATACCGATTATTTTACCGTATCCACGGATAAAGGCGTTATGCGTTTTCCGTTTTTAAAGGACGTGGTTTTGCGCGTGGATGTCGAAAACGGCGCGGTTTTTGTCGACAAGAAAAGGCTTAACGAGGTAGCTTGCTATGAAAATTGACGTTTTAACGCTTTTCCCGGAGATGTTCGCGCCGCTGAAAGAAAGCATAATCGGCAGGGCGGTGGATAAGGGGCTTATAGAAATCAACCTTATCAACATCAGAGATTATACTCTTGACAAACACAAAAAATGCGACGACACTCCTTTCGGCGGCGGTGCCGGAATGGTTATGACGGCGCAACCGATTGCCTCGGCCATAACCGCCGTCGACCCCGAACATCACGCGTTGCGCGTGTACATGTCGCCGAAGGGCAAGACGATTAATCAAAAATTGGTCACCGATTACGCCGAGTTAGAGCATATTTTGCTTTTGTGCGGACATTACGAGGGAGTCGACCAACGCGTTTTGGATTTGTTTATCGACGAGGAAGTTTCGCTGGGAGATTTTGTTTTGACCGGCGGAGAAATTCCTGCGATGGCACTGGTCGACGCCGTCAGCAGATACGTGGACGGGGTTATCAACAGGGAGTCGCTTTCGCAAGAAAGTTTCGCAGAACCGGCGT
>CAZARP010000005.1:3580-27602 GCA_964487575.1 uncultured Christensenella sp.
GACGGGGTTATCAACAGGGAGTCGCTTTCGCAAGAAAGTTTCGCAGAACCGGCGTTGGAGTATCCTCAATACACTAAACCGCAAGAATTTATGGGCGTAAGGGTGCCGGACGTTTTAATTAGCGGCGACCACGGCGCGGTCGACAAGTGGCGCAAGGAGCAGTCGGCGATTTTAACTGCAAAACTGCGTCCGGATTTGCTCGAGAGGTAGTTAAATGCAACGTTTACAGTGGTTTCCCGGTCATATGACGGCGGCAATGCGTATGATGCAGGACAATTTAAAAGCGGTGGACGGCGTTATATGCGTTCTCGACGCGAGAGCGCCGCGCGCTTCTCAAAACGAAAAGTTGGAAAAACTTTGCGTGAACAAAAAAATTTTGTTCGTGCTTAACAAATGCGACTTGATAGAAAAGTCGGACGCGTTAAGGACGGTTAAAGAATTCGAGAAGGAAGGCAAAACCGCGGTTGCCGTTTCCGCAATGGACAAACGCACGGTGGATCTTTTGTATAACGCGATTTTTTCGTTATTGAAAGACAAGGTCGAAAGCAATCGCCGTAAGGGAATGTTCGTACCGCTCAGGGTAATGGTGGTCGGCATACCGAATACAGGCAAGTCGACGATAATCAACGCGCTTTGCGGCGGCGCCAAGACTAATACCGGCAACAAAGCCGGCGTTACGCGCGGCAAGCAGTGGGTGAGGATAAAAGAGTTGGAACTTCTCGATACTCCGGGCGTTATGCAACCTGCGTTGGAAAATCAAACGTACGCGCGGCATTTGGCGTATATAGGCAGTATGAACGACGCGAATTTGGATTTCGGGGATTTGGCTTTCGAACTTATTTCAGAGTTGCGTCAAATCGCGCCGGAAAAACTGAAAGAACGTTACGAAACGGATACGGATAAAACGCCGATTGAAATTTTCGACGATATATGCGTTCGTCGCGGCTTTTTGTTAAGGGGTAAAGAATTCGATTACGACCGTTGCGCAAAAGCCGTGATAGACGATTTCAGAAAGGGCAGAACGGGGAAGATTATTCTTGACTGATGGAAGATAAACTGATTTACGAAAACAAACATTACGCGCGCGGCGCGGAGTTCGTCGCCGGCGTGGACGAGGTCGGTCGCGGACCGTTGGCGGGTCCCGTCGTGTGTTGTGCCGTTATAATGCCGAGAGGTTTTTTTATACCCGGTGTGGACGACAGTAAAAAATTGTCGGAAAAAAAGCGCGTGCAATTTGCCGAAGAAATCAAAAAAAACGCGGTCGCTTACAGCATTTGCGAAGTTTCGCCTGTCGAAATAGACGAGATAAACATATTAAACGCCGTAAAAAAATGTATGACTTCGGCGGTAGAAAGTCTGTCCGTTAAGCCGTCGATAACGCTTGTCGACGGGCTTGACACGGGGCTGCCGATAAATGCCGAATACATAATTAAAGGCGACGGAAAGAGTTTCAGCATCGCGTGCGCTTCTATCTTGGCGAAAGTATACAGGGACGCGCTTATGGTTAGATATTCGGAGGAATTCGACGGATACGGCTTCGAACGAAACAAAGGCTACGGCAGCGCCGAACACATTAAAGCGATAAAGGAGAAGGGACCGTGCAGTTTACACCGAAGGACTTTTATAAAAAACTTCTGGGTCGAGTAGGCGAGGACAAAGCCGCCCGCTTCCTGAAAAAACGCGGTTGCAAAATTTTAGCCAAGAATTATAAAACGAACGTAGGCGAAATAGATATCGTCGCAAAGGACGGCGAATTCGTGGTTTTCGTAGAGGTTAAAACCCGTACGTCGGATATTTACGGCGAACCGTCGGAAGCGGTAACGAGGAACAAACGTCGTAAGTACGGGCTGGTGGCGACCGAGTATCTGATACGAAACGGTCTTAATGACGCGCCTTGTCGTTTCGACGTCGTGGAAATAAAAAACGATGAAATAAATTATATAAAGGACGCATTTACCCTGTAAAAACGCTTGCCAAAAGCGAAATAATGTGGTATTATAAGATACGCTTCGGGTGTTCCTCTTGCGTATTTATCGTCAACGAACACTTAGTTCATAGGAGGTATAAGCAAAAATGAGTAACGTAATAGACGCTATCAATCGTGAAAACTTAAAGGCAGAAGTTCCTGCTTTTAACGTAGGCGATACCGTAAAGGTAATGGTAAAGGTCAAAGAAGGCGACAGAGAAAGGTTGCAAGCTTTCGAGGGCATCGTTATTGCCAGAAAGCACGGCGGTATTTCCGAAACCTTCACCGTAAGAAGACTTTCTTTCGGTGTCGGTGTGGAAAAGACTTTCCCCATCCATTCGCCGAAGGTCGCAGACATTCAAGTCGTGCGCCGCGGCAAGGTACGTCGCGCTAAACTCTATTACTTAAGGGCGAGGACCGGTAAGGCCGCCAAGGTAAAAGAGATAGCCAGATAACTTAGCGTAAAAGAACTTATCCCGTGAGGATGAGTTCTTTTTTTCTATTAAAAATCTTTACTTTTTACAATAAATGTTATATAATCAATAAGATGTATAAAAAATGGCGATATGTTCGCTTTACGGAGAGGTTGTTATGTCAAAATTTATCAAAAAGTACGCGCACGCTCTGCTTTTAGCATTACTTTGCGTTTGTTTTGCGGTCGCTTGCGGTTTTTCCGGTTACGGGGCAGGCAGTTATGCCGGGCAATATAAAACTACGCGTACGGTAGATGACAGCGGAAACGTTTATTATAACGTCGTGTGTTTCAAACTTAATTATAGCGTTGAAAATTCTTCTTCGAGCTATAAGCTTAACAGCGTGTGGATAAATATCGGCAGCACCGACGCGACGACGGAAACCGACGCCGACGGTAACGTCAAAACAGTAGATAAAATCACCATCGAAGCCGGTAGAACTTCTTCGCTTTCCTCGAGTTTCGGGTATCGAAACGACGATAATAAGTTTACCGTGGACAATACTATGGAAGGCGCGAGCGTAGGCAGTTGGCAACTTTTTTACGATTACGAGTTGCCCGCCGCGCAGACTTATTTTGCAATCGCCACTAAAAACGTGATATGTGTAAACGAAATAGCGTTCGTCGGGGAAGAATTTGACAGCGACGGCGAGGGAACCGGTAAATTGGCTCTTTTAGACGCGGAAATTTACGCCGCGGGCGACAGAGGGTATAACGCTACCGGCAATTACGCTTGGTGGGCGAAAATCGAAGGCAGCAATACCAACACCTTTAAAACGGAGGGCGAAAAAGTCGTAAACGCAAGTAAACTTTTAGATAGGCAAAGCAGTTTCGACGTAAAACGTATCAACGTCGCCAAAAAAACGTACGACGGTAGCAATGCCGCTTTTACCGAAGACGAAATGCAGTTGATTAACGCAATATCTTCTTTAAACGGCGAAACGGGGACGACTTCTGCAGTGAAAGCCGACGTAAATCCCGTTACTTTATATTTAAGCGCGCTCGGCGTGAAAATCTTCGGCGCGTATCCATTCGCTTTAAGACTTGTGCCGACGTTGTTCGCTATAGGGCTTATCGTTCTTGCGTATTTTGTCGGTAAAATGCTTTTCGGCGGCAAAACATACGCCTTGCTTTTCTCGTTTATTATAGCGATAAGCGGTTACGCGTTGTCGTTGGCGACCGTCGGCGGCGGCGAAATATTCGTTGCTTTCTTCGTGTTGTTGTCTTTTTATTGTCTTATGCGGTTTATTAAAAAGGGCATATCTAAAGAAAACGAAACCCTCTCCTTCTTGAATTTGGTTTTGGGCGGCGCGGCTTTTGCTTTTGCGCTTGCGTGCAAGTCTACGGCGTTGTATTACGTTCCGGTCCTTTCGGCGGCTATCGTTATCGGGTTGGTTCGTCAGCGCGGCGCGTATAAAAACAGACGCGCGAAGCTTTCCGCAAAATACGGCGACGACGCCGAAAAACTCGAAAAAGCGCTTTCCGACAGCAAGGCAAGTTACGAAAGAAAACGTACCATGACGGTGGTATATATCTTGTTTGCCTTTATAGTGTTGCCGGTGTTTGTACTGGTGTTGTCGTTCGTTCCGTGCTTCAACTCTTTTGCAGTCTACTACGGCGCGTCTAATTTGTTCACCGTCGTAAACAAGCACGTTTTCGGTGTGTTCGGCGCGGTTAAGGCTTCGTTCGTCGACGTCTTAAAGTGGTGCGTGAACGACGGCGCGTACTTCTTCGGCGCAAACAAATACGTGTTCGGCAACGTAGTTTTGATGTTTGTCGGCATAGCGGCGCTCGCGTATCTTGCGATAAGAGTAGCCGCAGGTGCGAAACGTTATAAAGCCGACGCGTACGAAACTTTAGTGCCGTACGGCTTGTGCTGCCTGGCGTTTTTAAGCGGCTGGCTGTTGTCCGCGATAGGCGGTCAAGCCGGTTGCTACGGATATTTTATTCCGTTTATATTCCTCGCGGCGATAATAGTTTTCGCTGTGAAAGATTTGTACTCTCGTAACGTTAAACCTCTGTTTGCGATAGGGAAGCTTCAAATAAACGTAGTTGCGCTCGTGTCCGCGGTCGTCTGCGTTTATGCGCTTGCCGTAGCGGCGTTTTCGTTTTGCGGTTTGGTCGGTATCGGCATAAATAAGTCCGTGTTTTCGTTCGTTTTTTTGGGCGGTAACGTTATAGGTTAAAAAATGATAGCGAAGATTTTAGGGTATACGCTTATAGGTCTTAACGGCGTGCCCGTTAACGTGGAAGTCGATATAAACAACGGTTTGCCTGCCTTCGACATGGTCGGGCTTGCGGATACCGCGGTTAAAGAGGCGAAGGAGCGCGTACGCTCGGCAATCAAAAACAGCGGAAGGGTTTTCCCGACGCGCAGAATAACCGCCAACCTCGCTCCTGCGGACGTCAAAAAAGAGGGGTCTGTTTTCGACCTTGCGCTCGCGATCGGCGTGCTTAAGTGCTGCGGAGATTTAGACGCGGATACCGACGGAACGGTTTTTATAGGCGAGTTGTCGTTGGACGGCAGTTTGCGCCGCGTCAACGGCATTTTGCCTTCGCTTATAGCGGCGTTGTCGGACGGATACAATAAGTTTATAATTCCGTACGATAATAAAGAAGAAGCGTCGTACGTAGAGGGCGCGGAAGTATACGCCGCGAAAAACTTAAAACAGGTCATCGACCATTTGTCGGGGCTTTGTCCGATAGAAAAACTTAATTTGAAAGATTACGCGTGCGAGCGTTGCAAAAATTTATATTCCAGCGATTTGGCTTTCGTGAAAGGTCAGGCGGCGGCAAAGCGCGCGTTGGAAGTCGCCGTTGCGGGCGGGCATAACATACTTTTCGTCGGCGCGCCCGGTACTGGCAAGACGATGCTTGCGAAATGTATTCCCACCATAATGCCGGATATGACCTTTAAGGAAGCCTTGGAAACGACCAAAATTCATTCGGTCGCCGGCTCGCTTAAAAGTTCTGACGGAATAGTTTTTTCTCGCCCGTTCAGAACTCCGCACCATACGGCTACAACCGTGTCGTTGACGGGCGGCGGTACGTCGCTTAAGCCGGGCGAAATAAGCCTTGCGCATAACGGGGTTTTGTTCTTGGACGAGATGCCGGAATATAAAAGAAGCACGTTGGAGTCGTTAAGACAACCGTTAGAAGACGGCGTCATCACGGTATCGCGTGCGACGGGTACGGTAACGTATCCGGCTAACTTTATGTTGTGTAGCAGTATGAACCCTTGTCCGTGCGGAAACTACGGTTCTAAAGACAAGGTGTGTACGTGCTCCCCTTCGCAGATTGCCAAGTATAAGGCAAAAATATCCGGACCGCTTCTCGACAGAATAGACATTCAGGTAGAGGTGGACGAAGTTAAATATTCCGAACTCACCGAAGACGCGACGGCGGAAAATTCGGAAACGGTAAGGAACCGCGTTAACAGGGTGCGCGCATTGCAAGCCGAACGCTTCAAAAACGACGGCATAACGACCAACAGCGATATGGGTGAAAAGCAAATAGCGAAGTATTGTAAATTATCGCACGATTGCGAAGTTATTTTGCGTCAAGCGTACGACAGTTTACATTTGTCGCCGCGTGCGAGAAGCCGTATCATCAAAGTGGCGCGTACCGTTGCGGACTTGGACGGTTCGGCGGACATAGCGCCTAAACATATATTAGAGGCGATAGGGTATCGCCACGGTTAAAAACGCATATTATGGTTAAATATACGGGGAAGGAATTAAGGCTTATATGGTTAGACAGTTTTTCTGGGCTGGAATATAAGCACAAAAAGGCGATATACCGTTTGCTCGACGGGAAAACCGACATCAAAAAGTTGATAGAGAGCAAGGAGAACGAAATCTCCGCGCAAATCGGCGCGAACGGTTATAAAACGTTGCTTCACGCGGCTAACGAGGATTACCTTAAGTTCGTTTTGGACGGACTCGAAAAGCGCGGCATCGAATGCCTTACGGCGGAGAGCGACGCCTATCCCGTTTTATTGAAGCAGACTTCGCTTCCGCCTTTGGTTTTGTATGCAAAAGGGGACGTGTCGATATTACGCGGCGAATGTTTCGCCGTGGTCGGCAGCAGAAAGAGTTTGCCTTTTCAAAAATCCGTAGCGACGGATTTCACGGCAAGTCTTATAGACGCCGGGTTTGTTCCCGTTACGGGCATTGCCGAAGGTATCGACGAAACCGTTTTGAGGTGCGCGCTCAGCAAAAAAGCGCCTGCCGTGTCGGTTCTTGCCGGGGGATTGGACAGCGTATATCCTTCGTCTAACAGAAGCCTTGTCGACGCGATAGCCGAAAACGGCGTTGTGATAAGCGAATATCCGCCCGAAACTGCGGCTTTGCCTTATCACTTTCCGGTACGAAACCGCATCATAGCTGGTTTGTCGGTCGGGACGTTGGTGGTAAGCGGAGGTAAGAAAAGCGGAACTTTATACACTGCCGAATACGCGGAAGAATACGGAAGGAAGGTCTTCGCGGTGCCGTACGGTATAGGTGTGGCTTCGGGGGTCGGGTGTAACGACCTTATAAAGAGAGGCGCCTTTTTGACCGACGACCCCAAAGATATTTTGGATATGTTCGACAAGACGCTTTCGGCCACGCCCTTGTCGCTTAACGAAGACGAAAAAGCCGTTATCGCCGCGCTGTCCGACGGAGAAAAGCATATCGAAAAAATATGCGAAGATTTGCACAAGAAAATATTCGAGGTCGCGCCTACCCTTTCTATTTTAGAGATAAAAGGCGTTATTTCAAAAAACGGCGGCAACGTGTACGGTTTGGTGCGCGCTTGTCGGGAGGATTAAATGCAACTTATAATAGTTGAGTCGCCTCACAAGGCGAAAACGATAGAAAAGTTCTTAAAAGGCGATTATAAAGTAGACGCTTCCAAGGGGCATATAAGAGATTTGCCCGTTAATTATATGGGCGTAAACATAGCGAAAAATTTCGAGCCGTATTACGTCGTGTCGCCCGAAAAAAAGTCGGATATAAAAAGGCTTTCGGAAGACGCAAAAAAAGCCGACGTCGTATATCTCGCGACCGACCCGGACAGAGAGGGGGAAGCTATTTCTTGGCATCTTGCCGAGGTTTTAAATCTTGACGAGTCGCAAGCCAACAGAATAGTTTTTAACGAGATTTCCGAAAAAGCCGTTAAAAACGCATTGGCAAACCCCAGAAAGATCGATATGAACCTCGTCGACGCGCAACAGGCGAGAAGGGTGCTTGACAGAATAGTGGGTTACAGCGTGTCTCCGGCGGCAAGTTCCAGACTTAACGAAAATCTGTCGGCAGGCAGGGTGCAGTCGGTGGCTCTGAAAATGGTCGTCGACAGAGAGCGCGAAATATCGGCTTTCGTTCCGCAAGAATATTGGAACGTAAAAGTCGATTTGCGCCCGGAAGCAAAAAGCGAATTTAAGGTTCTTTTAACCGAGAAGAACGGTAAAAAATATAAACCGTCGTCGGAGGAAGAAGCCGCGCTTGTCGAAGCCGAACTAGGAAAAGCCGCGTACAGCGTAAAAAACATAAAAAAATCGGTCGTCAAATCGCACGCTCCGGCTCCTTTTATAACCAGTACGTTACAGCAAGACGGCTCGATAAAACTCGGCATAACCGCCCCTCAAGTCATGCAGATAGCGCAACGCCTTTACGAGGGTGTGGAAACGCCTCACGGCAATTTGGCGCTCATAACGTATATGAGAACAGACTCGGTAAGGATTGCGTCCGAAGCGCAACAGGAAGCGTTAAAATACATTAAAGCCAAATACGGCGACAAATACGCGCCCGAAAAGCCGAATTTTTATCGTTCCAAAAAAGACGCGCAAGACGCGCACGAAGCAATTCGTCCGATAGACGTAAACAAAACGCCCGAAAGCGTTAAGGATATTTTAGATAAAAATCAATATAAACTTTATAAACTTATTTACGATAGGTTTATCGCTTCGCAGATGGCGGAAGCGTTGTACGACAGCGTCGCGTTGGAGGTCGCCGCCGCGGATTATACGCTTAAAACGAGCGGCAAAACGCTGACGTTTAAGGGGTATACCGCCGTTTACGACGATACAAAAAAGGACGACGACGAAGAAAACGGCACGGTGCTTTTGCCCGAACTTTCTCAAGGCGAAAGTCTTGAATTTATAAATCTCGTAAAAGAGCAAAAGTTCACCAAACCGCCGGTCAGATATACCGAAGCGACGCTTATCAAAAATATGGAAGACAAGGGCATCGGCAGACCGTCGACCTACGCTACCATAATGGCGAAACTTACCGACAAAAAACGCGAGTACGTAAGAAAAGAAAAAAAGTATCTGGTGCCTAACGAAGTAAGTTATGCGTTAATAGATTTTTTGGTTAAGTACTTCCCCGACGTTATGGATATTTCCTTTACCGCCAAGATGGAAGAAAGTTTAGACGACATCGGCGACGGCGGCAAGGACTGGCACAAACTTATCGCGGACTTCTACGAGCCTTTTTCCAAACGTTTGGAGGCGTCGAGGATTACCGACGTATTATGTGAAAAGTGCGGCGCGCCGATGCTTATAAAAAGCGGCAAATACGGTAATTATTACGCTTGCTCAAATTATCCGGAATGTAAAAACATACGCGCCGTCAATGAGAAAACCGTTATTCCTACCGATAAAATCTGCGCTAAATGCGGCAGCGTTATGGTAGAGAGAGAGGGTAAGTTCGGGAAGTTTCTCGCTTGCTCCAACTATCCTAAATGCAAAAATACCATCAGCCTTTCGGAGACCGTCGGCGTTTGTCCCGATTGCGGCAGACCTGCGAAAAAGATGATGAGCAAAAGCGGTAAAGTTTTTTACGGTTGCTCGGGGTATCCCGAATGCAAGTTTATGAGTTGGGACGTCCCGACGGGCAAAAAGTGTCCGCAATGCGGCGCTTATACCGTAGAGGTCAACGGCAAAGAAGTTTGTTCGGACAAAAAGTGTTCGTACGGTAAAGAAAAGAATGTTAAAAATTAAAGTAATAGGCGCGGGCCTTGCCGGTTGCGAGGCGGCGCATTATCTGCTCAACAAAGGCGTTAACGTGACGCTTGTCGACATAAAGCCGAACGGTTTTACGCCGGCGCATAAAAACGCGGATTTCGGCGAGTTGGTATGTTCGAACTCCTTAAAGAGCAACGACATATACGGCAACGCGGCAGGGCTTCTTAAAGAAGAGTTGCGCATTTTGAATTCTCTCGTGATTAAAGCCGCCGACGAAAACAAAGTACCGGCAGGCAACGCGCTTGCCGTCAACAGAGAAGACTTCGCAAAACAAATTACCGAAACGCTTAAGTCTTACGACAATCTGGAAATCGTTTGCCGCGAGGTTAAAGAAATCGATTTCGACGAATATTCTATAATAGCGACGGGTCCGCTCACGACCGACGATCTGATGACTGCGATAGGCGAGTTGACCGATAAAAATTTGTCGTTTTTCGACGCATCCGCTCCGATAGTGGCGGCGGACAGCATAGATATGTCGCACGCTTTTGTCGGGGACAGATACGGCAAGGGTAACGGCGACCATATAAATTGCCCGATGAATAAAGAGGAATACGAACTTTTTATTCGGGAACTTAAAAACGCGGAAAGGGCAAAATTGCACGATTTCGAAGATATTTCGGTGTTCGAGGGGTGTATGCCGTTAGAAATAATGGCGGCGCGCGGCGACCAGACTTTGCGGTTCGGTCCGCTTAAAGCCGCAGGACTCGACGACCCGTCGACGGGCAGATGGCCGTATGCGTGTTTGCAACTGCGTCGCGAAGACGAACGCGGAAGTATGTATAATTTGGTGGGATTTCAAACAAACCTCACTTTCGGCGAACAGAAAAGGGTGTTCGGGATAATTCCGGCATTAAAGAACGCGGAATTCTTGCGTTACGGGGTTATGCACCGAAACACGTTTATCAATTCTCCGATGACGTTGAACGCCGATTTGTCGGCTAAAAAGTCGCCGAAAACTTTCTTTGCCGGTCAGATAACCGGTGTGGAAGGCTACGTGGAAAGCGCGTATTGCGGATTGATCGCCGCGATTAACTGTTACCGTAAGGCTTGCGGCGAAGAAGAAATACTTCCTCCGCAGGAGAGCGTCGGCGGTTCGCTGTTGAAGTATATAGTTATGCCGAACAAGAATTTTCAGCCTATGTCTGCGAATTTCGGGATACTTCCGCCGCCGAACGTCGTTATACGCGATAAAGCCGAACGTAAAAAGCAGGCGGCACAAAAGAGTATTGAGGCTGTAAGAAAGTATAGTAAGGAGATTTTATAGTATGAACGAATTTATGGGTACGACGATATGCGCCGTTAAAAGAGACGGGCAAACGGCGATAGCCGGCGACGGACAAGTTACCATGTCGCAGTCGATTATTTTTAAAAACAACGCGGTTAAAGTTCGCCGTATATACGGCGGCAAGGTTATATTCGGGTTCGCCGGGTCGGTTGCGGACGCGTTTACGCTGTCGGAAAGGTTCGAAGAAATGTTGAACAAGTATTCGGGCAATTTGATGCGTAGCGCCGTGGAACTTGCGGAGTTGTGGCGCAGCGATAAGGTGAGAAAACTCGAGGCAATGATGATAACCGCCGACAAAGACACGCTTTTGATAGTTTCCGGCACGGGCGAGGTAATAGAACCGGAAGACGGCGTTTGCGCAATCGGCAGCGGCGGCAATTACGCTCTCGCGGCGGCGCGCGCTTTGGTGCAAGAGACTTCTTACACGGCGGAAGAAGTGGCGAAAAAGGCGCTTAACATAGCGAGTGAAATTTGCGTTTTCACTAACGGGCACATTACGTGCGAAGTAATTTAACGGAGGGAGCAAAATGAATTTAAGTCCTAAACAAACCGTTGCGGAGTTGGATAAATATATTATCGGACAAGAAGAGGCTAAACGCGCGGTCGCAATAGCGTTGCGCAACAGATATAGAAGAAGTTTGCTTTCCGATGCGGAAAGGGAAGAAATCACCCCTAAAAACATTATAATGAAGGGACCCACCGGCGTCGGCAAAACGGAGATTGCGAGAAGGCTTGCAAAACTGGTCGGCGCTCCGTTCGTTAAAGTGGAAGCGACAAAATATACCGAAGTCGGTTACGTCGGCAGGGACGTAGAGTCCATGATACGCGACCTTGTCGAGTGTTCGGTTAGGCTGGTTAAAGAAGAAAGGTTCAAAAAGGTTACCGAAAAGGCGGGTTCCGCGGTCGACGCCAAAATGGTCAAGTTGCTTGCGGAGGCTCGCAAAGCCGACAAAGGCGAAAAGCCGGACGAACTTTTCTTGCGCGATATAGAAGACGGCTATAAAAAAGGATATTACGACAACGAACTTATAGAGATTGACGTTGTCGACGCGCCTAAGTCAATGGAATTGGTGCCCGGCGGCGCAGAAATCAGCATCGGCAGTATTTTCGGCGATATATTTCCCAAAAAACGTAAAAAACGTAAAATTACGGTTAAAGAAGCAAGACGTATTATGCTTGACGAGGAAGCCGACAAACTTATCGACAAAGACTCCGTCAACGAGGAAGCCGTGCGCCGCGCCGAACAAGAGGGCATAATTTTTATCGACGAAATTGATAAAATCGCCGCAAAAGGCACTTCGTCCGGCGGACAAGACGTGTCGAGAGAAGGCGTACAACGCGATATATTGCCGATAATAGAGGGCTCTACGGTAATGACGAAGTACGGCGCCGTAAAGACCGACTATATATTGTTTATAGCGGCAGGCGCTTTCCACGTGTCGAAGGTGTCAGACCTTATCCCGGAACTTCAGGGCAGGTTCCCGATTTTGGTGGAATTGAAAAGTCTTACCAAAAACGATTTTATAAACATTCTTACCACGCCGAGGAACGCTATTACTCGTCAGTATGCCACTCTTCTTAACGTAGACGGCGTCGAACTGACCTTTACCGAAGAGGCAATAGAAGAAATTGCCGCGATTGCCGAGGATATGAACGCTACCAGCGAGGATATCGGCGCAAGACGTCTGCACACGGTAATGGAAGAACTTTTGGAAGACGTTTCTTTCAACGCGGGCGAAGGTTGCGCAAGACAGGTAACCGTCGACAGACAGTTCGTTATAGACAAGCTCGGCGGAGAAAAGAAGACTAAAGATTTGAAGAAATACATTCTATAAGGCAGAGTGAAAGATGATAAACGTACCTAAAGGAACAAAGGACGTATTGCCGTCCGAGAGTTATAAATGGCAGTTCGTGGAAAAGACCGCGCGTGACGTGGCTGCGTTGTTCAACGTATCCGAAATTCGTACGCCGACGTTTGAACATACCGAAGTGTTTTTGCGCGGCGTCGGCGAAACTACCGACGTCGTCAATAAAGAAATGTACACCTTCTTGGACAAAGGCGGTCGTAGTATTACGCTAAAACCCGAAGGTACTGCCGGGGTGGCGCGCGCGTTTGTGGAAAACGGGTTGGCTTCGTCTGCGATGCCGTTAAAGACATATTACGTTACCCCTTGTTTCAGGTACGAACGTCCGCAGGCCGGCAGGCTGAGAGAATTCCATCAATTCGGCGTGGAGATGCTCGGCTCGGACAGACCCGAAATCGACGCCGAAGCCATAGTGATGGCGAAGACCTTCTTAAACAAATTGGGGATAACGGGCGTTTCGCTGTATATCAACAGCATAGGCTGCAAGGAATGTCGTAAAAAATATCAAGCCGCGTTAGTGGAATATTTTAAGCAAAGAGAGGGCGAGTTGTGCGAACTGTGCGTCGAGCGTTTATATAAAAATCCGCTCAGATTGTTGGATTGCAAAAACCCGTCCTGTAAAGAGATAGCCGCTTCTGCGCCCGTTATTTTGGATTTTCTTTGCGACGATTGTAAGGCACATTTTAATGCCGTACAAGGATTACTGAGCGCCTCGGGAGTGGATTTTAAGGTCGACTCGGGTATCGTCAGAGGTTTGGATTACTATTCGAGAACGGTGTTCGAATTCGTTTCAGACTGTATCGGCGCACAAGGGACCGTATGCGGCGGCGGCAGATACGACGGGTTGATTTCCACGTTGGGCGGCGGCGACATTCACGGCATAGGCTTTGCCGCGGGTATAGAAAGGCTGCTTATCGTTATGGAAAAGAGCGGAGCGGTTATACCCGAACCTAAAAAAGTCAAAGTGTATTTCGCGCCTATGGGTGCGGACGCTTCGGTTAAAGCGTTTACGCTTGCCGGCGAATTAAGACAAGTCGGCGTCAATGCCGAAACCGACGTTATCGGCAGAGGCATTAAAGCACAGTTTAAGTATGCGGACAAAATAGGTGCGCAATACGTCGGAGTGATAGGTGCGGACGAATTAGCCGGCGGCGTCGTTAAGGTGAAGAACATGGAAAGCGGAGAAGAAAACTTCATCGCTTTCGACGAAGTCAAAGATTTTTTTGTTAAACAGTTATGACGGAAGCCGCAATCGTAGTGAAAACCGAGGGCGATTACGCAATCGTTTCCGTGGATAAAAAAGACGAATGCGCGAAATGCGGTATGTGCGTGTTTCCGAAAAACGCGTCTAAAATAGAGTTGCGCGCAAAGAACGATTTAAACGTCGCAGTCGGCGACGAAGTTGTGATAGAACGTGAAGAAGGCGGCAAGTTGACCGCCGCGTGTCTTGCCTTTTTGGTGCCGCTGCTTCTTATAGGGCTGGCGTCGCTGATAACGTATTTGTGGATAGACAAGGAGATTTTTATACTCGTTTTAAGCGTAGCGTTTATAGCGATTTGGTACGCAGTCTTGGCGGTGCTCGATAAAAAGTTCGTGTTTCTAAAAACGTTTGCCGCAAAGATTACCGCCGTTTCTAAAAAAAGCGACGCGACTAAAGAATAAAAACAGTATAAGGAATTCGTTTTTTAATGGATAACGAAAGATTTTCAAGGACGGAAGCGTTGATAGGCGTCGGTGCGCTTCGCTCGTTGTCGCGTTCGTCGGTGGCGTTGTTCGGCGTCGGCGGCGTGGGCGGAGTCGTTGCCGAGGCGTTAATACGTTCGGGCGTCGGCGCTTTGACCGTTTTCGACGGGGACGACGTGGACGTTTCCAACTTTAACAGACAAATAATCGCGGACGAAAAAACCGTCGGCAGAGCCAAAACCGACGTGATAAAGTCGCGTTTGTCGGCTGTCAATCCCGACGCGAAGATAGAAGTCCGCAAGGTTGTTTATTTGCCCGAAAACGCCGACGCTTTCGACTTCGGCGGTTACGATTACGTAATCGACGCGGTGGATACCGTTACCGCAAAAATAGAAATCATACGTCGTGCCAAGGTTGCCGGCGTACCGGTAATATCTTGTATGGGAACGGGGAATAAGATAGAGCCGACCGCTCTTCGTGTGGTGGACATATCTAAAACCGAGGGGTGTCCGCTGGCACGCGTTATGCGTAGAGAATTAAAAAAGCGCGGGATAGAAGGCGTAAAGGTCGTCTATTCGGAGGAACAACCGCACGTAGCGGTTTCCGCTTTAAGCGGCGGCAAAAAAAAGACGGTGCCGTCGATGATTTTCGTTCCTGCAGCCGCAGGATTGCTTATCGCGAAAGAAGTCGTCTTCGATTTAATAGAAAAAGGAGAAACTGAAAATTGAAGTATATGATTGCTTCCGACCTGCATGGGTCGGCATATTACGCCGAGAGGCTGAAAGAGATTTTTACGGACGAAAAAGCCGATAAACTTATTTTACTGGGCGATATTTACAATCACGGACCCAGAAACCCGTTGCCGAAAGATTACGCGCCTATGAAGGTCGCCGAGGTTTTGAACGGAATAAAAGACTTTCTTATAGTCGTTAAAGGTAATTGCGACAGTCAGGTGGATACGCTTATTTCGAAATTCGATTTTATCGAAGACGTATGCCTTGCCGACGGAGGCAAGACGTTGTTTTTGACGCACGGACACGTTTACAATAAAGACGCTATGCCCAAAACCAAATACGACGCGGTAATTTACGGACATTTCCATACCGGGTTTATAGAAAAGGTAAACGGAACGGTCGTTGCTAATCCCGGGTCGGTTTCTTTGCCGAAGAACGGCACGCCGGGCAGTTATTTTGTTGTTAAGGACGGCGTGTTGACGCTTAAAAACATCGACGGCGGAGTTATCGAAGAAGTTAAAATATAGGCGAATGCGGAAAAATTTTTTAAAAATATTAAAATCGGTTGCAATCGTCGGTTCGGTGTGGTATAATTCTACGAGGATTAAGAGGTAAGGTATGCAAAAGACGTTATGTGTAAAAAGTACATCTGCGTGTTCGTTTAGCGGCTTTGTCTTTTCATTTTCGTCGGCGTGTTTAAATAATTTAAAATTTTTTTGAAGTTCTTTTTAAGGGCTTCATTTTTTTTGTCCGACATATAAAGGGAACGATTTTGCTCTCGCAAATTGTTATAAAAGAAATTTTTTTTTACGGAGGTTTATTATGAGTAAGAACGGTTTAGTTTACGACGTAAACGAAAAACCACCTTTCGGCAAAAACTTGCTTTTTGCTTTGCAACAGTTTTTGGCGATAATCGCGGCGACCATTTTGGTGCCGATACTATCCGACGCATCCGGCGTATATTTGTCGCAGTCGGCGGCGCTTATCGGCGCAGGTATGGGTACTATAGTGTACTTGTTGTTCACAAAGTTTAAAAGCCCGGTATTTTTGGGCAGTTCGTTCGCATTCATCTCGCCGCTTGCCACCGCGGTTACTTACGGATACTTCGGTATTATCTTGGGTTCCGTTTTCGCGGCGCTTGTGTACGTTATAATCGCAATTATAGTTAAAGCCGTCGGTTCGGATTGGCTTAATAAACTTATGCCGCCGGTTATCATCGGACCTACGGTTGCGCTTATCGGACTTTCGCTTTCCGTTTCCGCTATGAATAACCTTATGAATATTTCCGGCGACGCGGTCAGCAACGTTACAAGCCAACCGGTTATAGGCGGTTTTTATCAGGTTTCGACGGCTTCTAACTACAACTTGCTTTCCATTTTGGTAGGTGTAGTTACCTTCTTGATAGTCGTTGTCGCTTCCGTTAAGGGTAGCAAAACCATGAAGCTTTTCCCGTTCGTGATCGGCGTTTTCGGCGGATATATTTTGGCTACGGCAATCACTCTTATCGGTTACAACGCTTGCGGTTCGGAAACGTGCAAACTTATCGATTTTTCTAAATTCGCGCAGGTATCGGATTTCTCTAACTGGTTGCCCAACATAACCTTTATCGGCGCTTTCGAAGAGGGTACCTCTAAAATGAGCGACTTTGCCGACGTTTTGACTCTGTTCGTCGCGTTTGCGCCCGTCGCTTTGGTCGTCTTCGCGGAACACGTCGCAGACCACAAAAACATCGGTTCCATTATCGGCAGAGATTTGCTTAAAGACCCCGGTCTTCACAGAACGCTTTTAGGCGACGGCGTCGGTTCGTTCGTCGGCGCTGTGTTCGGCGGTTGCCCCAATACCACTTACGGCGAGTCTATAGGTTGCGTCGCCATTACCGGCAACGCGTCCGTTTGGACGATATTGACCACAGCTATTATGTGTATAGTGATTGCGTTCTTCTATCCCGTTATGGTGTTCGTAGAGACTATTCCTACCTGCATAGTCGGCGGTATTTGTATCGCGCTTTACGGTTTCATCGCGGTATCCGGTTTAAGGATGTTCAAACACGTCGACCTCGACAACAGCAAAAACTTGTTCATCGTTGCGGCAATCTTCGTAACCGGTTTGGGCGGAATGTATTTGCAGTTCGGTAAAGTTCAGATTTCCAGCATCGCTTGCGCGCTTATACTCGGCATCGTCGTTAACCTTCTCTTAAAGCCTGCCAAAGCCGAAGTTAAGAAAGAAGTTAAGTACGATAAAGAAACCGAAGAAACGATGTTCGGTACGCAGGTCGTAAACGACAAAAAAGTCGAAGAAGCTGCTGCAACCGTTACCGATAACGAGTAATCGTTTCGAATATTAAAGGAGAAAATAATGAAAGAATACAGTAACGTACATATTTTGGACCACCCTTTGATAAGGCATAAACTTGCTATTATCCGCGATAAAAACACCAATACCAAACAGTTTAGGGAAATTATCGGGGAATTAGCTACGTTGCTCGCGTATGAAAGTTTTAAGGATGTTCCCACGCAAGAAATAGAAGTCGAAACGCCGTTGGAAAAGGTTACGCAGACGGTGGTGAAAGAAAATTCAATCGCAATAGTGCCTATTTTGCGCGCCGGGTTGGGAATGGTCGACGGCATACTGACGCTTTTCCCTGCGGCAAAAGTAGGGCATATCGGTATGTATCGCAACGAAGAAACTTTGGAACCCGAAGAGTATTACTGTAAATTACCGGCAGGCATAGAGGACAAGGTCGTTATGGTCGTCGACCCGATGCTTGCGACGGGCGGCAGTGCTTGCGACGCGGTAAGACAACTTAAAAAACGCGGTTGTAAGAAAATCAAACTTATGTCCATTATAGCGGCTCCGCAAGGCGTTCAAAAGATTGCGGAAGAGCATCCCGACGTAGAGGTGTATATTTCCACTTTGGACAGAACGCTTAACGAGAACGGGTATATTCTTCCCGGACTCGGCGACGCGGGCGATAGAATATTCGGGACGAAATAAGTTCTAAATCTTCATTTTGTTAAAAAACAACACTCGTCGATACAACTTGTCGGCGGGTGTTGTTTTTTTATTAAAATTTATAGAATTTGATAAAAAAATCAAATAAAATCGTCGTAAAACTGTTGACGAATATAATTTTAAGTGTTAAAATATAACTGAAAATTGAATATGACTGAAATAACTTAACACGTTGTTGCATATAATAGTGTTACGGCAATTAAAAAAATTCACAGCCGATAACAAAAGGAGGTAACGATGAAAAAGTTGTTCGATGCGTACGAAGATATGTTGAAAGACGAGTGCAATTTATGGGCGCTTGCGGCTATGGCAAAGACTTTCAATGAACTTCATTAAAACGCGGGTACTCTTAAATTTTATTTAAGAGCATTTTTATTTTAAAGGCAAAATCTAATAAATATATCGATGACCGACGATTGCGTCGGTCATTTTTTTGACTTTATTTTTGCCCCGACACGTTTACGTTGACGGTCGTTTTTATCTTGCCGAGCAAGTCGTTTTTATAAGTTTTGTAGTATTTGTGATGATATCTGTACAACATTTCGTTCAGTCTTAAAAAATCGCAGCCGGTGCTTTTTTGTTTTTCCAACATATCGTTTATCAGTTGCGTGAATTTTTCGGTGGCTTTTTCTTGAACTTCCGGCGGAAGGGGAATGTTTTTGGTCAGCGTCGCTTCCGAGTGGTCGGAGTTTTGGTCGCTGATTTTACAATACGCGTCGACGTTTACGGTAAGCGACACTTCGCTGTCGGTCGCTCGCATTTTTATCGACGGCGTAAGTTGCAGAACCGTTAACAAATAGTTGTTGACTCCTTTATTTTGAACGTAAACGTCGTCTAATTCTACCGTCGTGCCGGCAAAAGCGGTGGTCAGCGCGCAGAACGCCAACGTTTCGCCTTCGTTTAGTTCGCCGACTTTTTTCCCGTCGTAAAAAAGCGCGGTCGTTTTGGCGTTGAAAATAAAGTCGTTTTTGTTGCTTCTGCTGTCGCTTTCTTCCGAAGCGCCTCCGCTTTCGCTTTCCGCGCTGTCTATTCCGCCCGAATTTTGAGAACTTTTTTGCGCGCCGCCGTCGCCTTTGTCGGGTTCGTCTGCTTTTTGCATTTTGACTATCGGCATATATCCCGAATGACTCTCCGAATAATACCCTGCGCAAAAACTTTTTATGTCGACGGTGGCGGTATCCATATCGAAGCCGGGATTTTTAAGCAGTATTTTTTGCAGAGCGAAGGACGACACGTTGTCGAGGGGGGTTGTGGCTTTAATGAGTTCGCTCGCTTCTTTTTCGGCAAGTACCACGACGGCGGAGTCTTGTACCCTTAACGTTTTGGCAAAATAGTCGAGTACGGTTATTACGTTAAAGCGCGTCATACCGTTGCCCAAAATTATAAGATTGCAAAAGGTCAGTTGGGGGAACCAACCGGAATTGTCGCCGATTTTTTTAATCGCCGAAGCGACGGTGGAACCGCGTGCGGTGAGTTGCGCTTTTAGGTTTTCGGTGTTGGTGTCGGTGGCTTCGGGAACGGCAATCTGTGCGGTGATTTTGTATTCGTCGTTGTCGTAATCTATGGCGACGGCGGTTATTATCGCGGTGTTTTCTATGCTGACCAGACCGAAGTCGTTCGAAAAAAAGAAAACTACGAGCGACAAAAGCAAAAAAATCAGTATCTTGTTTTTAATTCCTTTCATAAAGAACCTCTCGTCTTTTTAAGTTTTTCTTAAGCAGTAAGGTAAACGGAGGAAGAATATTCCCGAATACGATAAAGTACGCGCTGCAATAGCGAAGTATCAGTTTTTCTATAGTGGCGTCGAATTGCGACAAAACGGTAATCGGAAGGGCGAGCAGGGCGGAAACTATCAGCGGGGTGATCCACTGTCGTTTTATTTCTAAAATGCGGTTCAGTATTTTAGACGCGAAGAAAATCGGCAAGGCGACGGCGGTTATACCCGAAAGTAACAGCAACATAATACCGAAGTAGTCGAACCTACCCGTGTTGTTGATGACCGTCGTGTATTTGGTTATTTCCGTCATCGCGAAGCGTTGTCGGTAGGCTATCGACGTAAACGTCGCGTAAAAGACTATCATAAAAAGCAAAATCATCAACGAAGATACAAGGTAACTGAGCGCGATTTTTAAACCGTCCTTTTTTCCGTAGTCGAACTCGCCTAAAAAGAAAAGCAAGTACGCGCCGCTTCCGTACCAGTTGGACGAGGTGTAAGAGGCGTAAAGGATTTCTTTGCCGTCGTGCGCGAACATCGGAAGGATAGCCGCGAGGTCCGAACCGGACACCGACAGCGCCATCAGCAGAGTGAAGCCGCTTACCGTTGTTATCCACATAACGTCGGACATTCTGCCTATCGCGCGGAGTTTTTTGGTCGAAAGGTAAATCGCCGCCAAAAAGAAGCTTAAAAAGTATATAGAGTTTGGCGAGGTGATGTATAAGGTAAGTTCCACGTAATCTTTCTGTTCCAAAACCGGCAGTATGCCTTTAAGCAAAAAGAACACGAAATACATACCGTATACGATTTTTGCGACAGCTTTGCCGAAGTTTTCTTCCAATAAGCCGAAGAAATCGGTTTTGGCGTTTTTGCAAGCGAAAATCATTGCGACGACCGTTAAAAAGTCGGCAAGCAGGCAAACGGCTTCGGAAATCCACATGTCTTCGCCGGCAATGCCCGTGGCGATGCTGGGCATCATAAAAAATTTTGTTATCGGCATAAACGCTATAAAGAAAAGGCAAATTTGCCGAGTTTTTAGTTCGTAATTCATAAATCAATCCTTATTTGTTTTTAGTCTGCGCGAGTTTTTAAGGTTAAACGATTTGGGGCGATGAGTCTGGTCGATATAAAATCCTTTGTAAAATCCGTCCTTTAAGTCTTCTTTTACGAGGGGAGAAAAAGGCGCGCACAGCGGCGTTTCGTAGTTTTCGAAGGTTACCAGGTATATCGTCAGTATCGAAATACAAACCAAAAGTCCGTACGCGCCGAAGCACCCCGCCGCAACGAGGAAGACGAGGCGTATCATCGAAAATGTTTTTTCGAGTTCCGGAACGGTGTAAAGACAAATCCCCGAAAGCGCCACTATCATAAGCGCCGGAGCGGAAATTATCCCTGCGTTAACCGCCGTTTCGCCCAATACCAGACCGCCGACTATCGACACCACCATACCCACGTATTTGGGCATTCTTACGCTGGCTTCGTTTAGTATTTCGAAGATGAGCAGCGTGAAAATCATCTCGTAACTGGGCGATAGCGGTATGCCTTTTATGCTGTTTACTATCGTCAGCAAAAACGACAGCGGAATAAGTTGCAAATGATACAATTCCGACGCCACGAAAAAAGCCGGTATCAAAACCGCTATCGCGACGGAAATCAGTCGCAGTATCCGAGCGAACGTCGCGCTGTACGCCGAGCCGTAATAGTCGTTGGGACTTTGAAAATCTTCTATTAAAAGATAGGGGACGGTGAGCGCGATGGGCGAACCGTCTACCAAAACGGCAACCCTTCCTTCCAGAATTTTCGCAGCTAAAATATCGGGCTTTTCGGTGTTGCCGAGTTGTTTAAAGACCGAAGTTTTATGTCCGCCCAAAAATTTGGAAATATAAGAGGAGTCCAAAACGGCGTCGATGTCTATTAGCGATATTTTGTTTTTTACTCTTTCGACGAGTTTTTCGTCGGCTATGCCGTGTATATAGCAAATAGCCACGGGGGTTTTGCTGTATTTGCCGACCGATACGTTTTCGAACCGTAAATCGGGCGACTTGATTTTTCTGCGCATAAGACCGATATTGACGGGCAAACTTTCCACGAAACCCTCTCTCGGTCCTTTTATGACGGTGGACGTCGGCGGTTCGGTTATCGCGCGTTGCTCGAAGTGTTTAAGTCCGAACGAAAAAGCGGAGGGAACTTCGTCGCATAGAAGAACGGCGTTGCCCAAAACGACGTCGTCGGCGACCTTTTCGACGTCTGTCAGTTTGCTTTTTTCGGGACTCAAAAAGACGTCGAACAAGTTTTGTTCGTCGACCGTTCCGTCGAATTCTTGCAAAGGTTTTAAGACAAGCTCTCCGATTTCGTTTTTGCTGACGATGTCTTTTGCGAAAATCAAACAACCGTCGTTCCGCGCGATTTTTATTTTTACAAAAGAAACGTCGTCGCTGTCTAATAATTTTTTTATTCGTATCAGGTTGTCGGACAGATTATTCGTTAATTTCATATCGGTAGTATCGTTTTTTGAGAAAAATTTATGCGGACAACAAAAAAAATCGCCCGATATTTTCGGGCGACGTCGGTGTGTCAGTCGTTTGCTCTATTGACGATGCGTGCAATTTTTTCGGCGATTTCGTCGGCGTGCGCGTCGAAAGTCAGATTGTGAATACGCAAAATGTTTTTAATCGCGTTAGCGTCCGTGCCTTTTGTATACAGCGCTTTTTCCGCGACGGAAAGCGCGATTTCCGCTATTATGTTTTGGTCGTCGGTAAGCGTTTTAAGCAAATCGGCGACGAGAAGCATAATTTCTCCGTCGAGTTTTAGTTTGCCGCTTGCCGTCTTTCTTAAAAGTACGTCGACTATGCCGGCGAGCGAGGCGGCAAGAAGTCCCGAATAAACGGTTTGCGCGGAGAAGTTTTTAGCACCGTTCGCGATTACGTCCCATAAGACGGACGCGGCGACGCACAACGGTACCGCCGCGGCGGTAAACGTTTTTTCGAATTTTTTCCCCTTCAAAAACTTTTTCACTAAAAAAAGAGATATGCCGAAAACTATGCCGATTACGACGAACGGCAAAGCAAAACGACCGATGAAAATCGAAGTATTATCCATTTTATCACCTTTTATCGGAACGATTTCGGCAAAAACTTTTCGCTTCCGTTCGTTTCGCGCTCGCACGACTAACCGCAGTAGTCGGCGGAGTGTTAGGTAAAGTGATTTTCGGTTTCGCCTCCTTGTTCCGTTATTTCCAAACGCCGTCGACATTGTAGCGCCGTTAAGTCGGTTTGTAAAGACCTTTATGACGTAAAAAAAGGGACTTGCAGTAAAACATACCCCTTAAAAAAACGTCATAGCATATAAAAGGGCGGTGGTTTATGTTTTTTGAATTGTTGAATTTCGTTTTGGCAAAGATAACTTTTTTTACGGGGAGCATAATCGGCGGCAGTTCTTTCCCCAAACCTTTATCTTCCGATGAAGAAAAGCGTTGTATCGCGGCGTCGCGACAGGGCGACAAGGATGCGCGCGACAAGTTGATAACGCATAATATGAGGCTTGTCGCTCACGTGGTAAAAAAATATTCGGGTGCGGCGGAAACGGACGATTTGATTTCCGTCGGCAGTATCGGACTGATAAAAGCCGTAAACACCTATTCGCCGGATAAGGGAACATGTCTTGCGACCTTTGCCGCGAGGTGTATCGAGAATGAAATTTTAATGCTGTTGCGCGCCAATAAAAAGCATAAAAACGACGTTTCGTTGTTCGACGGCGTGGGGACGGATAAGGACGGCAACGAACTCGCGCTTATCGATTTGCTGTATACCGGCGACGACGTGGTTTTCGAAAAGGTGGATAAAAGCGTCGAACGCGGAAAATTCATCGACTTCGTGAGGAAAACGCTTAACGACAGAGAGTATACCGTTATTTGTTTGAGATACGGTTTAAAGGGCGAACGCGCATACGCCCAGAGAGAGGTGGCGTCTTTTTTGAAAATATCGCGTTCGTATATATCGCGCATAGAAAAGAAAGCGGTGGAAAAATTAAAAGACGCCGTTAAAAACGGAGAATTTAATTGCTAAAAGTTTTACCGTATGATAAAATATTATAAAAAGGCAAGGCGAAAAATGGATAATAAAATTTCGGTTATGGCTATAATCGTCGCCGACCCGGACGCGGCGGTCAAAGTCAACGGGTATCTTCACGAGTTCAGAGAATACGTAATCGGCAGAATGGGGGTTCCGCACACGCGCGGCGATTTGTCGGTCATATCGGTGGTGCTTGACGCTCCGCCCGAAAA
>CAZARP010000005.1:27702-41791 GCA_964487575.1 uncultured Christensenella sp.
TCGAAGAAATTCGAGCGACGGGGCGTTCGGTCGATAGGATAATCAACGTCGCCGGCGTCGACATACAAAAGTCGTTTGCCGATTACACGTCGGATAAAGTTCTTTTTCAACTGCGCGTTAATTGCGAAGCGACGGTGTCGTTGACGCACGCGTTGCTTTCCGAATGCGGAAAGGGGTCGGAGATTATAACCGTCGGCAGTATGTCGGGCGTTTCGCCGATGCCGTATTTTGCGTTGTATTCGGCGACAAAGGCGATGCTTGCCAATTTTTACACTTCGTTGCATTACGAGTTAAAGGAGAGGGGCATAAAGGTGACGGTCGTTATGCCGGGAGGCGTCCCGACCCGTCCCGACGTTATAGAGGACATAAAAGGACAAGGTCTTTGGGGACGGCTCTCCTCTAAACCTGCGGATTTTGTGGCAAAAGGTTCGCTGAAAGCCGCGGCGAAAAATAAGATAAGGTACATACCCGGGTCTTTTAACAGATTTTTATTCGTAGTGATGAAACTCGTGCCGAAAAAAATAGTTTTGCGTTTTATAGCGCGGCGATGGAAAAAACAAACGAAAGACGCTTTTTAGCGAAAATATAATAAAAGGAAGGAATAACGACTTATGAGTTTAGCGGACAAGATTTTTATCGAAAATTGCACGGATATTATCGAAAACGGCGTTTGGGATACCGACTATCCCGTTCGCCCCAAGTGGTTGGACGGAACGCCGGCGCACACGGTGAAAAAGTTTTGTATCGTCAACAGATACGATTTAACGAAAGAATTCCCCATGCTGACGCTTCGTCGCACGGCGTTTAAGTCGGCGGTCGACGAAATCTTATGGATATGGCAAAAAAAGTCTAACAACATTCACGACTTAAAGCCTCATATTTGGGACAGTTGGGCGGACGAAAACGGTTCTATCGGCAAGGCGTACGGCTATCAGCTCGGCGTCAAACATATCTATCCCGAGGGTGAATTCGACCAAGTGGACAGGGTGTTGTACGACCTTAAAAACAATCCGCACTCGCGCCGAATTATGACCAATATTTATAACTTCCAAGATTTACACGAAATGAATTTGTATCCGTGCGCGTATTCTATGACCTTTAACGTTTCGGGCGATACGTTAAACGGGATACTCAATCAAAGGAGCAACGACGTGGCGGTGGCGAATAACTGGAACGTCGTTCAATACTCGGCGCTTTTAATGATGTTGGCGCAAGTTTCCGGACTTAAAGTCGGCGAATTGGTGCATGTCATTGCCGACGCGCATATATACGACAGACATATTCCGGTCGTTAAAAAGATGTTGCAAAATCCTCAGTTCGAGGCTCCCAAACTTATCTTAAACCCCGACGTTAAGGATTTTTACGACTTCACTGTGGACGACTTTAAGTTGGAAGGGTACGAGTATAACGTAATAACGGATAAATTCGAGGTGGCTGTTTAATGAACGCTATCGTTGCGGTAGATAAAAAATGGGGTATCGGCAGAAATAACGGGTTGTTGTTTTCAATCCCTGCCGATATGGCTTTTTTTCGAGAAAAGACGGCAGGCAAGGTCGTAGTAATGGGCGCTAACACTTTAAAATCTTTTCCGGGCGGGCGACCGCTCAAAAACAGAGTCAACGTGGTTGTGTCTGCCTCTATGGAAAATCGCGATGACTGCATAGTCGTTCGCAACCTTAACGAGTTGAAAGAAAAGCTCGAAGCTTACGCGGAAGACGACGTTATGTTAATCGGCGGCGGTAGACTGTATCACGAGTTGTTGCCTTACTGCAAAAAGGCGTTCGTTACAAAGGTGGACGCCGACGGCACCGCCGAGGTTTTTTTCGATAATTTAGACGAGTCGTCCGATTGGACGCTGATAAAACAAGAGGCTCCGACGGTTTCCAACGGCTATACGATAACGTTTACCGAATACGTAAACAAAAACGTTAAAGAATTATAAAAGGGTTAACGACGCCCCTTTTCGGCGCTTTACGGGAGAAGTATGAAAAAGAATTTCGAAATGGACATGACGAGCGGTCCTATACTTAAAAAGTTGATAATTTTCGCGTTGCCGTTGGTCGCGACAAACGTTTTGCAACTTTTGTTCAATGCGGCGGATATAATGGTTTTGGGCTTATTCGTCGGCGACGACCCGGTTGCCGCGGTTAGTTCGACGACCTCGCTTATAAACCTTATCGTTAATTTGTTCGTCGGCTTGTCGGTCGGCGCAAACGTTATGGTCGCAAAATATCTCGGCAAAGGCGACGAGGAAAAAGTTAAGCGTTTTGTCGGAATGTCCGTCGTACTTAGCGTCATCGTCGGAATTATCCTCGTCGGGATAGGCGTCGGGTTTGCTCGGACTTTTCTTGTATGGATGAATTGCGACGCCGACGTACTGGACATGGCGGTTAAATATCTGGCAATATATTTTATGGGTATGCCGATAATAATGCTTTACAATTTTTGCGCTTCCATACTGCGCGCGTCGGGCGACTCTATGCGTCCGCTTATTTTTCTTATAATCGGCGGCATACTTAATATCGGGCTTAATATCTTCTTCGTTAGGGTCGTGTGCCTTGACGTCGAGGGCGTGGCTATAGCGACCGTCGCGTCTAACGCGGTTTCGGCGGTGCTGAGCGTTATCGTGTTGTGTAAAAGTCATACGTCCGTAAGGTTACGTGCCAAATATTTGCGCATATATAAGGACGAACTTATCGAAATTGCAAAAGTCGGCGTTCCGGCGGGGCTGCAAGGCTGTTTATTCTCTTTCTCGAACGTGTTGATACAGTCGTCGATTAATTCTTTCGGCAAGGCGGTAATGTCGGGTAACGGGTACGCCTCGCAGATAGAAGGCGTCGTGTATAACGCGATGAACGGCGTTGCGCTTGCCGCGTTGTCGTTCGTCAGTCAAAACGTCGGCGCGGATAAAGTCGACAGAATAAAGCGGACAATTTTGGACGCGTCGATTACCGTAACGGTTATCGGACTGGTGCTGGGTGTTTCCGCAAGTTTGTTGACGAACGGAATATTGCATTTTGTAACCGAGGACCAAAACGTTATAGATTATGCCTTAATCAGGGTTAATTTATTGTGCGTGTTCGACTTCCTCTGCGGACTTATGGACGTTTTCGCGTCTGCGCTCAGGGGACTCGGCAAAAGCACGACGGCGATGCTGGTTACGTTGTTCGGCAGTTGCGTGTTCAGGGTGGTATGGATAAAGACGGTCTTCGTTTGGTATAGGTCGCTCGAAATTATTTATTGGTCGTATCCGATTAGTTGGTTGATAACGTCGCTCGTTCATTTGTTCATTATAATACCTACGGTAAAGAAATTTAAAGACAAGCAATCGCTTGCCGAAAACGAGGCTTAATAAAATAAATAATAGATTAAAAAGCGTTCGCAGATATGCTTGCGAGCGTTTTTTTTTGCGCGATTTTTTTGAAAAAAATTAAAATAAAACGTCGTATAGGTATTGCAAGAAAAAAAACCGATGTTACAATGCCGTCGAGATTAAGGAGCGGAAAATGGAAGTTCTGGTTAAAAGGTTGTTGCAGATAGAAGCCGAACAAAAAGCGCGAATTTCGTCCGATAAACTCGCGACGTACAACAAGGGGGAAAAGGTCCACTTAAAGCAGTTGGAGTTTCATCGCTGCCAAAAAAGGAACAGATGGGTGTTCGGTGGGAACAGAAGCGGTAAGACGGAATGCGGCGCCGTCGAAACGGTATATATGGCAAGGGGAATTCATCCGTACAGACAAAACAGAAAAGACGTTTTCGGCTGGGTGGTGTCGCCGTCGACGCAGGTGCAACGCGACGTCGCGCAAGCAAAAATTTTGTATTATTTGGATAAACGATATATCGCCGACGTCACGATGCTGTCGGGCAAAAAGGACAATCCGTCGGCGGGGGTTATAGACCGGATTATCGTAAAAAACGTATTCGGCGGATTATCGGTCATAGGCTTTAAGTCTTGCGACCAAGGCAGAGAAAAATTTCAGGGAAGTTCGCTCGATTTCGTTTGGTTCGACGAAGAACCGCCTAAAGATATTTACGAAGAATGTAAAATGCGCGTGCTCGACAAACGAGGAGATATTTTCGGCACGATGACGCCGCTTAAAGGTTTGACGTTCGTATACGACGAAATTTATTTGAATAAAAGCGGTTCGAAAGAGGTTTGGTGCGAGTTTATGGAATGGGCGGACAATCCTTTTTTGGACGGCGCGGAAGTGGAAAGTATGACTAAATCTTTATCGGACGACGTGCTCGATACTCGCAGATACGGGCGGTTTTCGGACGAGCACGGACTGGTGTATAAAGAGTTCGACGAGAACTTCCACGTGATAGAACCGTTTGACGTTCCGTACGACTGGCAGGATAAAATTTCCATTGATCCCGGTCTTAAAAACCCCTTGTCCGCACATTGGTACGCCGTGGATTACGACGGAAACGTTTACGCGGTCGCAGAGCATTTCGAGGCGGAAAAGGACGTTTGGCATCACGCCGAAAAAATAAAAGAGATAAGTCGTGCGATAAACTGGCGGTCGGGCATAAACGGCAATTTAGACGCGATTATCGACTCCGCAGCCAATCAGCGGACGCTCGCCGCAAACAAAAGCGTGACCGAATTGTTTTACGAAAACGGAATAAACGCTTCGCCAAAAGTGAATAAAGATATGTTTTCGGGTATATCGCGCGTAAAAAGTTATCTTAAAAAGGAGGGAGAGAGGCCGAAACTTTACATCTTCAAAAACTGCGTAAATCTTATACGCGAACTAAAAACGTACAGATGGGGTGCCGGAGATTTGCCGATTAAGTCGGACGACCACGCATTGGACGAGCTGAGATATTATCTTATGACCCGCCCCGAAAATTCCCCGAAAAAACCGGCTAAAACGATGGTGCAAAAAGATAAGGAGAGATTGATAAAAAAGGTTATGAATGAAAGAAAAAGAAATCGAATTTAAAAACGACGTGTCGGACGCGTTGTTAAAAAAAGCGTTGGGGTTTTTTTCCGTAGAGACGATCGAAGAATACGTTAACGACGACGGCGAAATCAGGTTGGTGAAGAAAAAGGTGACGAAAAAAGACGTGCCTCCCGATACGACGGCGATAAAAATGATTATGGAAGACTGTTCGCAAGACGTCGCGCAAATGTCGGACGAGGAATTGGAAAGGGAAAAACTAAGGCTTATCGGGATATTGAAAGAACAAGAAAATAAAGGAGAAAACAAGTGCGAAAAGAAGAAAAAGACAGACAAGAAAAAGCCCTGATCGACGACGTGCTAAACGATTACGCGGAACGTCGCGCGGCGCGCAAGGCACTGGAAAGGCAGTGGGAACTCAATATGAATTTTTTATCGGGCAACCAATACGTAAAACTGAACGCTCGCGGCGATATAACCGACGACGACGGCGGTTTCTTTTGGGAAAGGAAAGAGTCGTTCAACCACATCGCGCCGATAATCGATACGAGGGTCGCAAAACTCGCGCGCATAAGGCCGACGGTTTACGTCAGACCTAAGTCGGACGACGATAAAGACGTTGCCGCGGCGAACGTCGCCGAAAAACTGATAGAGTCGGCGTTCAACAAAACGCGTTTCGACGAAACCGTCAAAAAAGCCACGCTTTGGAGCGAAACGTGCGGCACGGCGTTTTATAAAATCGTATGGAATGCCGATTTGGGAGAAACCGTCGCAGTCGCGGACGGCAGAACCGTCAAGGACGGCGACGTGGAAATTCTTCCCGTTTCTCCGTTCGAAATCTTCCCCGACAACCTTTGCACGGAAGACGTTAACGATTGTAAAAGTTTGATACACGCAAGGGCGGTAAACGTGTCCGAAATTAAAAGGCTGTACGGCGTAGAGGTCGCCCACGAGAGCGTAAATCCGGTCGGTCGTTTTTCGGGCGAAGGGACGTATAACGCGGAGCAACCCGTCGGCGACCTTGCGGTTTTAATCGAGCGGTACGAGGCGCCGAGCGAGGACTTCCGCGAGGGCAGACTGGCTATCGTGTGCGGCGGAAAGTTGTTGTATTGCGGAGAATTGCCTTACTTAAACGGTGAAAGCGGCAAAAGAGGGTTCCCTTTTGTCAAACAAGAGGCGTGCGTAAGCGCAGGTAGTTTTTTCGGGAACAGTTTAATAGAGCGGCTTATTCCCGTTCAGCGAGCGTATAACGCGGTAAAGAACAGAAAACACGAATTTTTAAACAGACTGTCGATGGGCGTTCTGACGGTAGAGGACGGAGCCGTCGACGTGGACGATTTGTCCGAAGACGGGCTTTCGCCGGGTAAGGTTATAGTGTATCGCCAGGGCGCCAAACCGCCGGAAATGATGGGAATGTTTTCCATCCCGACGGAATTCGGCGAGGAGGAAGAAAAACTCATCAACGAATTCGTGATAATAAGCGGCGTAAGCGACGTGTCGTCGTCGAAGAACAACGCCAAATTGTCCAGCGGTTCGGCACTCGAAATACTTATCGAGCAAGACAACGAAAGATTGACTCTCGCGGCGGAAACGGTAAGAAGGTGCTATCTTAAAATAGCGAAACAAATAATAAGGTTGTACGCTCAGTTTTTCGGCGGAACGAGAGCGGTCAAAACCGTAGACGCTTGCAGACGAACGCGCATAATATACGCGGATAAAAATTCGGTGGCTTCGGACGACGCGTATTTAGAGAACGAAAACGAATTGCTGTATTCGGAAAAGCAGAAAAAGGAACTTGTGTTTAAGTTGTATTCCAGCGGTTTGCTTGTGGGCGACGACGGAAAACTTCAGGCTTCCACGAGGGAAAAACTTCTCGCTTTGCTGGGACACAAGGACTTAGACGTCAAGAAGGGTATAGCAAGGCTGCAAGAAGAACGCGCGCAAAAAGAGAACGTAAAACTTCGCCGCGGCGAGGCGGAAATAGCCGAAATCGACGACGATGATTTGCATATAAGCGAACACACGCGATATTTTTTAAGCGAGTACGACGAACTCGACGCAAAAACCGCCGAAAGGTTTAACGAACACATAAGAAAACACAAACAAAGAATAAGCGAAAAAGGAGAATAAAATATGGAACAAACTATCATAAATGAACAAACGGAAACGACGGCGCAAGGCGCGGAGGCGCAAGATAAGGGCGGCGTATCGGTCGATGAAGTCTCATTGGGAAAGTTTAAAGACGTAACCGCTCTGCTAAACGCTTACAACTCTTTACAGGCTGAGTTTACCAAACGCTGTCAGCGAGTCAAAGAGTTAGAGGCGTTAACCGTTGTCGCCGACAAGACGCAAGTCCCGACGGAAACGGAAAAGAGCGAGGCTTCGGTAAAGACGGAAATATCCGAAAATCAAAAAGAAGAAATATTAAAAGGATATTTGTCCGACTTACTCGGGGCAAAACGTCGGGCTGTCGTATTGAGCGGTTCGGGAACGGGAACGGTCATGCCTGCCGAACGGCCGAAAAGTCTGGCGGAAGCGGGGAAACTCGCAGAAAAAATTTTCAAACAATAAAAGGAGAAAACAATGGGAGTAAATTTAACAAACGCCGACAAGGCGCTTAAAACTTTGTATTTAGACGTGGTGTCGGAACAACTTAACGGATGCGTTAATCCGCTTCTCGCAAAAATCAAACAAAGCACTAACGACGTTTGGGGCAAAGAGGTGAAAAAACTCGCGATATACGGCGTTAACGGCGGCGTGGGCGCGGGTACCGAGGAAGGTGAATTGCCTTCCGCCGGCGGTAACAACTACGGCGAATTCGTGACGACGCTTAAAAACCTTTACGGCACGATAGAGATTTCCGATAAGGCGGTAAGGGCGTCGGAAAACAACGCCGGTGCGTTCGTCAATTTACTAAACGCGGAGATGGACGGACTTATTAAGTCGGGTAGTTATAACTTCGGCAGAATGTTGTTCGGCGACGGCAGCGGAATTATAGCGACGACCGGCGACGTTAGCGGCGGCGTTATAACTTTAGACAGCGTTAAAAACGTTATAGAGGGTATGACGGTAGACTTCAGAAACGCGTCCGACGGGGAGATTATTTCCGGGTTCGGCGCAAGAAGAATATTGACTGTCGACAGAGTGAACAAGACGATTATCGTATCCGGTGCCGCCGTTACGACAAGCGAGGTGCCGTCAGGTTCTAAGGTTACCGTTCAGGGCTCGTATATGAACGAAATCACCGGGCTTGGCAAAATTTTCGACGAAACCGCCGACAGTATTTACGGTATGAGCAGAAAAACAAATTTGTGGCTTAACCCGTACGTCAAAAGTCAGGTGGGAAAGATTACGGAAAACGCGCTTCAGACCGCGCTTGACGAGATAGAAGAAAGAAGCGGCAGAAGCGTCAACTTTATAGTGTGCTCCTGGGGCGTGCGCAGAGCGCTCGTCAATTTGTTCGCGGCAAATAAACGAGTGGTGGAAACTATGAGTTTAGAGGGCGGTTTTAACGCGATAAGTTATAACGGCATACCGATCGTCGCGGACAGATTTTGCCCCGAAGGCACTATGTATTTGCTTAATACCGACGACTTTACTTTGCATCAGTTGTGCGATTGGCAATGGCTGACGGGCGACGACGGCAGAGTATTGAAGCAAGTGCCCGGTAAACCCGTGTATACGGCTACGTTGGTAAAATACGCCGACTTGATATGCGATAAACCTTACGGTCAGGGTAAACTGTCGGGTATTACGGAAGCGTAATTTTTTCGGATTATGCCCGACCGTATTTTGTCGCGGTCGGGCAATAATTTATATATGGGGGAATTATGACAGTAAAAGAGATAATACGTACAACCGCGGTTTTGCTCGGTAAAGAACACGTCGTCGATGAAATCGATAACGGCGGCGGTAATGCCGTCGCGCAAAAAGAAATATCGCAAATGGTTACCTTGTGCAATTTGGTTATATCCGAACTGGCGCGCAGAAAATTTCCTATGACGACGGAGCAGATTTTAAGCGAGCCGTCTAAAACCGTGAGATTTATCGTGATGAGATATAACGTGGTCGAACTGCTCGAAGCCTACGACGTCGACGGCAACGCGGTCGCTTTCACGGTCGACGGGGACGTCGCCAATGCCGACAGAGAGGTTTATAAAATAAAATACACGTACGAGCCGCCCGTTTACGCGCCTGACGACGATGTCGATTTCATAAGAAAATACAAGTCTTTAAGGATATTTTCGTACGGACTTGCCGCAGAGGTTTGCATGTCGGAAAGTCGGTTCAGAGAAGCTGCTTTATGGCGTAAAAAGTTCGAAAAAGCCGTTGCCGACGTCGTGCGAATAAAAAACGTTAAAATCAAACCGAGGTGCTGGTCGTGACTAAACAAACCAACGATAATTATACGGTAAAAACTTTCAAATTAAAGTTCACGCAAGCCGATTACGCCGTCAATCTCGTAAAACGAAACGGCGCGATGTGCCCGTCGATGAAATATAATCGAATGTACGCGGCGATTGCCGACGTCCTTCCGAGTAAAGGGGTTTTCACGACGGACGGCAGACAGATAGTCTATGCAGAGGGGCGATTTTACGAAAACGTCGAAGGGGCTTTCCGTAAAATCGTCGAGGACGCGGAAAGCGTTTCGCCGACGGTTTTAAGCGTGACCGACGGGGGAGAGAACCGTTTGTTGATATTGACGGAAACCAAAAGTTTATTGGTCGGCGAAAAGACGACCGTCGTAAAAATACCGTACGGAAAGTACGCCTGCGTGTGCGACGAACGGTTGTTTATAGCAAACGGCAACGAAATAGTTTACGGCGAACCGTTTAACTACGGCAAGATTTCCGTATCCGACCAAATCGGCGGCAAAATAGTAGTAAACGGGTTCGGCAATATTTGCGGATTGTGGAGCGCTTCGAACGGAGTGTACGTTTTTTTGGAAAAAGCGATTTTTTTGTTGACTACGAGCGAAGATTTCAGTTTGAAAAAATTAAACGTCGGCGGCAGGACGATAACCGACGGAACGGTGAGGGGATACGGCGACAAAGCGTTTTTTATGAGCGAGGGCGAGGTGTGCGTCTTCGACGGGAAAAAGATTAAAACCGAAGACTTCGGGTTTAATAAAGAATGCGTTAAACTCGGCAACGAGGTGTCTGCGAAAGACGGAATTTACTGTGTTTCCTGTACGGTAAACGACGACGGCGAAAAGTACGTTTATTGTCGCGACGTCGACTTGCAAGAAGAATTTATAACCGAAAGGGTCGGATTTTTGTTCGATTACGGCGGCTATGCGATGGAAGAATACGCATACTTGCCGCCGGTTTCTCGCCTTTGCAAGTTGTCTTCGACGCGGGTTTATAAAGAGAGTTTTCGGGCAGGGTTCGTTAAACGCGGACTGCCGGGCGTCGGGTGTAAGACGATTACCGGCGTCAGCGCAAATATAGAGGGAGACGCGTATTTAGACGTTACGGGCGATTTCGGCACTACGACTTTTTACGTCGGGAAAAGAAGTTCCGGTTGCAAGTTGCGGTCGAGAGGGTTCGGCTTCGAATTTACCGATACGAATAAGTTTAAGCGCGCCGAAGATTTAACTATAAGTTACACCGACGAGGAGGATTAAAATGCAATTTACGTTGCCTGCCACAAAAGAAGAAATGTATTCCGTTCTTCAAGAAATTTATCATTATTACAGGATTGTTCGAGAGGGTTACGCCGAGGTATCGCTGGAGCCTTTATCGCTTCAGCGGCTAAACGAGCCGACAGTTTCCGAAGAGGAATTGTCAAGTATCGCGGAAATTATGATAAAAGCCGAAAAACTGAGGGAAAAGACGTCGGCGTACGCGGAATTCGCCGCCGAAGAAGCCTCGATAAATTCTTTAATGCAATCGGAAAACGAGCGATATTCCGCGCGGCGGACGGCTATAGAAACCGATTATTCCGCAAGAAGAAGACAAACGAGGATAGAGGCTCAGAAACGCGGTTTGTACAATTCCACTTCGGTTATAGCCATGCTCGACGAAATCGACGCGGAAAAAAGTAAGGCAATAGCCGACGAAATCGAAAAGAACTCCGCAACCGTCGCCGAACTTACCGCCAAAACCGCGGCGTTAACGGCTCGCAAAGCCGCGTTCGAAGCAAGTTTGGAGGAAATATACGACGCCGAAAAGTCAGCTAAAATCAAACAGTTAAAATCGGACGCGGCGTCGAAGACGTCGGAAATCAAAAAATATAACGCTTCTCAAGCGGAAAAAGAACAGCGTTATAAAAACCAGATAAAGCAAACCAACGCAATTCTTCGCATAAAATATTTATCCGTTAGGGCGACGCCGTACGGCAAAGACGAATTAGTAGATATGGGGTACTATGCGGACGTATTGGATTGCGTTTGCGGATACTACGATACCTTAGCGGCGAGTAAGGCGTATTACGACATTATCGGCGAGAAAAAGTTGATGATTTATCTGGACGACTATTACGAAGAAACGATATATATGTACAAACAGCGCGCCGGTATATGACGGCGAAGAAAAGGGCGGAACGGGTTTCCGCTTTTTTCTTTACATTTTCGTTCGTATATGATAAAATATACCGAAAAAGGAGAAACGCATATGTCGAAGAAGGTCCGTATAGGCGACGTCGTTATCGGCGGCGGAGAAAAAATAGCGGTGCAGTCGATGTCGACGCTTAAAATATCCGACACGTTAAACGCAATCGAACAGGCAAAAACGCTGGCAGGTGCCGGGTGCGACGTGTTAAGGTTTTCCGTGCTCGACGAAGCCGACGCCTTGTCTTTTTCGGCAGTGAAAAACGCCGTTAAGATACCGCTTGTCGCGGATATACATTTCGATTACCGTTTGGCTTTAAAAAGTATAGACGGCGGCGCGGATAAAATAAGGATAAATCCCGGTAACGTCGGCGGCGAGCAAAACGTTAAAGAGATTGCCGTCGCGCTTAAAAGGAACGGCATTCCCGTCAGGGTCGGTTCTAACACCGGCAGTGTCGAAAAAGAGTTTTTGCGCAAATACGGCAAAAACGAAGTTTCTCTCGCTGAAAGCGCGCTTAAAAACGTCGCGTTGCTCGAAAAATACGGGGTGGAGAACATAGTCGTTTCGGTAAAGGCGTCCGACGTGCCGTTAACCGTCAAAGCGTACGAATACGTCGCCGCGCGCACCTCGTATCCGTTGCACTTGGGCGTGACCGAGGCGGGGACGGAATATTCCGGCGTGGTGAAAAACGCGGTGGGGATAGGTTCTTTATTGCTTAAAGGGATAGGCGACACGATAAGGGTTAGTTTGTCCGCCGACCCGATACGAGAGGTCGTCGCGGCGAAAGAGTTGTTGTCCGCGGTCGGTAAGGGCGGGCCTCGTCCGGTGCTTATCGCCTGTCCTACGTGCGGAAGGTGTTCGTGGGATTGTATGTCTTTTGCGAAAAAGACGGAAGAGTTCTTAAAAGAAGTGACGGCTCCGATAAGGGTCGCCGTAATGGGCTGTGTGGTTAACGGTCCCGGCGAGGCGGCGGATTGCGACCTCGGCGTATGCGGCGGCGCGGACGGGTGTCTGATATTCAAAAAAGGCGAAATATTTAAAAAAGTAAAAAAAGAGGACGTCGAAAAGGAATTCTTCGACGAAATAAAAAGATGTTTAAAGTAAACGATTTAGAAGATTTTATGGCTGAAGTGCGCGCTATAGACCCTTCTCTTAAAAGTTTAAAACTGAATTCGGTCGAGATAGACAAAGGCACGCGTACTGTCAAATATAATTTTATCAGCGACCAAATAATCGGGTGGGAGACGAAAAACGACGTTAAAAAATACGTTACCGAAAATTGTAGTGCGACAGAGCTTAACGTGGTCGTCAACGTGAGGAAAATCGTCAGCAATCCCGACCTTATCAACGTTGAAATTTATAACTACTTAAAGGACAATTACCCGTCCGTGTCTATTTTTTTGAAAGATACGGATATACGTTCGACCGTCGTGGGCGGCGTAGTAAAATACGTGTTGCGCCTTACCGAGGACGGCGACGCATACGTCAAAAACGGCGGGGTGATGCGTAAATTAAACGAGCATTTGGGGAAAAATTTCTGTTCGGATTTCGTCGGCAGCACGGAGATAAAAGAGCGCGAAGACTTGCCGGATATTTCTTCGGAAGAAATTTACGAAAGCGAATTGTCTAAAATACAACACAGAACGATAAAGGTTAAGGACGTCGTGGTAATAGACGACGAAAGCGTCGGCGACGTGGCGGAGTATATAGAGGACGCGCTCAACGGCGACGTTACCGTTTGCGGCAGAGTTACCGAGATAAGCGAAAAGGAAACCAAGAACGGTAAACCGTTTTTCATCATACACATAGACGATACCACGGGGCGGACGAGCGGCGTTTATTTTTCCAAAAAAAGCACGCTTCCTAAAATCCGCGACGTTAAAGTCGGCGACGCCATAATAACCAGAGGGAATATAGGCGATTATAACGGCAGACGTTCTTTTACGATGAACAAAATCAACAGATGTACCTTCCCCGACGATTTCGTTAAAAAGGACAAGTTCAAAAAGACGGCGCCGAGAGAATATCGACTTGTTTATCCTTCGCCGGCGACGACTATAAAAGCCGAAAGCGTGTTCGACGTTAAAAGGTCTTTGCCGAAAGAACTCACCGATGAAACTTACGTAGTGTTCGATTTGGAAACTACCGGTATCGACCTTATGAATAACGGTATAACCGAAATCGGCGCGGTAAAGATTGTCGGCGGCAAAATATGCGAGCAGTTTACGACGCTCGTAAAACCGGATTACCCGATTACCGACGAGATAGTCAAATTGACGGGCATAACCGACGCGTTGGTTAAAGACGCGCCTAAAATAGGTTCGGTTATTCCGGACTTCATGAAGTTTATCGAGGGCGCCGTTTTGGTCGCGCACAACGCCGAGTTCGACACCAAGTTTATGAAACGCTTTGCCGGCGTCGAGGAATACGAAATAAAAAATAAAGTTATGGATACGATGGAATTGGCAAGAGAACAACTTCCCGGGCTAAAGCGCGCCGACTTGCATACCGTCGCCGACCATTTCGGAATAATTTTCCATCACCACAGGGCGCTTTCGGACGCTTATGCGACCGCGGAAGCGTTTATAGAGTTGATGTGTCTTAAATATCCCGACCGAATATAGAATAATATCG
>CAZARP010000006.1:0-2979 GCA_964487575.1 uncultured Christensenella sp.
ATTTGTTCTTAAATTTTTTTGCTGTTTTGTAAAATTATTTACAAAAAAAAAATTATGTGCTATACTATACAAGATTAGTATAGGAAACGTATCCGCGATATATAAGCGTCGGTCGTTTCGAGGGTGAAAATGAAAATTTCAAAGATTAAAAAAATAGCGGCGCTTACGTCTGTGTCAATTCTGCTTGTCGCGCTGGCGATAACGCTTTGCGATGCGCTTATTCCGTTAAATATATGGTTGCATCCCGTGCTGACTTTTCTTTTCGTATCGTTTATCGGGTTCGGCGTGCTTTGTATGGTTGTGGCTTTCGTTAAGCATTCGACGTGGTATTTCTTTTTAAGTTTTATTATGTTGGCGGCTGCGTTGTCTTATGCGTTGTTCTCTATAGGCTTACCGTGGTGGTTAATCGTGATAATATGTTGCGTTTTGGCGGCGATAGCCATAACGGTATCTTTGATTGCGAATGGCAGCATTACCGAATATGCAGACAACGAGTCGGCGGATTATAAAAATTATAGGCAAAGAACCAAAGAAAAAGGTAGTTTTCAATCGGGCGACGATATTCTCGAAGTAAAATCCTTTAAGGAAGGAAAAAATGGATAACAGAAATTTAACTTTACTGACTGACCTTTATCAACTTACTATGATGAACGGTTACCTAAAACAGGGCAGAAAAGAAGAAACCGCGATATTCGATTTGTTTTTCCGCCAAAACGGTATGATCACGTATTCTATAGCTTGCGGACTCGAACAAGCGATAGACTATGTTCTCAATCTTAAATTCGGAGAAGAAGAAATATCCTACTTGAAGGGGTTGGATATTTTCTGTGATGAATTTATAGAGTATTTGAAAAATTTTAAATTTACCGGAGATATTTATTCCGTCCCGGAGGGAACCGTCGTTTTCCCCGGCGAACCCATTTTGACGGTAAAGGCGCCGATAATGCAAGCGCAACTCATCGAAACCGCGTTGCTGAATATTATAAATTTTCAAACGCTTATTGCGTCTAAATCGGCAAAAATAAATTATGCCGCCAAAGGCGACGTTATTATGGAATTCGGTTTGCGACGCGCTCAAGCGCCCGATGCCGGAATTTACGGCGCACGCGCGGCTGTTATAGGCGGTTGTGCGTCTACGTCAAACGTGCTTGCAGGTAAGATGTTCGATATACCGGTGTCTGGCACGCACGCGCATAGTTGGGTGATGAACTTTAAAGACGAGTATACGGCGTTTAAAGCGTATGCGGAAGTTTATCCGGACAATGCGTTGTTGCTTGTCGATACTTACGATACTATAAAGCAGGGTATCCCTAACGCAATACGTGTTTTTGACGAACTTCGAGCGGCAGGGCACGAGCCTAAGGGGATAAGGCTTGACTCCGGCGATTTAGCGTATTTGTCTAAAAAAGCGAGGGAGATGCTTGACGCGGCAGGGTATCCTAACGCTAAAATATGTGCGTCCGGCGATCTCGACGAAGTGTCTATCAATTCGCTTAAACAGCAAGGTGCGAAAATCGATTTTTGGGGCGTCGGAACAAGACTGATAACCAGTGCGGATATGCCCGCGCTCGGAGGTGTATATAAACTTTCGGCAGTGGTCGACGACAATATGAATTTGACACCTAAGATAAAGGTGTCAGATAACGTCGAAAAGATTACAAATCCCGGTTTTAAGAATATATACAGGGTTTACGATAATAAAACGTCCAAGGCGGAAGCCGATTTTATTTTTCTTCGCGATGAAAAAATCGATGCGACCAAACCGCTGGTTTTGACGCATCCTACCGAACGTTGGAAGAAGATTGAATTTACGGATTATACTTTGCGTCCGTTGCAAGTGGACGTAATTAAAAACGGGAAGAAGGTTTACGAATTTCCTTCGCTTAAAGAAATTAAACAATATGCGAATGCGGAACTCGAAAGTTTTTGGGACGAATATAAACGTTTAGACAGACCTCACGTCTATAAAGTCGATTTATCCGACGGGCTTTATGCGTTAAAAAAACAGATGCTTGAGAACATTAGGGGTATCGTTTAGTATTATGGCGAAAAGAGTGGAACTTAACAAAAAAAAATATTCCGCAAAAGAAGTCAGAAGGATGCTTGACGAAATCGAAACGGATTATCGCGATAGGTTTGTCGCTCAAAAAGACAAAATAGCGTCTTTGACAACCGAAAACAGGGAAATGCGTTCGAGGCTTAACGAATACGTTAACAAGCAAAATCATATCGAAAAAGCTTTAACCGACGCGGAAGCACAAGCGAGTGCCATAGTGAAAAACGCCGAGCTTTCATACGAGTTGGAAAGATTGAAGATTAAAAGGTTTTCGGAAAAATGGGCTAAATATTTTTCTCTTTTGAAAGAAAAATATCCGTTATATCCTTTTGTTAAAAAGACGTGCGAAATATCCGATAAATTGAACGACGTTTTGTCGTGCAACGGCAAGCAGGTTGTTTCCGCGGCTGAAAAACTTATCGACAAAAAGGACAACGAAGCTTTTAACCCGATGTCGCGTATAAACGATTACGTCGCGGCGAGCGGTGATAACGGGTTTAATTTGGACGACGTTCTTAATCCGGGCGAATTGCGATTGGAGGACCTATGCGAGGAACTGGGGCTTATAGAAAAAGAATAACGTATATCTCGGTTTCTGTTGCCGCGATTGTTCTTATGCTTTTTTTCGATCAGTTGACAAAGGTGCTTTTTTCCAACCTTTACGAAAAAAGCGGCAGTACCGTCGTTATACCGAATTTTTTCTATTTTACTTATACGGAAAACAGAGGCTCTGCCTTCGGCTTTTTAAACGGTGTGTCTTGGGCACAAACTTTTTTTAAGATTTTAACTGTTTTTGCAATGGTTGCTTTTGTCGCTTATCTCGTGTATGCGTGCAAAAAAGAACGTAAAATGCTTGTCGTCGCTTTGCTTATGATAATATCCGGCACAATCGGTAACTTTGTAGACAGACTGTTATTCGGTTA
>CAZARP010000006.1:3079-6042 GCA_964487575.1 uncultured Christensenella sp.
GAAGGTTTTGTAAAAATAGGCGGCGCAAACGTAAAAAGCGGATATAATTTAAAAAACGGGGACGTTATAGAGGTTGAAACGCGAACAGACGTGCCTGATTGTGCTTTTCCCGAAGATATTCCGCTCGACATAGTGTACCAGGACAACGACGTTGCGGTAATAAATAAGCCGCAAGGAATGGTTGTTCACGCCGGTAACGGTAATAAATCTTCTACTCTTGTCAACGCGTTGCTGTATCATTTGGACAATTTATCAGGGATAAACGGCGTAATACGTCCGGGTATCGTGCATAGAATAGATAAAAACACTTCGGGCTTATTGGTGGTCGCTAAAAACGACGCGGCACACGTAAAACTGGCGGAGCAACTCGCCGATAAAAGTTGTCGTAGGATTTATTACGCACTGTTAGAGGGCGTCGTGAAAGACGACTTCGGGGTTATCGACACTTTTATAGGCAGAAATCCGAAAGATCGTAAAAAGATGTCCGTGACGTCTTACGGCAGACGGGCAATAACCGAATATCGGGTGATTGAAAGGTATAACGGTTATACGCTATGTGAATTTTCGTTAAAGACGGGTAGAACGCATCAAATTCGCGTACACTGTAAACATATCGGGCATCCGATAGTCGGAGACCCGGAATACGGTTATAAAAGCAATAAATTCGGTCTTAACGGACAATTATTGCATGCGGGGAAGTTGGAATTTATTCACCCGACGACCGGTAAAAAAGTTTGTTTTGAAGCTCCGCTTCCGGAGTATTTTGTAAAAACGTTAAAAATATTAAAAAAATGAGTAAAAAAGGAGTATAATATGAAAAATTCAGAAAAAAACGTTAACTTGTTAAACTTAATTGCGTTCGTGGCTCTTGTGGTTGTAGCGGTTCTTCAAATTTTCGTGCTCTTAAACGCGACGGGACTGTTGAATGTCAGTGGCTTTTTGCCGAATTTGCTCGACACTATTAAAAACGTGTGTATTTGTATTGTAATAGGTGTGGTCAGTTATAATTTTGTCGCGAGGAAAAAGAAAGGTTATAAAATAACCTATTGGGTATGTCTTTTGATAATTATATTGACGACCATACTTGTTTGGATTTTTTAAGGCGGTGTGATTAGGTGGCGAAACCTTTAGTTGCGATTGTCGGCAGACCTAACGTCGGCAAATCGACTTTTTTTAATAAAGTTGTCGGGAAAAAACTCTCTATCGTAGAGGATTTTCCCGGCGTTACTCGCGATAGACTTTATGCCGACGCAGAATGGTGCGGACGGCAGTTTACTCTTGTCGACACGGGCGGCCTTGAACTAAAATCGACCGACCAAATGTGGCGTCATATTCAAAAGCAGGCGGAAATCGCGATAGAGACTGCAGATGTTATTATTCTCTTTGCCGATGCAAAGTCCGGATTGAACGCTGCGGACGAAGACGTCGCGATGAAACTGCGTAAATCGGGTAAACCCGTGATTTTGGCTGTAAACAAAATGGATAATTATAATCCGGAAAGTTTGCTTGAGTTTTATAATTTAGGACTTGGCGAGCCTTTCGGTATCTCAGCCGAGCACGGGACGGGTATAGGTGACCTTTTAGACGAGGTGATAACTTGTATAAAGGACGTAAAGGACGACCAAAGCGAAAATTCAGTTAAGATTGCGGTTGTAGGAAAACCGAATGCCGGCAAATCGAGTTTGTGTAATAAAATACTGGGGTTTGAGCGCACGATTGTGTCTGACATAGCAGGCACCACGCGCGATGCGATAGATACTCCGTTTACCTATAACGATAAAAAATATACGTTGATAGACACTGCGGGTATCAGGAAGAAAAAGAGCGTTGAAGAGGACTTGGAATATTATAGCGTTCTTCGTGCGCTCGGTGCGGTTCGTCGTTCAGATGTATGCATTTTAATGATAGACGCCAACGTCGGAATTACCGAACAAGACGTTAAACTTGCAGGATATATACACGAACAAGGTAAGCCGTCCGTTGTTTTAATGAATAAGTGGGACCTGGTGGAAAAAGATACCAATACCATAAACAAGTTTAATGCGGAACTATCGGAACAATTAAAGTTTATGGACTATTTCGTGCCCGTGTACGTTTCCGCGAAAACCGGACAAAGGGTGGAAAAGGTTATTTCCGTATGCGATAGCGTGCTTAATAATTCGTTAAAGCGCGTTACGGCAGGTCGTCTTAACGACCTTGTTTTTGACTGCGTGCGTGCTAACGAACCTCCGTCTTTTAACGGCAAGCGATTAAAAATCAATTACGTAACGCAGGCAGAAGGTTTGCCTCCTACGTTTGTATTTTTCGTAAACGACGCTACGCTTATGCATTTTTCTTATAGGAGATATTTGGAGAACAGTATAAGGAAGGCGTTTGATTTTTCCGGTACGCCGATAAAATTGATTGTCAGAGAAAGAGACGATGCTTAGTTTTTATTTGTTAATCGCGGCTGTCGTGAGTTATTTTATCGGCAATATAAATTGGGCAGTCATCATTTCAAAAATCAAAAAGCAGGATATACGTAAAATGGGAAGCGGAAATCCGGGGACGCTTAACGTAAGTCGCAATTTCGGATTAAAAACAGGCTTGCTTGTTTTTATTTTGGATATTTCCAAAGGTGCCGTGCCTGCACTTGTTTCCTTTTTTGTTTTTAAGGGTAGATATTTTTTCCAATCCTCGTTTTTGGTTTCCGACTTTGCCGTTTATTTTTGCGGATTGTCTGCGGTGCTGGGTCATATTTATCCGATGCTTCTTAAGTTTAAGGGGGGCAAGGGTATAGCGACGACAATCGGCGCGTTGGTGGCGTGCGAAGCGTTGCACGGTCTCGGTTGGGCTGCGGTTTCGGTGATGTCTTTGGTCGCCGCACTTGTTTTTATATATTTAACCGAATTCGGCGCTATGGGTTCGTTTATCGCGATTACGCCTATGGCTGTGAGCGGTTCTATAAGATTATTTTTAACCTA
>CAZARP010000006.1:6142-8111 GCA_964487575.1 uncultured Christensenella sp.
CCTTAAAAATATCACATATTATAAAAAATCCTCTCATATACTACACTGTAAGTTATGGGAGGGTTTCTTTATGGAAAAATACGATATATACGACGATATAGCGAGGCGTACGGGCGGAGATATTTACATAGGCGTGGTTGGACCCGTAAGAACGGGCAAGTCTACGTTCATATCTAAATTTATGGATAGTTTTGTAATCCCTAATATAAGCGATAAACTCCAGCGACAAATAGCGACCGACGAAATGCCTCAATCCGCAGCCGGCAGGGGCGTTATGACGACTCAGCCTAAATTTATTCCCGCAAACAGCGTTAAGGTGCGGTTCAAAAACAATACGACGGCAAACGTAAAATTGGTGGATTGCGTAGGCTATATGGTGGACGGCGCTACCGGTCACATGGAAGACGATAAGCCGCGACTTATAAAAACGCCGTGGAGCAAACAGGAAATACCCTTTGAAAAAGCCGCCGAAATAGGTACTAAAAAAGTAATAGACGACTATTCGACGATAGGCATAATAATAACCACTGACGGAAGTTTCGGCGAAATTCCTCGCGATAGTTATCAACAAGCGGAGGAAAGAGTCGTAAACGAGTTGAAAGAACACAACAAACCATTTGTCGTGATTTTAAATAGCAGCAATCCTCAGGGTGAAGCTTGTGCGTTGCTCGCCGCCGAATTGGAAGAAAGATACGGGGTGCCCGTCATTACTTCCGACGTAATGAATTTGACCGCCGACGATATAAGCGTGATTATGGAAAAAGTTTTATTGGAATTTCCGATGAGTTCTTTTAACGTCGATTTGCCTATGTGGATGAGAGCGTTGCCTTCAGATAACTCATATATACGTTCGGTTATAAGCGGTGTTAAAGAAGCTTCGAAAGAAATGACGAAAATGCGAGATTTTTCAGTGGTTAACACGCTTTTCGATAGCGACGAAAACTTTGACGGAATAGAGGTTTCGGAGTTAAAACTGGGCGAGGGCGTTCCCGAATACAGATTAAAACCGAACGAGAGATTGTATTTTAAGGTGCTTTCGGAAGAGTGTGGAGAGCAAATACAAAACGATTACGAGCTAATGTCTTATATAAAAACTTTTGCGCAATCGAAGAAGAAATACGGTAAAATTAAAGACGCGTTAGAGACCGCCGAATCCGAGGGGTACGGCGTCGTTTACCCGACCGTCGACGAAATGAATTTAGAACAACCGACGCTTGTTAAGCAAAGCGGAAAATACGGTGTAAAATTAAAGGCGACGGCACCGTGTTTGCATATAATGAAGGTAGACGTTTCGACGGAGGTGTCGCCTATAGTTGGCACGGAGAAGCAAGGCGAAGATTTCGTCAATTACATAGCCGGTAAATTTAAGGATAATCCTGCCGGAATTTGGGAAACCGATATGTTCGGCAAATCGATGCAGGAACTTGTGGGAGAGGGGCTTTCCGATAAAATTTCAGCCATGCCGAAAGACGCGCAAAACAAAATGCGTAGAACCCTTTCCAGGATGATTAACGAAAACCGCGGCGGAATGATTTGCATTTTGTTGTAAAAAACGCTTAACAAGGTTAAACGAACGTGTTAATATATTAGTAAGTACTAATATAGGTGTGAGATGGAAGGTCGTTTAACAAAGAGACACGAAGATATTCGTAAAAAACTCTGCTGTTCGGCGGAGTACAATGATAGCGTCGTCGCGGCAAGCAATATTTTTTCTTTGCTCGGTGAACCCAACAGAATGAAAATTGTTTTGGCGCTAATGGAAGGCGAGCTTTGTGTGTACCACATTTGTGAAATAACCGGAGGCAAACAATCTGCGATTTCTCAACATTTACGCAAATTAAAGGACAATAAAATCGTTCGCGCCAGAAAAGAAGGTAATCAGGTGTTGTATTCTTTGGCAGACGAACATATTAGGTTGATTGTCGATACGGCTCTTGCGCATAAAAGTTGTAAATAGTTAAAAGGCAAC
>CAZARP010000006.1:8211-9696 GCA_964487575.1 uncultured Christensenella sp.
TTTTTTTGTCAACGGTGAACTTGCGAGGTTGCTTTTAAGCATTTTTTCGTTGTTGATTGTCGGCTTCGATTTGCTTTTAGAATGTGCGAAAGGAATTGTAAAAGGTGATGTTTTCGGAGAGAGCACGCTGATGATTATCGCTTCGGTAACTGCCTTATGTATCGGCGAATACACGGAAGGGGCGGCGATTATTATTCTTTTTGCTTTCGGCGAGTTGCTTGAAGGGATTGCAACCGATAATTCTCGTAAAAGAATAGCCGGTTTGTCGGAATTGAAGACTTCGGTCGCGCATCTTTTATCGAAAGACGGTGGAAGCGACGTCGACCCGGCAGACGTTGAGGTCGGAAGTTTAATAGAAATACGCCGCGGCGACAGAGTGCCGATAGACGGCGTTCTGGTTGCCGGACGCGCCGAATTGGATATGAAGTCGGTGACGGGAGAGAGTAAAATCGTATCCGTTGTTTGCGGAGATAACGTTTATAGCGGAGCCTTAAATTTAGGAGACCCTTTTGTCGTTAGGACGACGAAATTATTTAAGGACAGTACGGTTGAACAGATTATTTCACTTGTGGAAGGCGCTAACGCGAAAAAGGCGAAGTCTCAGAAGTTCATTACCTCTTTTTCGAAAATTTATACGCCTTGCGTAGTGATCATAGGTATTCTTATAGCGTTGTTGCCGCCGTTGTTTGACGGAATGGATTTTATTAAGTGGATATATAAGGGATTGTCTTTCCTTGTTATATCGTGTCCGTGTGCTTTGGTTATTTCGGTGCCGTTGGGATTTTTTATAGGAATAGGCAGTTTGTCGAAAACGGGAGTATTGGTAAAGGGCAGCTCTTATATAGAAAAGTTATCTTCTGCAAAAGTTGCGGTATTCGATAAGACGGGAACGTTGACGAAGGGGGCGTTTGTGGTGGACGACGTAAAAGCGTATAACGGGTTCGATACAAAGACTGTCGCCGAATATGCGTCTGCAATAGAACGTAGTTCTTCGCACCCCGTTGCGAAAGCGGTTGCCTCTTTCGTGTCCGCAGAAGACGTTGCGGTCAGAGAGGTAAGGGAAATAAGCGGACGCGGAATGTGCGGTGAAGTAGACGGTAAACTTGTACGAGTCGGAAATCTTTCTTATATGAACGAAAACGGAATTGACGAGGTTGTTTCGGATGATTATCCGGGAACTGTGATATACGTGTCAATCGACGGCGTTTTGGCAGGCAAATTGTTAATTAAGGACGAAATAAAAGAAAACGCTAAATATGCGCTCGACGAATTGAATAAATGCGGGATAGCTAAAACGTATATGATTAGCGGCGATTGTGAAGAAGTCTGTACAAAAGTCGGGGAGGAAGTAGGAATATGCGAGGTGTATTCGGGACTTTTGCCTGCTGAAAAATACGATAAATTGGTAAAAATAAAAGACAATGCCGACGGTAACGTGATTTACGTCGGTGACGGCGTTAACGACGCGCCGTCTCTCGCTTTGGC
>CAZARP010000006.1:9796-13415 GCA_964487575.1 uncultured Christensenella sp.
TATCTTTTATATTTAATTACCGATTTTTCAAACAATGCAACGGCGGCGTACATTAGTGCTGCCAGCAAGCACAGAACGACGGTTGACGCCATAACCAGGTCTAACTTAAACACTTGACCTCCGTACACGATAAGATATCCTAATCCGGCACGCGATACAAGATATTCGCCCATTATAGAGCCTATCCAAGACATGCCGACGCTTATTTTAAGCATGCCGACAAATGTCGGTAGACTGCCGGGGATAACAAGTTTTAGCAGTATTTGCAATTTTGTTGCGCCCATAGAACGCAATAGCAGAATTTTGTTTTTATCCGTTGCGAGAAAACCGCCCAGCATAGTCATTATCGCTACGATAACGCTTATTAAAACCGCCATAAAAACGATGGCTTTGCTTCCGCTACCGAACCAAACTATGATAATAGGTCCTAGTGCGATTTTAGGTAAACTGTTCAATACGACGATGTACGGTTCTAAAATCTTTCTGGCTTTATCGGACCACCAAAGAGCGAGTGCGATGGTATATCCTACGATTACGGCTATGGCAAACCCTAAAATCGTTTCGTATAAAGTAACTCCGATATGGAACGCAAGATTATCGTGTAAAAATAAATCCTTTATCGTTAAGGCTATGCGTGAGGGGGAACTGCTTATAAAAGCATCTATTATTTCTAATTGTGCGGCTAATTCCCAAAACACGATAATCAACAGAATTATTATAATTCTCATCGACGTGATAAAAACGGCGTCTTTTTTTATTCTTTTGATATATGCGAGATGTTCTTTAGAGAAGTCGTTTCTTTTCATTGGTTTAATTCTCTCCATATTTTTTCGAAATATTTTCCGAACTCGGGGGACTCTCTTTTTTTAAGCGGAGCATCTCCGTCGAGGTTTGGCGAGAAAATTGATTTCACTTGTGCAGGTCTGGCGGAAAGCACTATAATTCTGTCTGACATAGAGATTGCTTCCGACATGTCGTGCGTGACTAAAACAGTTGATTTGCCTTCCGCTTTTATGATTTTATAGACGTCGTCGCAGACGGATAGACGCGTTTGGTAATCTAATGCGGAGAAAGGTTCGTCTAGCAATAATAGCGACGGAGAGGCGGCAAGCGTTCGGATTAAAGCGACGCGTTGTTTCATCCCTCCCGATAATCTGTCGGGGTAGCTTTTTATAAATTCTTTCAGTCCGTATTTTTCCAGAAGACGTAACGCCTTTTTTTTCATTTCGGAATTGTTTTTCTTTTGTATCTCTAGCGGTAAAAAAACATTTTTTTCTATCGTACGCCAAGGGAATAAGTGGTCCTTTTGCAACATATAACCCAAGTCGTTGTTTTTATTGTCCTTGACGTTTTTTCCGTTTATAACTATGGTGCCTTCCGTAGGGGTGAGTAACCCTGCTATTAAGGATAAAACCGTTGTTTTTCCGCACCCGGACGGTCCGATTATCGAAACGAATTCGCCCTCTTGGCAGTCGAACGACAGATTTTGTACAGCCGTGATTTCATTGTCGGGGGTTTGATATTTTAGCGTTACGTTTTTTAATTCCAATAGTTTCTTCATCGTTTTATCCGCCGTGTAAATGATTTTTAACCGAAAACTTCTTTCGCTAACTTAGTATCGGTTAAACTTTTGAATGCAATCCTTCGCGGTAATTCGCCCGAATATTCCATAATATCTTGAAGCCTTTCAAAACTTGCTTCCGTCGGCTGCATATTCGTTTTCCACGCGTCTATCGATCGATAGTTGTCGACAGACGTTTCGAGAGAGGTTATCGTAGTCGAAGGAAACTGTTTTACAATCGTTTCGGCGATTTCCTTCGACGTGTGAGAATTCATATAATCGAAAGCTTTTTTCATTGCTCTTAAAAAAGATTTTACGGTCTGCTCGTTTTCCTTTAAATAGCTCGATAAACAAATAAAGGAGGTATAAGGGATTTCTCCGCTTTCTTTTCCGACGCTTGCTACGACGTGCCATTTGCCTTCTTTTTCGTATTCGGAGGCAGTCGGTTCGAATACCGTGCAGTAATCCGCAGTGCCGCCGATAAACGCGCTCGTCATTAAATTAAACTGAACGTCGTAATTGAGCGTGTAATCGACGTTGTTTTTTAATCCGTTTTCTTGCATCACGTATTCGAACGTCATCGCGGGAACGCCTCCGCGTCTGCCGGCAAGTATTTCTTTGCCTTTTAGGTCTTGCCATTTGAAATCGGGTTCGTCGTTTCTGGAAACGAGGAAAGAGCCGTCTTTTTGCGTTAACTGTCCGAATACCACGGGACTGTCTTTTTTGTTTTGACTGTTGACGTAAATTACGGTTTCGGGACCCATAAGTCCTATGTGTGCGGTCTTGGATAAAATTGCGGTCATACTGTTATCCGCTCCGCCGCCGTTCGTGAGGTTTATTTTTAATCCCTCGTCTTCAAAATATCCGTTTTCTATCGCGACGTATAACGGCGCGTAAAAAACCGAATGGGTTACTTCGTTTAGTTCTACGACGGTTAATTTATCGTTGTTTTTACAGGCGGCAAACGGCATAATCGCCGTTAAGCAAGCAAGAACCGTCGTTATAAATTTTTTCATTGTTTCCTCCGAAATTTTTTGTTTTTATAGTTTATTTTATGAATTAGTCGGCGTATTTGACAATCCAAACCGATTATCGTTTGACAATTAAAGTTTTATTTCGTATAATACATAGGTATTTTTGTCAACAGAGGTAGTCTTATGGATATGGCTAAAACATACAATCCTTCGGAGTTCGAGAAGGATATTTACGAAAATTGGGAAAAGAACGGATATTTTTCCGCAAAGGCAGACCCTAATAAACTGCCTTTTACAATCGTTATTCCGCCGCCCAATATTACGGGACAACTTCATATGGGGCACGCGCTGGACGAAACTTTGCAAGACACCCTTATACGTTTTAAACGTATGCAAGGGTATTCTGCTTTATGGTTGCCGGGTACGGACCATGCGTCTATCGCTACCGAGGTGAAAATCGTCGAGCAAATGGCTAAAGAAGGGCTTACGAAAAAAGACGTCGGCAGAGAGGGCTTTTTACAACGCGCTTGGGCGTGGAAAGAAAAGTACGGCGGAAGGATTGTCGAACAGTTGAAACTTTTAGGCTCGTCGTGCGATTGGTCCAGATTGGCTTTCACTATGGACGAAAAGTGTTCAAAAGCCGTAAAAGAAGTTTTTGTAAATTTGTACGATAAAGGTTTGATATATCGAGGCGACAGGATTATAAACTGGTGTCCGGAATGTAAAACGGCTTTAAGCGACGCCGAAGTGGAATACGTAGAAGAAGACAGCTACCTTTGGTACATCAAGTATCCGATAAAGGGTACCGACGAATACGTCGTCGTTGCGACGTCTCGCCCGGAAACCATGCTCGGGGATACCGCGGTTGCGGTCAATCCTAAAGACAAGCGCTATAAAGGTATGGAAGGAAAAACTTTAGTCCTTCCGATTGTCAATAAAGAAATTCCGATTGTTTACGACAATTACGTAGAGTTGGAATTCGGTACCGGTGCGGTTAAAATAACGCCGGCTCATGACCCCAATGACTTCGAGGTCGGTTTGCGTCATAATTTGGAAGTAATTCGCGTTATCGACGATGACGGCA
>CAZARP010000006.1:13515-19175 GCA_964487575.1 uncultured Christensenella sp.
TCCAGACAGTTGTGGTGGGGACATAGGATACCCGCTTACTACTGCGACGATTGCGGCGAGATGACTATTTCAAAAGACGATGTAAAGGTTTGTCCTAAGTGCGGCGGAACGCATATTCGTCAAGACGAAGACGTACTCGATACTTGGTTCTCGTCTGCGCTTTGGCCGTTCTCTACGTTGGGATATCCGGACAAAACAGAAGATTTGAATTACTTTTATCCTACCGACGTACTCGTTACCGGATACGACATCATTTTCTTCTGGGTTGCTCGTATGATTTTTTCCGGCTTGGAGCATATGAATAGAATTCCGTTTAAGGATGTGCTCATTCACGGCTTGGTCAGAGACTCTCAAGGCAGAAAGATGAGTAAGTCGCTCGGTAACGGCATCGACCCTACTGAAATAATAGCGAAATACGGCGCCGATACCTTAAGGTTTTCGTTGATAAACGGCGTTGCCGCGGGTAGCGATATGCGTTTCTCCGACGAAAAACTCGAAGGCGCAAGAAATTTCATGAACAAAATTTGGAACGCTTCGCGTTTCGTTTTGATGAACGTGGACGGCAAAACGTTGCCGGAATTCGGCTCGTTTAAACTTACTCACGCGGACAAGTGGATTATTTCTCGGTTAAACAAGGCGATTAAAGACGTAACGCTTAATATGGAAAAATTCGAAATGGGCGTTGCTCTTGCCAATTTGTACGACTTTGTTTGGAACGATTTTTGCGATTGGTATATAGAATTCACCAAGCCGATATTGTACGGCGAGGACGATGCAAAGCGCGATTGCACTTTAAGCGTACTTGTTTATGTTTTGGGTGAGGTGTTGAAACTTTTGCATCCGTTCGTACCGTTTATAGCCGAAAAAATTTATTCGCAAATACCCGGCGTCGACGGTTCGATTATGGTCGCCGATTTCCCGCGGTACAACGTGAAAAATAATTATTCTGCAAGCGTTAAAGAGATTGAACCTATAAAAGAAATTATCAAAAACGTCAGAAACGTTAAAGCAAAAATGGGTGCGGCACCTTCCAAGAAAGTGGTTTTATATATTAAAGCGGAAGATAAACGCATTATACGCAACGGTGCGCTTTACATAAAGAAACTTGCGGGCGTATCCGATATTTTGATTACCGAAGACGTTAAAACGATTTCCGAGAGAGTCGTGTCTCTGATTGTCGGCGGATTGGAAATATATATTCCGCTCGGCGACCTTGTGGATTTCGATAAAGAAATTTTACGTCTGAAAACCGAACTTGAAAAGGTTGAGTCGGAGATTGCCAGAGCGAACGGGAAACTTTCCAACAACGGATTTTTGGAAAAGGCACCTAAAGCGTTGGTAGACGCGGAACGGTCGAAGAGGGATAAATTCCTCGGCATGCGCGATAAGTTGAACAAACAAATAAGCGATTTGGAAAATTAACTTAAAAGTCCTCCGTTTTACGGGGGACTTTTACAAAATATTCGTTTTTTTTATTAAATCGGTATTGACAAGAAGCGAGTTATTTGGTAATATTATTTATATAAAAATACAACAACGTGAGGTGACTGGTATGAAAAATGCAGAATGGCGAAAGAGTATGGCTGTTTCGCTCGATTATAACAACATGATGAGTGAATTTGTCGGCGATAAAGAAGGCTTTACAGCCACAGATTTTACCGTTAATAAGAAAGTCGCGGAAGACGCGTACAATTACGTTAAAGAAAACCGCGGTAAAGGCATGATGGGGTGGACGGAACTTCCTTATAACCAAAAAGAGATCGTTGCGGATATTGTCGACACTGCTAAAAAGATAAGAAAGTCGTACGACAATTTTGTCGTTCTCGGCATCGGCGGCTCGGCTTTGGGGCCTATTTCGGTTTTTAACGCGCTTTGTCATTTAAGACATAACGAACTTAAAAAAAGCGTTCGTAAAGCGCCTAAATTATACGTAGAAGATAATGTGGACCCTGAAAGAATGGCTGCTTTGTTAGACGTTATAGACCTTGACAAAACCGTATTTAACGTTATTACGAAAAGCGGCGCGACGAGCGAAACGATGGCGCAATATCTGATAATTAACGATTTATTGAAAAAACGTTACGGAGATAAAGCGAAGGAACATATAATAGCTACTACTTCCGAAAGTAAAGGTAATTTGATAAAACTCGCAAAAAAAGAAGGATATAAAACTTTCTATATCCCCGACGGCGTCGGCGGGAGATTTTCCGAATTATGCCCGGTCGGGTTGCTTCCGGCTGCGGTGTGCGGCATAGATATTAAAGAGTTGCTTAAAGGCGCGGCTTATATGGACTCTATGTGCAAAAATAAAAACGTAAGGAAGAACCCGGCGCTTCTTTCCGCTTTATTGCAGTATATCGCGATAAACAGAGGAAAGAATATTTCCGTTATGATGCCTTATGCCGACAGCTTAAAATACATTGCCGATTGGTATTGCCAGTTGTGGGGTGAGAGTTTAGGTAAGGCAATCGATTTAGACGGTAACGTCGTCAACGTCGGTCAAACACCCGTAAAAGCGCTCGGCGTAACCGACCAACATTCGCAAATCCAGTTGTACAGAGAGGGTCCGTTCGATAAGGTCATTACCCTTATAGGCGTAAAGCAGTTCCGCAAAGAGGTGATTATTCCCGACGGTTGCGAAGATATTCACGACGTTAACTTCCTGAGCGGACATACCATGAGCGAACTTATAAACGCCGAAAGGCTTGCTACGGAATATGCTTTAACTACCGCCGGCAGACTTAATTATACCATAATTTTACCGGAAGTGAACGCTTTTACTCTCGGTCAGTTGTTGTATCTTTTTATGTTGCAGACTGCATATTGCGGCGCTATGCTTAATATAGATACTTTTAATCAACCAGGTGTTGAAGGCGGTAAAAACGCAACGTACGCATTATTCGGCAAACACGGATACGAAGCCGTTAAGTCCGAAATGGACAAGGCACCCGCTAAACGTGCGGAATATACTTGTTAAGTTTGTACCGGAGAAGATTTTACGATGTCTGATTTAACCGTAAAAAAAGAAAACACGAGTAATTTGCCCTTGTTTTTATTCCACCAGGGAACCAATTATAACGCTTACGAATACTTGGGCGCTCATTTTGTCGACGGCGACCGCAAGTCGGTTGTTTTTCGCGTTTGGGCGCCGAATGCCGAAAGCGTGTCCGTAGTGGGGGATTTTAACGGTTGGGACGCGGCTAAAAATTTGATGACGCGTATTTCGGACGGCGGTGTTTTCGAGTGTTATATTGACGGATTGGAAGAATACGCCTCGTACAAATATGCCGTTTCTCATGCAGGCAGAGTTGTTTTTAAGGCTGATCCTTACGCTTTCCACGCGGAAACCCCGAGCGGTACGGCTTCTAAAATTTACGATTTGAACGGTTACTGCTGGCAAGACGGTGATTTTGTCGCGAGTAAATCGCAGCCGTACGATAAGCCAATGAATATTTACGAGGTCAATTTGGCGTCGTGGAAGAAGCACGAGAACGGCGATTATTATACCTATAGCGAATACGCGGACGAACTTGTCGCGTATTTGTTGGATATGGGATATACTCACGTCGAATTAATGCCTGTATCGGAATATCCTTTCGACGGTTCTTGGGGGTATCAGGTTACGGGGTATTACGCCGTATCGTCACGTTTCGGCTGTCCTTGCGATTTCATGTATTTTGTCGACGTTTGTCATCGCAACGGCATTTCCGTCATCGTCGACTGGGTCCCCGCGCATTTTCCGAAAGACGAACACGGCTTGTATGAATTTGACGGAACCGCGTGTTACGAAAATCAACGTTGGGATAGAAAAGAGCATAAGGCTTGGGGTACTCGTATATTCGATTGGGGAAAAAACGAGGTTAGGAGTTTTCTTATTTCTAACGCGATTTTTTTGTTTGAAAAGTATCACGTTGACGGATTGCGCGTAGACGCCGTAGCGTCTATGTTGTACTTGGATTACGACAGAAAACCCGGAGAATGGGTGCCTAACGAAAACGGCGGTAATTATAATTTGCAGGCAATCGATTTTTTGCAAAAATTGAATATTGCGGTTTTCGAACGTTTTCCTTCCGCGCTTATGATTGCAGAGGAGTCTACGGCGTTTCCGTTGGTTACAAAACCGGTTGACGTCGGCGGCTTAGGGTTTAATTACAAATGGAATATGGGCTGGATGAACGACGTTCTGTCGTATATGCAAAGCGACCCGTATTTTAGGTCGGGAAATCATAATAAAATAACTTTTTCCATGTATTATGCTTTTAGTGAAAATTTTATTTTACCGATTTCTCACGACGAAGTCGTCCACGGTAAAAAATCCTTGTTGGATAAAATGCCGGGAGACATTAACTCTAAATTTGCCAATTTACGCGCGTTTTTCGCGTATATGTTCGCGCATCCGGGGAAGAAGCTTAATTTTATGGGTAACGAGTTCGGTCAATTTGCCGAATGGAACTATAAAGAGGGCGTAGAATTTTTTATGCTAAAGTTCGATTTGCATAAAAAATTAAACGATTATTGCAAACGGCTTAACGTGCTGTATAAAGATACACCGTCTTTATACGAAATAGAAGACTCGTGGTCCGGCTTTAGGTGGATTTCCGCCGACGAAAAAGATAATAACGTTATTTCGTTTGAAAGGATCGATAAAAAAGGTAAAAAGGTTGTCGTTATAGTTAATTTTTCGGGCAATGATTTTGTGAAGTACCGTTTGGGGGTCGACAAAGGGACGTATGAAGTCGTTCTTAATTCCGACGATAAAAAATTCGGAGGGCGCGGCTTGTTTAAGGGCAAAACCTTTAAAACGGTTAAAAAGACTTCTCACGGGAAAGAGAATTCTATTTCTTTTACGTTGCCCAAATTTTCTGCGATATATTTCGTGAAAAACGATTGATATAAAGGAGAGTTGTATATGATAAGAAAAAAGAAGTGCGTCGCGATGTTGCTTGCCGGCGGACAGGGGAGTAGACTGTATGCTTTGACTAATAATATGGCAAAGCCTGCGGTTTCGTTTGGCGGTAAATACCGTATTATCGATTTTCCGTTGTCGAACTGCGTTAATTCGGGTATCGATACGGTGGGTGTTTTGACGCAGTATCAACCTTTGGTGTTGAACGATTATATAGGCAACGGACAACCGTGGGACCTCGATAGGGCGTTTGGCGGAGTACATATTTTGTCGCCCTATCAGGGGAAAAATTCTTCCGATTGGTACAAAGGTACCGCAAATGCGATTTACCAGAATATAAATTTTCTAAAGCAGTTTAATCCCGATTACGTTCTTGTGTTGTCGGGTGATCACATTTATAAAATGAATTATTCGCTTATGCTTAATTATCATATTAAAAATAACGCGGATTGTACGATAGCGGCTATAAACGTTCCTATTAAAGAGGCGTCGAGATTTGGTATATTGAACACTAATTCCGACGGCTCTATTTACGAGTTCGAAGAAAAGCCGAAAGCGCCTAAATCGACGTTGGCGTCTATGGGGATTTATATTTTTTCTGCAGATAAGTTGTATCAATATTTAGAGGCCGACAGTGCTGATCCTAATTCGTCCAACGATTTCGGCAAAGACGTTTTGCCTGCGATGCTAGGTGCCGGCGAGAAGATGATGGCTTATGAATTCAGCGGTTATTGGAAGGACGTCGGAACGATTA
>CAZARP010000006.1:19275-29208 GCA_964487575.1 uncultured Christensenella sp.
TCTATGATTGATAAAGACGTCTTAAAGGAGGCTAAATAGTATGAGAGCGGTTGGAATTATTTTTTCTAATATTCACGACTCTAACGTACCGGAACTCGTTAGAATAAGGACGCTCGGTTCTATACCTTTCGGCGGAAGATATCGTCTTATCGATTTTCCGTTGTCAAATATGGTTAATTCGGGTATAGATACTGTTGGTATTATCACTAAAAGCAATTATCAATCTCTAATGGACCACGTCGGGAGCGGTAAAGATTGGGACTTGGCGAGGAAAGACGGCGGTTTGATTTTGCTTCCTCCGTTCGGTGATACGGAAAGTAATTCTTTGTATACGTCGCGCTTGGAAGCACTTAAAGGTATAACGAGTTTTCTTATGCGTGCCGATGAAGATTACGTAGTAATGACCGATTGCGATTGCGTAACAAGGATCAATTACAGCGACGTTTTAGATTTTCACATCGCAAATCAGTCGGATATTACTTTGGTTTATAAAAAAATTTCTCCGGATGCGGACGTCGGTAACGACGTTAACGCGTTGGACGTGGAAGAAAACAGAGTTGTCGGCATAAGTCATAAAACTCTTTCACCGAACAAAGAAAACAATTTATTTATAAATATGTTCGTAATGAAGCGTTCTTTATTGCAGAATATAGTAATGGACAGTATATCTCGGAATAAAACCAGTTTTTTGGTCGACGTTATCTCGAAAAATCTTAAGAGTATGCGCGTAATGGCTTACGAACATAAAGGTTTTTATGCAGGCATACATTCTTTGTTGTCGTACTATAACAGCAACTTGTCTTTGCTGAACGCAAAAAACAGGGATGAATTATTCGGCGACAGAAGCGTGTTTACGAAAATTCGCGACTCTGCGCCGACAAAATACGGTTCGAGCGCAATCGTTAAGAATTCTATGATAGCCGACGGTTGTATAATAGAGGGCGAGGTGGAGAACAGTATAATATTCAGAAACGTCAAAGTGGCTCGCGGTGCAGTGGTAAAAAACAGCATCATAATGCAAAACACCGTATTGGGCGAAAATTGTTCGTTGGATTGTATTATCACCGATAAAAACGTCACTATTAAAGATAAAAGGGTACTTTCCGGGTGTGAAAATCACCCGTTCTACATAAGTAAAGGTATAATGGTTTAAAATCGGAGGTGTAATTATGGCAACGACAAAAAAAGATTTAGGAACGCAGGAAAAATCTCGGGCCCGCGTGACCGGACGTCTTCCCGTCGTAAACGTTACCCAAAAGAAGAAAATAATCTTTTTAGGATCTGAAGCCGCGCCGTTTATCGCGACGGGCGGTCTTGCGGACGTTTTAGGTTCGCTTCCGAAGGCTTTGGCGAAAAATAAAGATAACGACGTCAGCGTTATTTTGCCGCTTTACAGCAATATTTCGTCGGAGTTCAAAAGTCAATTCAAATTCCTTACTAATTTTAACGTATCGGTCGCATGGCGTTGGCAGTATGCCGGCGTATTCTTTTTCGAGTATCAAGGCGTAAAGTTCTATTTTATCGATAACGAGTATTATTTTAAGCGCGACGGTAATATTTACGGGTTCTTTGACGACGGCGAGCGTTTTGCTTTCTTTTCTCGTGCGGCATTGGATACTATAGCAAGATTGAATATATATCCGGATATTTTGCACTGTAACGACTGGCAAACCGCCGCTTCGATAATTTATCTTAAAGGCATGTATTACGGTGACGAGCAATTCAGAAGGATAAAAACCGTCTTTACAATTCACAATATAGAATATCAAGGCATATTCGGCATGGATACTTACGAAAATCTTTTCGGGTTTCCGTCGTCGATTTGCAGATTTGTCGAGTTTGACGGCAACGTAAACCTTATGAAAGGCGCTATAGAGATGAGCGACCTTGTGAATACCGTAAGCCCGACGTACGCGTCCGAAATTCGGAATTCTTATTTCGCTCACGGACTGGAAACGATAATCAATCGTAATACTCATAAAATTTACGGAATTCTTAACGGTATCGATACCGATTACTATAATCCTTCTACGGATAAGTACATCTTCCGTAACTACGACGTTGACGATTTATCCGGCAAAGCGATCTGTAAAGCGGAATTGCAAAAAATGCTTAATCTTCCGGTGAGACCGGACGTGCCGATAATCGCGGTGATATCCAGACTTGTTTCTCATAAAGGTTTGGATTTGATTAAAGCGATGATTGAAACGATTTTGAATTCCGACGTTCAAATGGTTATACTCGGCAAGGGCGAAATCGGTTATGAAAATTATTTTTCGCATATTTCGTCGTGTTATAAAGGGAAATGCGCGACCGTTATAGCGTATAATCAAGATTTATCTCGCAAGATTTATTCCGGCGCCGACATTTTCCTTATGCCGTCAAAAACGGAACCGTGCGGACTTTCGCAAATGATTGCAAGCAGATACGGGACGGTTTCCGTCGTGCGTGAAACGGGCGGACTTAACGACAGCATACAAGCGTATAACGGTTCATACGGTAACGGGTTTACTTTCCACGATTATAATGCGCACGATATGCTTTACGTTGTCAATCTCGCGTTAAGAACGTATCGAGACAAGGCGGCTTGGTCGGACGTTCAACGTCGGGCTATGACGACCGATTTTTCGTGGAAGGTTTCTGCAGAGGAATATCAAAAACTTTACAATAAATAATGACATCAGGAGTAAATATGAACACTATTACGGAAAAAGACGCAGTTACGCTAATCAAAAGTAAGCTTTCAAGGTACTACGGGGTTTCTCCGTCGGAAGCAACGAAAGAGCAGATATACAAAGCCGTTGTTATGTGCGTGAAAGACATTCTTTTGGAAAAGAGAAGCGCATTTAACAAAAAATATAGGTCGAAGGGCGGTAAGCGTGTATACTATCTGTGTATGGAATTTTTGCTCGGTCAGTCGCTTAAAAACAATACTTTTAATTTAAGTATGCAAGACGCGTTAAATTCCGCGCTTAAAAACGAATTCGGTTGCTCTTTAGAGGATTTGTATGAAATTGAACCCGACGCCGGTTTGGGTAACGGCGGTTTGGGTAGGCTTGCCGCTTGTTTTATGGACGCGCTTGCCACGTTAAATTATCCCGCGATGGGGTATTCCATCAGATATGAATACGGTTTGTTTAAGCAAAAAATCGTTGACGGGTGGCAGATGGAACTTCCGGATATATGGCTGCCGGGCGGTGAGGTTTGGTTGACGCCTCGCCCGGATAAGACGTTCAAAATTAAATTTGACGGATATGTAAAGGAAAATTGGACTGAAGCCGGTTTGAAAATAGAAACGGTCGACGCGAAAGAGGTGGAAGCCGTTGCTTACGATATGATGATTTCCGGCAAAGACAGTGAAGCTGTTTCGGTGTTAAGACTATGGCGTGCGCAAAATGCTCAAAAGTTCGATATGAAGACATTTTCGCAGGGCGATTATATGCGTAGCATGCAAGAGGATAACGAAGCGGAACTTATTTCTAAGGTGTTGTATCCTTCGGACAATCACTTCGAAGGTAAATCTTTAAGACTTAAACAGCAATATTTTTTAGTTTCCGCAACGTTACAAGATATAATAGCAGACCATAAAAAGCGTTACGGGTCGCTCGATACTTTGCCCGAAAAAGCGGCAATTCACATAAATGACACGCATCCGGCTTTGTGTATACCCGAGTTAATGAGAATTTTAATCGACGACAACGGGTATTCGTGGGACGACGCGTGGTCGATTGTTACGCGTACCGTCGCTTATACAAATCATACCGTTATGAGCGAAGCGTTAGAAAGGTGGAACGAGGACCTTATTCAAAGACGTTTACCGAGGATTTATAAGATTTTACAAGAAATAAACCAACGTTTCTGCGGTGAAATGTGGGACAAGTTCCCCGGGGATTGGGATAAAATAGACAGAATGAGCGTATTCTCTCACGGGCAAGTAAAAATGGCAAATCTGTCGGTAATCGCTTCTCATGCGGTTAACGGCGTGTCCGCCTTGCATAGTGAAATCATTAAAACCAGTATTTTTAAGGATTTTGCGGACGTGTATCCTCAAAAGTTTACTAACGTTACCAACGGCATCGCTCATAGACGTTGGCTGTGCCAATCCAATCCCGAACTTTGTGAACTATTGAACGAATGTATCGGCGACTCGTACGTTTTTGATGCCGCCGCGCTTGCGAATTTCAAAAAGTATGAAAATGACGATACCGTTCTGGCGAGATTGAACGAAATAAAAGCAATAAAAAAGCGTCAATTCTGTGAATATGCTAAAAAGACGCAAGGTTTTGTTATAGACCCCGACTCTATGTTCGACGTTCAGGCTAAGCGTTTACACGAGTATAAACGTCAGTTGATGAACGCGTTATACGTTATATCGCTTTATAACGATTTAAGGGATAATCCTCAGTTAGAGATACAACCTAAGACGTTTATTTTCGGGGCGAAAGCCGCGCCCGGGTATTATTTTGCCAAGCAGATTATAAAACTTATTTGTTGCCTTAGCGAAGACATAAAAAAGAACCCGGCAATTAGCAAAAAATTGCAAGTGGTTTATATGGAAGATTATCGCGTATCCATGGCGGAAAAGCTTATGCCTGCGACGGAAATTTCCGAACAGATTTCGCTGGCGGGTAAAGAAGCAAGCGGTACTGGTAATATGAAGTTTATGATTAACGGCGCGCTGACCATAGGGACTCTTGACGGCGCAAACGTGGAAATGCGTAATGCGTGCGGAGACGAAAATATTTTTATTTTCGGATTAAACGCCGAAGAAGTGGAAAGACTGTGGAAGCAAGGTTATAATTCGACAAGTTATTATGCGGACAACAAACGTCTTGAAAGAATTATCGAAGCGTTAAACGTCGGTTTTAACGGACAATCGTTTGCGGATATCGCTCAATATTTGCTTACCGGTAGCCCGATCGCCGACCCGTATATGTGCCTTGCGGACTTCGGCTCTTTTTACGATATTCATAACAAAGCCGATGAAGTTTATAAGGATAAGAAACTTTGGGCGCGTAAGAGTTTGAACAATATCGCTGCCGCAGGTGTGTTCTCGGCAGACAGAAGTATTAAAGAGTATGCCGACAGAATTTGGGATTTGAAAAGGATAAAGTAATTTGGAACCCTATTATTATCCTCTCGATAAGTTTTATAAAAGCACCGTAGGGGCGGTGTCGGATAAAGATGAAATAACGTTCAGGGTTAAAGGCGACTTTAACTCTGTCGTTTTTCTTATAAAAAAAGACGGTAATTCTTTTTACGAAGAGCATGTTATGTCTTCTTGCGAAGACGGATTTCGTGTTACCGTAAAATTTTCTTGCGGTTTATATTTTTATCGTTTTCTGGTCGATGGAAGCGTTTTTTTAGGTCGCGGTGAAGATTTTTATGCGGTAAAATCGGACAACCCTAAAGATTATCAGTTGACCGTGTATTGTTCGGATTACACTGTTCCCGATTGGTTGTCGGGCGGGGTTATATATCAAATATTTCCCGATAGGTTTTATAAAAAACAAACGATTAAGGTTGAAGACGAACGTCGCGTCATTCACGAAAATTGGGACGATATGCCGATTTTTTTGCCCGATGCAAACGGTGTCGTCCAAAACAACGACTTTTTCGGCGGCAACTTAAAAGGGATAATCGATAAATTAGATTATATCGCTTCACTCGGCGTAAACGCTATATATTTAAACCCGATTTTTAAGGCTTATTCCAATCATAGATACGATACAGGCGATTATTTTAAGATAGACGAACTTTTGGGAGACGAAGATGATTTCGACGAACTGATAGCGAAAGCCGACCGACTTAATATAAAAATAATTTTAGACGGCGTTTTTAATCATACCGGGGCGGATAGCGTGTATTTTAACAAATACGGTCGGTATAACTCGCTCGGTGCATATCAAAGCAAAAGTTCTACGTACTATTCGTGGTATAATTTCAAAAGTTTTTCGAACGAATACGAAAGTTGGTGGGGTATAAACACTTTGCCCGCAGTTAACGAAAAATCGCAGGATTTTACGAACTTTATTACGGGTATCGACGGTGTAATAGAAACATATACGAAAAAAGGTATCGGCGGTTGGCGATTGGACGTCGTCGACGAATTACCCGACTTTTTCGTTAAAAAAATAAGAGAAGCCGTTAAACGCGTTAATAACGACGCCGTAATTATAGGTGAAGTTTGGGAAGACGCAACGAATAAAATCGCTTACGACGTTAGAAGGGAGTATTTTTGCGGTAAAGAATTGGACGCCGTTATGAATTACCCGTTAAAAAATGCGATTATCGATTTTGTAACGACTTGCCGTTCGAAAAATTTGTCATATATAGCAAGAGAACAAATCGATCATTATCCCAAGCAGTCGTTAGACTCTTTAATGAATATTTTGTCGACCCACGACACGTTTAGATTGCTTTCCGCCGTGTCGGGGCAGGATGTTTCAAACGCAGATAAAACCGTTATGAGTAAAATGTTTATTCGCGACGATTGCATTGCGCAAGCAAAATTTAATCTTAAGGCAGCGTCTTTGTTGCAATATACAATGTGCGGAGTTCCGTCATTATATTACGGAGACGAGGTCGGTATGCAGGGGTTTTCAGACCCGTTAAATCGCAGGACTTATCCATGGGGGAATGAGGACGAAGAGATTTTATCTTGGTATAGGTTTTTGGGCGAATTAAGGGAATACTCGGCTTTTAAACACGGAGATTATAAAGAATTATATGCCGATGACGGGTTGTTCGTATTTGTGCGAACCGCAAGCGATAGTGAGGTGTTGATAGCCGTTAACGTTTCGGAAAAAACGTATAGTCTTAACTTTGACGGTAGACTGTACGATTTGTTGGGGAAAAGGCATTTCGACGGCGAACGTGTTTTGCGCGGACAATCCTTGTCCGTTCTTGTTAATATATAAAACACCTTCATATCGCTTGCAAAAAATTTTTTTTTGCTGTATAATTTAGACAATAATATAGGAGGATGAAATATGGCAACGGTAGATACGGTAAAAGAGATTGTGGCAAAACAACTTAATATTTCCGTTGACGGCATCGATGCAGATAAAGAAGTCGTCAAAGACCTCGGTGCAGATTCTCTCGACGTGGTTGAAATGCTGATGAATATAGAAGATGAATTCGGCATTTCCGTCCCTGAAGAAGAAGCCGTCAACATTAAGACTGTTAACGATATCGTTAAAATTATAGACGAAAAGAAGTAACGTTTAATGCACGTATTTCTTGTCGGGAATGCGATGATTTTATGTACAAGTTAAGGCGCGACGTAATCGTCGCGCCTTTTTCGTGTTTTTTTATTTTTGTTTTAGCGGTTTTATTTTGACGTTTTTAAAAAGAAATCTAAACAGTTTGGACAACGGAACGTCTACTACGATTATGCCGATTAGAATTAACAAATGGTGCCAATAGGTCGAAAGCGGCGTTAGTTTGACGTATTCCAGCATTTCGAACCCGTTGAAAACGGTTACGGCGAATACTCCGAAAACAACCGCGAAATTAACGGTAAAGAGCAAAGTCCTGTATAAATTCAAAGGTTGACATATAGAAAATAAACTTATCAATCCCGCAAACGTCAATGCAAAGACGGACATTGTGGTGTATACGCTTTCGTCAAACGTATTTAACGTCGCTCCTACAATTTCTACGATAACTACGTTTATCACCATAAGCAACGCCGACGGTAAAGATTTGCCTATGACGTAACTTATAAAATTACCTTCGACTTTTTTGTCGTTTGCTTGGAACGACAAAAAGAAAGAGGGAACACCTATTACGAAAACTTCTATTAAAATCATCTGGTTTAATTGGAAGGGGTAAGTTTCCATACAGACAAGCGCTATAATAGAAAAAATCATAGTGAAGAAGGTCTTCATGAGATAAAGCGATGCGGAACTTTGTACGTTGTTGATTACTCGTCTGCCCTCGTAAACGACCTTAGGCATGGAATTAAAGTTGTTGTTCATCAGAACTATATGAGAAACGTTTCTTGCCGCGTCGCTGCCTGCCGCAACCGAAACCGCGCAGTCGGCTTCTTTCAGGGCGAGAATGTCGTTAACGCCGTCGCCGGTCATTGCGGTGACGTGACCGTTTGCTTTTAGCGCTTTAATCAGTATGGCTTTTTGTTCGGGGGAAACTCTTCCGAAAACGGTATACCGATTTGCCGCGTCAAACGTTTCTTCGTCTGACAGACCTTCTAAACTTATGTAGTTTTCCGCTCCCTCGATACCGACTCGTTTGGCAACTTCTGCAACGGTAATCGGGTTGTCGCCCGAGATGACCTTAATTTCAACGTCGTTTTCTTTAAACCATTTTACTGTCTCGATTGCGTCGTCGCGAAGGTTGTCGGAAAGCGTGATTAAAGCGACGGGTGAAAAACGCGAAGTCGACTTATCTTGTATTGTGTCGACGTCGGATTTTGCAAGCAATAAAACGCGTAGACCTTTTTTTGCTTTTTCTTCGATTGTATTTGAGATTTTATCGAAATCGGCTTTATTTAAAACAAATTCAGGCGCACCGAGTGCGTACGTGTAACCGTTTTCGAAAGATACGGCAGAATATTTTCTTTGCGAGTTGAACGGTAGGGTAGCCGTAGTACGATATACGGCGGTATCCCCGAAGCGCGCTCTTAAGGCTTTCGACGTTTGATTGTCGTCTGGCAATGCCGCTATCATAGAAGATATTATCGCGTCGTAATTTAAGTCATCTTCGACAAGACTTTCTATATGGTCGACCGTCATGTTGCCGTCCGTGATTGTGCCGGTTTTATCGAAGCATATCGTGTCGACGCGGGCAAGCATTTCAAGCGAATATAAGTCTTGTATTAAAGTTTCGTGTCTTGCTAATTTTATAATTCCTACTGCCAATGCTAAACTCGTAAGGAGAAACATGCCGGACGGTATCATTCCGATAACAACGGTAGAAGTCCTCATTACTGCCAAACTTATGTCGGTTTTCGATATTAAAGTCGATTTTAACATAAAAAGGATGGCAATAGGGACGATTATTATACCGATAGATTTTATGAAAAACTTGAGCGAATTCATTATTTCGGAATGAGGTTTTTTATATTTTTTCGCTTTTTCCGATAACTGTTCCGCATAATTGTCTTTGCCGATTTTGTCCGCGCGAACCCGACACGTTCCTGCGGTAACGAAACTGCCGGCAAGCAAGACGTCGCCGGGGTTCTTTTTTACCGCGTCTGCTTCGCCGGTTAGCAATGCTTCGTTTACCTCGACGTAACCGTCTAATATTATACAGTCGGTGGGGACTTGATTGCCGAGACCGAGTCGAAGAATATCGTCCAAAACAATATCTTTAGGACTGATATTTATCGTAGTTCCGTTACGTATCGCGTTTATGCTTTTGTCGGAAACTATCGATAATTTATCAATGCAGTGCTTGGCGCGGATTTCTTGTATTATGCCTATAAGTATGTTTGACGCAAAAATAACGACAAAGAAAAAATTGCTTATTTTTACGTCTTTGCGCGCGAAAACAACAAGGGCAATAACGACTATCAAACCCAATAAATTGAAAAAAGTACAGACGTTGTTTACGAAAATATTAAAGTATGATTTTGAATATTTCTTTTGTGTTTTGTTGCAAAGTCCGTCACGTTCTCTTTGTCGTATTTGTTCGGCGGATAGACCGAAATTCGGATCCGGATTAAAATGTTCGTGCGGCGTGTTGTTTGATTTTTTATTCGACATATCTACCTTAAATAATTATATTTATAAGACGTTTCGGCACGATTATTAGCTTTTTAATGCTTTTGCCGTTTAATTCCGTAGCAAGTTTTTCGTCGGCGAGAATAATTTCTTTGATTTTTTGTTCGTCGCTACCGGAAGGTATCGTCAACCTTGTTTTCATTTTGCTGTTTATTTGAACCGCGTATTCGTCTTCGTCTTTAATCAA